>JBOFBK010000418.1:0-3935 GCA_051645525.1 Dermatophilaceae bacterium | reverse complement strand
GGCGACCCGTCGGGATCGCCGGCCCGCTGGACCCGGATGAGTGGCACCAGCATGGCTGCCCCACACGTGGCCGGCGCGATCGCCTGCCTGCTCGGCGTCGACGGACCGACGGACGCCGCGCGGGTGCGGGCCCGGCTGCTCGCCTGCTGCCGCCCTTATCGCGGACCGGAGCCGGTCCGCGCCGGCGCTGGATCCCTCGACGTCCGAGCCTTGCTCGGGCCGGTGGTGGCCGGCCACCCCACTGTCGCACCAGCACACCGTGAGTCCTTGAGGAGGACGCCGTGACCAGCACCCCGCTCGACCCCAGCACGCCCCTGGCGCCGACGCCGACGCTCGCGGCGCTCGGCGCCGCCCCCCGTGACCTCGTCGATGCGTACGCGCTCGACCGGCGGCCCGACCTGGTGGAGCGCTGGCGGGAGCGCGTGCAGGTGGTCGCTGCCCCTGGGGCCGCTCTCGACCCGTGGGCGCTGGCGCCGGGCGACCTGCTCGTGCGCGGGTCCGTGGGCGAGGGCCGGGTGCTGGTGTCGGTGTTGGTCGACGGCGAGGTCACCGACCTGCGGACCGCCCACCGGCGCGGGTGGGCGGTCGAAGACGGCACCCCGGGGCGGTACGCGCTGGTCGTCGAGGACGGCGAGCGGCCCCGCGGCGTCGGCGACCGGTGGGCCCGCAGGGTGGCCGACGGCCGGGGCACGATCCCCACCGGCACGGTGTTGCTGCGGATCCTGGAGCGCGGGGCCGTCGAGGTGGCTATGCCGGTGTCCGACCCGACACTGCCGGTGTCCGACGCGACACTGCCGGTGTCCGACGCGACACTGCCGGTGTCCGACCCGACACGGACGACGGCCGCCGCGACGGCGAGCAAGGATGACGCCGCCGGATCGGAATGGGCCGAGTACGCACCCAGTCTGGTCGAGGTGAGCGAGCGCCCGAAGATCCCGACCCGCAAGGACAAGCCGTATGTGAGGTGGTTCCAGGGCGAGCTGAACCGGCTGCAGGGCGCTGGCCTCGTGGTCGACGGTGTCTCCGGGCGGCTGACCAAGGCCGCCGTGCGGCAGTTCCAGGCCGAGCACCCGCCCCTGACGGTGGACGGCCTGGTCGGCTCCCAGACCGAGGCCGCGCTGGTCGCCGCCGGTGCCACGCCCCCGCCCGGCAGCAGCCCGCCGCCACCGATCGTGGCCCCACCGGCCGAGCCGCCGGCGCCCCCCACCGAGCCACCCGCTCCACCTGTCCCGCCCGCTGAGCCACCTGCGCCGCCGTCCGGACCCCCGCCGTCCGGACCCCCGCCCTCCGGACCCCCGCCCTCCGGACCCCCGCCGCCCACCGAGCCGCCAGTGACCACACCGCCGGACACCCTGGAGCAGCTCGAGAACCGGTACCTGCGGCCCCGCGGCCCGGTCCCGGCATCCGATATCGCGCCGGTCTCGCGCGCGGTGGACGTGCGCCCGACCGTCGACGGCCGCCGCTACTTCGCCGAGATCGCGACCGCGATCGACACCCTGCAGCCTGGTGACCTGTGCTGGGTGATGGGCCTGGTCCCGCACGCGTGGTTCGAGTTCCCCGACGGTCGCACCTTGCAACAGCGCCTGGTCGAGAAGGCGGCGGCCGGGGTGGACGTGCGGCTGATCGCCTGGTTCGGGCACTGGCTGAAGTACCTGCCGCCCGACCCGAAGGACCCGTGGTGGGACCAGGAGCACTGGTGGTTGCCGGGGTCGCAGAAGAAGTGGCTCAAGGAGCTCCGGGGCAGGAGAGAAGGCGTCGACTGGCTGGTCAAGATCACCGACGAGAACACCCGCACCGCCGAGGCCCTGCGAGCGGCGCCGGGGCCGGGGACCGTGCCGCCATTGGCCGGGCGAGTGCTGCTGGACTGGTCCGGCAACGTGCCGTCCTCGCACCACACGAAGGCGACCGTGCTGCGCCGCGGCGGCCAGTTCGAGGCATTCGTCGGCGGGCTGGACTTCGTCACCAGTCACACCGACAGTGGGCCGCATCTGTCCAAGGGCACCTGGCACGACGCCGGGGTCCGGGTCGGGGGAGAGGCCGCGCACCGGGTGGCACAGACCTTCGTCACCCGGTGGACCGAGGCGAGCACCCTGCCGCAGGAGAGCGGCAACCGGCGAACCCCTTACAACCCGCCCGCCGAGGACCTCGCACCACTCCCGATGCTGGGCAATGAGTCGTTCCCGACGAGGATCGACCTGGCCGCGCAGGTGGTGCGCACCTTCCCTGCGAACAAGGGTGTGACGCCCACCGGGGTCCTGCCCTGGGCGACCTTGCCCGCGAGTGGCGTGCACGAGGTGCGCACCACCCTGCAAGCCGCCATCGCCGGCGCCCGCCGGTACGTCTACGTCGAGGACCAGGCGTTCGACGCTGTCGACTCGCTGTTCCCGTCGCTGGTGGATGCATGCCGGCGCGGCGTCAAAGTGGTCGCCGTGCTACCCGGCAAGCCGGACCCGCAGGAGAGCACAGCCGAGTCGACGAACGACAAGCTGTCCGACGCGGTCGCCCAGGGCATCGTCGCCCGGCTCGAGCCGGCGCAGCGTGACAACCTCGCGGTATGGGCCCTCGCCGGGGTGTTCGTCCACACCAAGGTGGTGCTGGTCGACGACCGGTTCCTGTGCACCGGGTCGGCCAACTTCCAGGACCGGTCGATGCAGTTCGACAACTCGATGGCCAAGCTCGGCGACGACAGTGAGGTCAGCGTCGCCGCCGTGACCACCGGCGACCTGGTCCGCGACCTGCGCACCGAGCTGTGGGCCGAGCACCTGCAGGCCGGCCCGGAGCAGCTGGCACAGCTGCGCGACCTGGACACCTCGCTGCCCTGGTGGACCGACCGCGCGCCGACGCTGCGGACCCGGTTTCCCCGCACCCAGCTGCGGTTCGTCGGTCCGGCGTCCTCCGTCCCGCCCACCGACCTGATTCCGCAGCGCGCGCGCCTCGCCGAGCACCTGCTGCTCGGTGAGAGCAGCCCGGACCTGGTCCGCGAGCTCACCCGCGAGTTGCTCGACGTGCTGCGCCGGCCCGGACCGGCGACTCCGGAGCCTGCCCCGGCGACCCCGACGTGGGTGGACCCGACCGAACCGCTGCCGGCGTCGGCCCGACCCCGCTACGAGGCGGCGGTGCGGGCGCTCACCGCGAAGGTGGACGCCAGCACCGATCCCCGGGCGTGGCGGTACCGCTGCTGGCTGGCCAAGCTGGCGGCCGGCGCGGACGACCGGCTGATCGCCTGGAACCGGATCTGCCCCGACCTGACCCCCTCGATGGTGGCTGGGCAGTGCACGATCGGGGGGTACCGGCCGATCGGCCAGGCGCAGCTCGAGCCGGCCATCCGGTCCGTGTCGGACGTCGAGGATGCCGGCCCGCGGCTGGGCCTGTTCCACCACCTGCGCTCGGACATCCTGTTCACCCACGAGGCCACCAGCGAGCAGGTGCACCTGGAGAACCTGCGGATGCTGCACGACGACGTCCAACGCACCCTCCAGCGGCTGGAGTTGTGGTCCACCGCGCCGCTCGGCGGTGGTTCGTCGATGCCGCCGGCCTACCGCGCGATCAAGGCCTGGATCGGCGCCCGTCAGGACGACCCGAACAGCCTCTACGGATGCCGCTGACGGGCGAGCGCTCGAGGTGCCGGCCCCGGGGCCTGGTCACCCGTTGACGTCGCGAGTCGCGAGGCCCTCGGATGCCAACGTTCATCGACTGCCCCCTTCTAGCTACCCTCCGATCCCTCAGATGTGGCCGCACACAGGACCGGGTGGTTCCCGCAGATGGGACCGGGTGTTCCTGCGCATCCGTCATCCATTGGTCACCTGACGTTCGCCGACGGTTCCTCCCGGTGGCGCGCCAGCCCACCTACCGTCTCGCTCGGACCCACCCCCATCCGCCCCGACGGGAGACCCCATGCACCTCGCCCCCGAGAACCGCCGAACACTCCAGCTCGC
>JBOFBK010000417.1:0-4454 GCA_051645525.1 Dermatophilaceae bacterium | reverse complement strand
CGACCTACCTCGACAACGGCACGGCGATCGTGCCGATGCTCAAGACGTTGTTCACGAGCACCGAGTTCTGGGCCGCGCCCCAGGCCAAGACCCGTCGCCCGCTCGAGGACGTCGTCGGCACCGCTCGCGCGGTCGACGTGCAAATCAACGGCGACATTCGCAAGGGAATCGAAGGGCTGTATTGGAGCCTGCAGAACGCAGGCCACGCCCCGCTCGCCTGGATTCCGCCGAACGGCTATCCCGATGTGGTCGGAGCCTGGCAATCGGCGAACTCGATGGTCCGCCGGTGGAATACGCACCGCGGCCTCACCCACAGCTGGAGCAACGACATGCGTCCGCCGGAGCTGCTTCGCACCGAGCTCCGACCGTCGAAGGGCATGACCTTCGACACCTGGGTCGACCTGATCAGCCATCGAGTCATCGGGCGGGCCCTCGACACGCCACGGAAGAAGGTGATCGTCACCTTCGCCAAAGACGCCCTCAAGGCCACCGGCGACACGGTGCCCGACTGGATTGCTGATCCGAAGAACGAGGCATATCTTGCGGCCGAGCTCGCTGCGCTTGCGCTCGACGGCCCGCACTTCCAGCTCCGGTGACCGACCCAAGGACCTTTGACATCATGGACGCAAACCTCTTCCAGCATCCCGACTGCCCCGACTGGCGACGCACGGGCCCCACGCCCGGCGATGCCGCGATCCGCACCATGGCCGCCACGGTCACCCACGCCGAGGAGAACCGGAAGGAGTCCTGGACCAAGGGCTTCACCCGGCGCCGGCTGCTCGCCGGCGGCCTCGGTGTCGGCGTCGCCGCACTCAGCGAGCAGCTCGTCACCACTCGGTACTCGGTGGCGGCACATGCCGCCGAGACCAACGGCGCTCTGGTCGTGGTGTTCCTCCGCGGCGGCCTGGACGGCCTGTCCGCCCTGGTCCCCGGCAGCGACCCCGAGCTCCAGAAAGCCCGGCCCGGCATTGCCGTGCCCGGCGGCGCGCTGATCCCGTGGAAGGACGGGTGGGGGCTGCATCCGGCCCTCAAGCCGCTCGTCGACAAGCTCACCCTCGATCGCATCGCCGCGGTCCCCGCCATCGCCACCCCCGACCTGTCGCGCAGCCACTTCCAGGCGCAGGACTGCCTAGAGCGGGGCGGGTCGATGGGCTCGGCCTCCCAGACCGGCTGGCTCGACCGGCTGCTCGAGGCCAGCGGGCCCGGCACCACCTGGCGCGGTCTCGGCGTCAACTACTCGATGGCCCGCTCCCTCGTCGGCCCGAGCAGCTCGCTGGTGCTGTCGAGTCTCAAGGACTTCGACATCAGCGTCGGCGACGACATCAAGGCTCAGACCCGGACGGCCCTGAGCTCGCTCTACACCGGCATCGACCACCCGTTCGCGCTGCAGACCAAGCTCGCCCTGGACGCCTCGGCGCAGGCGGTCGAGCTGGCCAAGACCGAGACCGCGCCGAACGACCGTGGTTACGGCACCAACAACTTCGGCTCCCACCTGGCCACCCTGGCCACGCTGATCAAGTCGGGTGTCGGGGTGCGGGTCGCCACCGTCGACCTGGGCGGCTTCGACATGCACACCGGTCTCGGCACCGTCGACAACGGTGACATGAAGAACCTGCTCGGCGACCTGGCGACGGGTCTGGCGGCGTTCTTCACCGAGCTCGGCGACAAGGCTGACAGCACCACCGTGGTGCTGATGAGCGAGTTCGGGCGCCGGATCGAGCAGAACAACAACGCCGGCACCGATCACGGTCACGGAGGCTGTGCCTTCGCCCTCGGCGGCGGTGTCAACGGCGGCATCCACGGCAAGTGGGTCGGCCTCGCCCCGGAGGTGCGCGACCAGGGTGACGTGCCCGGCACCAACGACTACCGCAGCTTCCTCGGCGAGGTCGCCATGAGCCGTCTCAAGCTCACCGAGGGTCAGATCGCCCCGGTGTTCCCGGACTTCGCGGTGCAGCGCCTCGGAGCCATGCGGTAGCAGTCCGCAGTGGCTGCGCGGCTGGCGCCCCGCGACCACATCGATCGACCGGACCCCCGAGACGTCTACGTGACGCCTCGGGGGTCCGCGATGTCGGGCGGCTGCTCCGGTACCAGGTCGTCGCGCTCAACGCCTCGCGCCATGTCCCGGCTCGGATGACGTGGCGTCGGATGCCGCGCCGCCGGCCGGCTCGTCACGGCGCCGGCGCTGACCATCTGACCCGCCGGGCCCAGTCCTGACTACGCTCCCATGCCGCGTCGAACCACGGCTCCTTCGCCTCGGCGTAATCCTCGGTGGATGACGCGGCCGCCGCCAGCGCGGTCTTCGCCGTCGCGTACCGGTCTCGCTCGTCGTCGTCGTGACGCAGCCAGTCACGGAACTGCAGCGCCCACACCCAGCCCGGTGAGCCGACCTCACGCACATGGAGATGAGCCACTCGCCCAGGGTCGGCGGACCCGTGGAACCGCTTCGGCCACGGGGTGTCGTCCTTGCCCCGGTCGGCCCAGTCGCCCTCCGGCCGTGGGAAGCCCATCGCCGCCATGGCATCGACGAACCGCGGCTCGTCGGCATCCGCGAGCCGGCGGACCCCGACCTGGAGGTCGATGACGTCCTTCGCGACGAGTCCGGGCACCGCCGTCGACCCGACGTGGTCGAGCGTCACGGCGACGTCGCCGACGGCGTACCGGACCCGCGCGAGGAGCCGGGCCGCCTGCGCCGGCCAGCTCGGGTCGGGTGCGCTCAACACCGGCGCGAGCAGGCGCGACCGGATGCCGCCACGCAGGTTGGCCGCGAACGGTCCGACCCGCTCGTGCCAGAGCCGGCGCACCGAGGCCTCGAGCGCTGCACGCGTACCCTCGTTGCCGAGCCAGACGTCGGCCGCGTCGCGTCGCGCCTCGTCGTCCGCCTGGGATGCGACCCGAGCACGAGCATCGGCCTCGGTCATCCCCCGGCGCTCGACGAGCCGACGGAGACGGAGGTGCTCGGCAGCGCCGATGACGACGACGAGGTGGTACTCCCCCGTCATCCGCTGCTCCACGATCAGTGGCATGTCGTGCACGAGCACGGCATCCCGCGGCGCGGCGGACATCAGCTCGGCCGTGCGTCGGCGGATGGCCGGATGGGTGATCGCCTCGAGATCCCGCAGCGCGTCCGGATCGCCGAAGACGATGCGGCCCAGCGCCGGCCGGTCGAGCACGCCGTCGCTGCCGACGAGGCCGGGGCCGAAGCGTTCGGCGATCGCAGCCAGCGCCGGCGTCCCTGGACGCACCACCTCGCGGGCGACGGCGTCGGCGTCGACGACAACCGCGCCGAGCGCGGCGAACGTGGCGGTCGCGGTGGACTTGCCCGAGCCGATCCCACCGGTCAGGCCCACGCGCAGCATGACTGCGACGCTACCCGGACCACGCTGTCGGCGGGTCATCTCGGGGCTGCTCCCGGCGCCGCGGCGAAGCGTCGAGCGGGACTCGGACGGGCGTCATCCGCGGGCGTAGAGGTCGGCGACGAACGCCGCGAACGCCGGGGAGCCCTCGGGACCGTCGATCATCCGGTTGGTGAGGAGCACACCGGCGAGGTCGGCAGCCGGGTCGACGTGACCGAGGGTGCCCACGGCACCGGCCCAGCCGACGCTGCCCGTCCGCGGCCCGGCCGGGTCGTCGGCGGTCGTGACCGAGACGTGGTAGCCGAAGGACTGGCCCGGGCCGAGAAAGCCTGCGGCAGAACGGTGTTGTGCCTCGGTGAGCGCGGGGGTGACGACCTGCGCCACGGCATCCGCAGGAACGACCGAGGAGTGCGCGAGCTCGTCGAGCACCCGGAGCAGGTCGGCAGCGGTCGCCCACAGGCCGCTGGAGAACGTGGTCAGCTCGTCGGCCGCCGGCCCGTCCGGCTCGACCGGTTCGAAGCCCCCGGACCGTGGCCACAGGGGCGGCGCCCGGTGAGCGGCGGGCGGCGCGGCGAAGGAGACCTCCTCGGCCGCGAGCGGCTCGGTGAGCCGGCGACGCAGCAGCGCCTCGAGGCCCGTGCCGGTGGCGCGCTCGAGGAGGACGGAGAGCACGTCGGTCGAGGTGTGGTACGCCCAACCGTCGCCCGGCGCGAAGGCGAGGGGGATGACGGCGAGCCGGGCGAGCAGCTGCTCCCTGGTGACCCGAGGCGGGACCGGGCCCGGGCCGACGCCCGCCGCCGCCATCGCGCCGGTCACGACGCTCTCCTCGCCGCCCATGCCGAACCCACTGGTCATCGTGAGCAGGTGCCGGACGGTCATCGGCCGGTCGAGCGGCACCGCGTCCTCGAGCGCGGCACCGGGCTCGCGGAGCACTCGGAGCGCGGCGAGCTCAGGGCACCAGGTGGTGACGTCGGCGTCGAGGTCGAGCGCGCCGTCGGCGGCCAGGGCCGCGGCGAGCAGACCGGCCACCGGCTTCGAGAGCGAGCCGAGGCGGTACGACGTCGCAGCGGTGACCGGCGTGCCCGAGGCCGGGTCGGCGAC
>JBOFBK010000416.1:0-2776 GCA_051645525.1 Dermatophilaceae bacterium | reverse complement strand
TGCCGAGCCCTGCCTCGGCACCGAGCAGGCAACGTCGGCCGATGCTCACCCGTTCCGTACCGCCGCCGGAGAGCGTACCCATGGTCGACGCGCCCCCACCGATGTCGGACCCGTCGCCGACCACGACGCCCTGGGCGAGTCGCCCCTCGACCATCGAGGCGCCGAGGGTGCCGGCGTTGAAGTTGACGAAGCCCTCGTGCATCACCGTCGTGCCGGGCGAGAGGTGGGCACCGAGCCGCACGCGGTCGGCATCCCCGATACGCACGCCGGCCGGCACGACGTAGTCGACCATTCGGGGGAACTTGTCGACGCCGAGCACCTGCACCGGCCCGGTCGCCATCAGCCGCAGGCGAGTTCGCTCGAACCCTTCGACGGCGCAGGGCCCCCGGCTGGTCCACACGACGTTCGGCAGCACGCCGAACAGGCCGTCGAGGTTGACCGAGTTCGGAGCGCACAGGAGGTGCGACAGCAGGTGCAGCCGCAGGTACGCGTCAGGCGTGTCGGCCGGTGAGGCGTCGAGGTCGGCCGTGACCAGACGCAGCTCACGGTGCACGCCGCGCACGTCGTCGCGGCCGGCGAGCGACTCGAGCCCGGGCGGCGCCTCGATCTCGCCGGCGCCACCGACCTCGCCGAGCGCCGGTGCCGGGTACCAGGTGTCGAGGACCGTGCCGTCGTCGGTGACGGTGAGCAGGCCGTGCCCCCAGGCGGTGCGAGTCATGACGCCAAGCGTAGGGGGATGACGACGGCTCGACGGACGACGGCGGGTCGGGGGCGGTCCCCCGGGTGGTGTCTCGCGCCCGACACGCCGGCATCGCCGTCTGGCTACGACCTCACGCCGCGCTCAACCCACCCATCAGACTGCTGCTGCCCTCAGTACCGGCGCGCCGAGGTTCCGTAGTCACCACGGATGCGCCCGGCGCTGCGTCCGCGATGCAGTGAGCTGCCGCCCCCTGGTGGTGACGACGGACGAGTGTGTGTGGAGGAGCAGCGTGATACGACGTGAACGGAATCGATGTCGGCGTGCGGCGACGGCCGGGATGGCCGCCGTGGTCTTGGTGGCCGTGGTGGCGCCCGGTGCACCGGGCGCTGCGGCACCGCAACGACCGGTAGAAGCTCAGACCACGGACCGGTCTGCGGCACCGCAACGACCGGTGGACACCCAGACCGAGGACTTGTTCGCGGCGATGCAGCGTGACCTGGGCCTGACTCGCGACCAGGCGGTGCGCCGCTTCGCCGACGAGGCCGCCGCGACCCGGCTGGCCGAGAGACTCCAACCGGAGGTGGGCGCCGACTTCGGTGGCGCCTGGCTGAACGAGGTGACCGGGGGGCTGACCGTCGCGGTCACCACTGCCGCTGCCGCCGACAAGGTCCGGGCCGCCGGAGCGGATGCGCGGCTCGTCCGCTACTCCTTGGCGGACCTGCAAGCGGTCAAGACCGAGCTCGACGGCATCCAGCGGGCCGAGCCGGCTCGGATGACCGACGCCATCTCCTGGGGCGTGGACCCGCAACGCAACGCCATGGTGGTCACCGCGCGCACTGGACGGGCCGTGCAGCCGGCGCGCGAGCTCGCCCAGCGGCGCGGTGACATGGTGCTGTTCGAGGAGTCCGACACGGTGCTGCGGACCACCGCGTACCTCGACGGTGGTGACCCGACCGGCGACTTCGGCCAGGATCCGCACTGCTCGGCCGGGTTGAACGTGCACCGGAACAACCAGGTGCTGAACCTCACCGCCGGGCACTGCGGACGGCCCAACGAGGCGGTGTACTCCGGCGGGCTGCCGGTCGGCAACTACGTCGAGTCCTGGTACCCCGGCAATGACGACGCCCTGGTCAACGTCGTCCGCCTGGATCTGTGGGCGGTCGGGCCGTGGGTGAACACGTACAACGGCGACGACTCCGCGTACATCGTCCGAGGACCGATCGTCAACATCCTCAACGGGTCGGTCTGCAAGGCCGGGTTCGCCACCAAGGTCACCTGCGGGGAACTCAAACAGTTCGGACAGACCGTGACCTACCCAGGTGGCGACGTCGTCTACAACATGACCCGGCACACCGCTTGCATCAAGGAGGGCGATTCCGGTGGCGCCAGCTTCACCTGGCCCTCGGGCGACGGCAGGGTCTCGGCCCTCGGCGTTTCCAGCGGAGCAGGGAACACCTACGTCAACGGTGTGGAGAAGTGCCCCAGCGAACTCGGCGGAACCAACAGCTCGGTCATGCAGCCCATCGCCGACTCGCTGGCCTTCTACCAGGCCAAGCTGTACGTGGGTTGACGAACGGGTGAGGCCGACGCCGTCCGACCATCGACCGTCATGACGATGACCGCACCCCAAGCCGGAAGCTGTAGTGACTATCGCGGCGTGGTGATGGCGTCGCGTCAATGGCGGTGGCCGTCACCGTCGGCACCGGACCTCGCGAGAGGAATAGCGAGCGCCACGTGAGTGCGGTCGAGACCGCCATCTGCCCGGGTAGACGCCTCATCGTCCCGAGCCGACCGCTGACGGCGACGAGACACGCCCTAGTCTCGGCGGCATGGCGCGCAGAACCGACTCGAGCGTTGCTCTCGACCTCGAGGCCGACGTCGTCGATCTCACCGCGGCCGTCTGCGACATCGAGTCGGTGAGCCTCGGCGAGGCCGCACTCGCCGATGCCGTCGAAGCCGCGCTCGCCCCGCTGGGTCACCTCTCCGTCATCCGGCTCGGCAACACCGTGATCGCCCGCACCGGGCTCGGCCGCGCGGAGCGGGTCGTGTTGGCTGGGCATCTCGACACCGTGCCGC
>JBOFBK010000415.1:0-2884 GCA_051645525.1 Dermatophilaceae bacterium | reverse complement strand
CGACGCCGGAGAACCCCGCCCAGGTGCCGATGGCCGCGGCGCGGTCCTCCGGGCGGTACGAGGCCTGGATGAGGGCGAGCGCCCCCGGGGTGAGCAGCGCCGCTCCGACACCCTTCAGCACCCGCGCCGCGATCAGCTGCTCCGGGTTCTGGGCGAGCGTGCAGAGCAGCGACGCGACGAGGAACCAGGTCATCCCGACGAGGTAGACCCGCCGCCGGCCCTGCCGGTCCCCGAGCGCGCCGCCGACGAGCACGAGCGAGGCCAGAGCGAGGAGGTAGCCGTTGACCACCCACTGCAGCTGGGCGAGCGAGGCGTCCAGGTCCTCGCCGATGCTGCGCAGTGCGACGTTCACGACGCTGCCGTCGAGGATTGCGACACCCGACCCGAGCGTCAGCGCGGCGAGCATCAACCGGCCGCGCGGCGAGCGGCGGTCGAGCAGCTCGGGCGAGGTGTCGGCGGTGCCGTCGGCACGGTCGGCCGCCGTCTCGACGGCGGGGACGCACGGGTGGTGAGCGCTCATCGTGGCGCCAGCCGGACGACGGGGATGTCGCGCGTCGTGCGGCGCACGTAGGTGCGCAGCTGCGGCACCGTTCTAACCAGTTCCGGCCAGTGCTGCATCTTTTCCTCCGTGCTGAGTTCGGTTGCGGTGACGTCGAGTTCAAGGCCGGGAAGGATGACGTGCGCGCGCGGCTCCGCGCGCAGGTTGTGCACCCAGTCGGGGTCGTGGTCCTGACCCATCGCGCTGCCCACCACGAGCCAGGTGCCGCCCGGTTCGGCGAGGTGGGCGAGCTGCACCGAGCGTGAACGACCACTGCGCCGCCCGGTGGTCGTGAGCACGAGTATCGGCAGCGTCGGGACGCCCGTGATCGTCATCCGGCCGCGCGACCAGCGGAACAGGGGCGGGTCGACGTGCGCGGCCACGTGCCGCACCAGCCACGACCCCGGCCGGGTGGCCGAGAAACTGTTCACCGCGTCCCTGTACACGCGCTCCACCGTAGGTGCTTCGCGAGCGCCACGGTGCACCGCGGCATCCGACATCTCGTGGGTCACCAGCGGCTCGGTGTCGCCGGGGTCGGTTAGGGTCGTCGGATGATCCGGTTCGACGCCGTGACCAAGGAGTTCCCTGACGGCACGGTGGCGGTCGACGACCTGTCGCTCACCGCGCCCACCGGCAAGATCACCGTGCTGGTGGGTCCGTCCGGCTGCGGCAAGACCACCAGCCTGCGCATGGTCAACCGGATGATCGAGCCGAGCCGCGGCAGTATCAGCCTCGACGGCCAGGACACCGGCCGGATGAAGCCCGCCGACCTGCGCCGCGGCATCGGGTACGTCATCCAGTCGGCCGGGCTGTTCCCGCACCGCACCGTGCTCGAGAACGTCGGCACCGTGCCACGCCTGCTCGGCTGGGACAAGGCCCGCACTCGCGAGCGCTCGCGCGAGCTGCTGGAGCGGGTCGGCCTGGCGCCCGAGCTCGCCGACCGCTACCCGGCGCAGCTCTCCGGCGGGCAGCAGCAGCGAGTGGGGGTGGCCCGGGCGCTCGCCGCCGACCCGCCGGTGATGCTCATGGACGAGCCGTTCTCGGCTGTCGACCCGGTGGTGCGCGAGCAGCTGCAGGACGAGTTCCTGCGCCTGCAGGGCGAATTGGGCAAGACCATCGTCTTCGTCACCCACGACATCGACGAGGCGATCAAGCTCGGCGACCAGGTGGCCGTGCTGCGGGTCGGGGGGCGGCTCGCCCAGCTGGCCGAGCCCGCCTACCTGCTCGCGCACCCGGCCGACGACTTCGTCGCCGACTTCGTGGGCCGCGACCGGGGGTATCGCGCGCTGCAGTTCCAGGCCTCACCCCGGCTGCCGCTGCGCCAGGAACGCGTGGTCGTGCTCGGTGAGGTGCCCGACGCCGGAGCGGGCGCCTGGCAGCTGGTCGTGGATGACGAACGGCATCCCCTCGGGTGGGTCGAGCCGGGCCGGATCGGCGCCCGGGCCGTGCAGGAGCGCGATCTGCACCGGGGCGGCACGGCCGCACCGGCCACCGGCACCTTGCGGGCGGCGCTCGACGCGGCGCTGTCTTCGCCGAGCCGTCGCGGTGTGCTCGTCGACGACACCGGCGCACTCGTGGGCACGGTGCTCGCGCCGGAGGTGCTCTCGGCCATCGAGGATGCCGACCGTCCCGAACGTGACGACCGCGACCCGGTACGCGGCGGTGCGGTCGAGGTGTCCGGCGGCGACTCGTGACCTGGTTCGCCGACAACTGGCGCACGGTGCTCGACCTCGCGGTCGCGCACCTCTGGCTGGCCGGCATCCCACTCGTCGTCGGGCTCGTGCTGTCGGTGCCACTCGGCTGGCTGGCCAAGCGGTGGCCGCGCACCTACCCGGCCATCCTCACGACCACGGGGCTGCTCTACACCATCCCGTCGCTGGCGCTGTTCGTCGTGATGCCGTTGCTGCTCGGCACGCAGATCCTCGACCCGGTCAACGTGGTCGTCGCGATGACCGTCTACACCGTGGCGCTGCTCGTGCGCACCGTCGCCGACGGGCTGCGCGCCGTGCCACCGGAGGTCGAGGCGGCGGCCACCGCCATGGGCTATCGCGGGGTGCGCCGGCTGTTCGGGGTCGAGCTGCCGCTCGCCGTGCCGGTGATCGCGGCCGGGCTGCGGGTGGCGGCGGTGAGCAACGTCAGCATCGTCTCGGTCGCCTCGCTCATCGGCGTGTCACAGCTCGGCGACCTGCTCATCGACGGCTTCAACCGGGTGATCTGGGGCGAGCTGGTCACCGGCATCCTCGGCTGCATCGTGCTCGCCCTGCTGCTCGACGGGCTCAT
This sequence comes from Dermatophilaceae bacterium, assembly GCA_051645525.1. GTDB lineage: Bacteria > Actinomycetota > Actinomycetes > Actinomycetales > Dermatophilaceae > JBOFLG01. The sequence continues at coordinate 66 of JBOFBK010000415.1, read as the reverse complement.
CGTGCTCGTGGGCCGGCTGCTGACGCCGTGGCAGCGTGCCCGCGGGTCGGTCGTGGCGGTCGGAGG
>JBOFBK010000414.1:0-11748 GCA_051645525.1 Dermatophilaceae bacterium | reverse complement strand
GGTCGGCCAGCCCGTGCTCGACCGCGTTCTGCACGAGCTCGGAGATCACCATCGCCAGCGGGGTGGCGTCCTCGGCGCGCACCCTGCCGAAGCTGCCCGACACCGACGACTCCACCGGGTGCTCCCGCCTGGCCACCTCCACGACGGCACGGATGCCGCGGACGGCGATGTCGTCGAAGCCCACCGTCTCGTCGAACCCCTGGCTGAGCACCTCGTGAACCAGGGCGATGGCCGCCACCCGGCGCACCGCCTCCTCCAACGCCGAGTGGGCGCCCTCCTCGGGGATGCGACGGGCCTGCAGCCGCAGCAGCGCCGCGACCGTCTGCAGGTTGTTCTTCACCCGGTGGTGGATCTCCCGGATGGTGGCGTCCTTGGTGAGCAGCTCCTGCTCGCGGCGCCGCAGCTCGGAGACGTCGCGCAGCAGCACCATCGCCCCGGTGCGGACACCGCCGTCGATGAGGGGGATGGCGCGCATGGTCACCGTCGCCGACGCCGTCTCGACCTCGCTCCACCACGCCGCCCGGCCGAGCACCACGAGGGCGAGGGACTCGTCGACGTTATGACCGCCGGCGCTGGCCAGGTCGGCGACCACGGTGGCGAGCACCTCTCCGACGACGTCCCCGACGTGCCCCATGCGGTGGACGGCCGAGACGGCGTTCGGGCTCGCGTACCGGACCATTCCGCCCTCGTCGAGGTGGATGACGCCGTCGCCGACCCGGGGCGCACCGCGCCGGGTGCCGGTGGGTGCCGTGAGCGACGGGAACTCGCCGGTCGACACCATCCGAAGGATCGCGTCGGCGAGGTCGCGGTAGGTGCGCTCGAGACTGCTCGGTGCGCGTGATGCGGTGACGTCGGCGTGCCGGGTGAGGACGGCGACGACCTTGCCGCAGTGGACGACCGGCACGGCATCCTCACGGATGGCGACGCCCTCCCGCTCGGCCGAGGCCGCCGGCTCGGGCGGTGCCGCCGCCGGACCGCCGCGCGCGGCCGCGTCGAGCCAGCCGGCGCGGGCGCGGGACGAGACACTTCCGACGATGTCGTCGTAGTAGACCATCGGGCCGGTATTGGGCCGCACGTGGGCGACCGCTCGCCATCCGCCCCGATCGCCGTGGACCCACAGCACGAGGTCGGCGAAGGACAGGTCGGCGATCAGCTGCCAGTCACCGGCGAGCAGGTGCAGCCACTCGGACTCGGCCGGCGTGAGGTCGGTCGTGGTCCGCAGCATCTCCGCAAGGGTGCTCACGGACCGCGAGCCTAGGTCAGGTGGTCGCCGCGCCGGCCCGGACCACCGAACGCAACGTGCGCAGGGCCACCGACAACGCCGCGATGTTCGGCGTGTCCAGGCCACGGATCTCGGCCAGGGACGACGACGCACGTGCGAGCGAGCCGGCGTTGGCCTGCTCCCAGGCGGCCCAGTGCGCCTCCGGCTCGGGACCGGCTCCGGCACTGGTCGCGGTGCTGATGACCGACTCGGTCAGGGTGTGGAGCAGCGCATAGAGATCATCGCGAAGCGCGCCGCGGGCCAACGCGTCCCACCGGTCCTCGCGGGGCAGCCGGGTGACCTTGCCGAGCATGGCGTCGATACCGAGGCGCTCGGACACCAGGTAGTACAGGGGCGCGACGTCACCGGGGTCGCGCCCGGTGTCGGCGGCGATCTCGACGATGTCGAGCAGCGAGTACTGGTCGAGCAGCGAGGCCGCCCGCAGCGCCAGCTCGGCCGGCACCCCCGAGTCGGTGAAGTCGGCGGCACGGGCGCTCAGTCGCCGCCGCTCGTCGCCGCGCAGCAGCTGCGGCACCCGGTGCGCGAGCGTGCCGACCACGCCCTGGAACCGGGCGATCTCGGCACCGATCTCGAGGGTCGACGGCCGGGCGGCGAGGAACCACCGCACCGCCCTGTCGAGCAGCCTGCGGAACTCGAGGTACAAGGCGGTCTGGACGGTCGTGGACACCGTGTCGTCGAGTGCCTCGACCGCGTGCACGAACCCGGCCAGGCCGAACACCTCGCGGCACACGACGAAGGCCCGGGTCACCTGCTCGGCGCCGGCACCGGCCTCCTCGAGAGCGCGGAACGCGAAGGTGATGCCGCCACGGTTCACCATCGAGTTGACGACGGAGTTGGTGACGATCTCGCGTCGCAGCGGATGAGCGGCGAGCTCGCCGGCGTACCGGTCGCGGATGGCAACCGGGAAGTACTCGGCCAGGGTGCCGGCGAACCACGGGTCGTCGGGGATGCTGCTGGCCAGGACGTCACGTTTGAGCGCCAGCTTGGCGTACGCGACCAGCACCGAGAACTCCGGTGACTTCAGCCCCAGCCCGGCGTGTGCGCGCTGCTCGAGCTCGGCGTCGCCGGGGAGGAACTCGAGCGCGCGGTCCAGGTCGCCGCGCTCCTCGAGCCAGTGCATGAACCGCTGGTGCACGGTGAGCATCGAGTGCTCCTGCGCGCGGGCGTTGCCGAGCAGCACGTTCTGCTCGTAGTTGTCGCGGAGCACGTGCGCCGCCACGTCGTCGGTCATCGACACCAGCAGCGCGTTGCGGTCCGCTGTGGTGAGGGCACCGGATCGCACCACCTCGCCGAGCAGGATCTTGATGTTGACCTCGTGGTCGGAGGTGTCGACTCCGGCGGAGTTGTCGATGGCGTCGGTGTTGACCCGCACTCCGTCGAATGCCGCCTCGATCCGGCCCAGCTGGGTCAACCCGAGGTTCCCTCCCTCCCCGACCACCCGCACCCGCAGCTCGCGCCCGTCGACCCGGATGCCGTCGTTCGCCCGATCGCCCACGGCGTCGTGGCCCTCGGTGGACGCCTTGACGTACGTGCCGATACCGCCGTTCCAGAGCAGGTCGACCGGCGCGAGCAGCACCGCGCGGATGAGCTCGGCGGGCGGCATGCTCGACACCTCCTCGGGGATGCCGAGCGCGTCGCGCATCTGCGGGCTGACCGGGATCGCCTTCTGCGAGCGGGGGAAGACGCCACCACCGGGCGAGATCAGCGAGCGGTCGTAGTCGTCCCACGACGATCGCGGGAGCTCGAAGAGCCGCCGGCGCTCCGCGAACGACGTCGCGGCGACCGGGTCGGGGTCGACGAACACGTGCCGGTGGTCGAACGCGGCGACCAGCCGGATGTGTGGGGAGAGCAGCATGCCGTTGCCGAACACGTCTCCGCTCATGTCCCCGACGCCGACGACGGTGATCTCCTCGCGCTGGGTGTCGACACCCATCTCGCGAAAGTGTCGCGTGACCGACTCCCACGCACCACGCGCCGTAATGCCCATCGCCTTGTGGTCGTACCCCGCCGAACCGCCCGACGCGAAGGCGTCGTCGAGCCAGAAGTCGTAGGACCGGGCCACGTCGTTGGCGATGTCGGAGAACGTCGCCGTGCCCTTGTCCGCGGCGACGACGAGGTACGGGTCGTCGACGTCGTGGCGTATCACCCGCTCCGGGGGGACGACAGCGCCGCTCACCCGGTTGTCGGTGATGTCGAGCAGCCCTGAGATGAACGTGCGGTACGCCGCCCGTCCCTCCTCGAGCCACGCATCCCGGTCGGCAGCCGGGTCGGGCAGTTGCTTGGGTACGAAGCCGCCCTTGGACCCGGTGGGCACGATGACGGCATTCTTCACCAGCTGCGCCTTCACCAGTCCGAGGATCTCGGTGCGGAAGTCCTCGCGCCGGTCGCTCCACCGCAGCCCGCCACGCGCGACCGGGCCGAACCGCAGGTGCACTCCCTCGACCTGTGGGCTGTACACCCAGATCTCGAACTGCGGTCGCGGAGCGGGCAGCTCGGGCACCACACGCGGGTCGAGCTTGAGCGACACGTGAGGATGGTGCTCGGCGCCGTCGCGGCCGCGCTGGTAGAAGTTGGTGCGCAGACCGGCCCGGATGACGCCGAGGAACGCCCGCACGATGCGGTCGTGGTCGAGCGAAGCCACCTCGTCGAGCGCCGCGACGACGCGGTTCGCGACGGCCTGCTCGGCCGCTGCCCGGCCGTCGCCCACAGCGACTGCGTTGTTCGAGCCGGCCACGCCGGCCACGCCGGCCGCGCCGGTGTCGGCCTGCTGCCGATCCGACTGAGGGTGCGAGCGCGCGTCATCCGGCTCGGGGCTGGTCCGCTCCGGGTGGAAGCGCGCCTCCCAGAGCTGGACGAGGTCGCGAGCGACGGCCGGGTGCGTGACGAGCGCGTCCTCGAGGTAGGCCTGCGAGTAGGTCGACCAGGTCTGGCGGAGGTACTTGGCGACCGTGCGCAGGATGACGACCTGCCGCCAGGTCAGCCGGGCGGCCAGGACCAGCCGGTTGAACCCGTCGGACTCGGCGCGGCCGTCCCACACCGCGGCGACGGCACCCTCGAACAGCGCGCGCAGCTGGTCGTGGGAGCACGCCTCCCACACCGCTCGGTCGGCGACGCGCAGGCCGAAGTCGTAGACGTGCAGCGTGACCCCGTCGGCTCGGGCGACCTCGAAGGGCTGCTCGTCGACGACCTCGACCCCCATGTGCGAGAAGATCGGGAGGATGTCGGTGAGCGAGAGTGGGTCGACCCGGAACAGCTTGAAACGTCGGACCTCCGGCGGTGCGTCCGCCGGCCGGTACAGGGCCACGCTCGTGCCGCGGTCGGGGCCGAGGTGGTCGAGATGGCGGATGTCGGCGATGCCCTGGGTGGTGCTGAAGACCTCCTCGTAGGCGGTGGGAAAAGCCCGGCCGAACCGGTCGATGAGCCGGTCGCCCTCCTCCTCGCCCCGGGCGGCCCGCAGCGCGTCGCCGAGCCGGTCGGACCAGGTGCGGCTCACCTCGACGAGGCGCTGCTCGAGCTCCTCCCGCTCCTCGGGTCCGAGGGTGCGGACGCGCCTGCCGCGCGGCACGCGCACGATGAACTGCAGTCGTGCGAGGGCGGATTCGCTCACCCGGGCGGCGAACTCGACATCCTCGCCGCCGAAGGTGCTCTCGAGGATGCCGGCCATCCGGGTGCGGACCGTGGTGTTGTACCGGTCGCGCGGGAGATAGACCAGACAGGACGCGAACCGCCCGAAGTCGTCCTCGCGGATGAAGAGCTTGGTGCGTCGCCGCTCCTGCAGCTGGGTAACCGCGATGGCCGTCTCGAACAGCTGGTCGACGTCGGCCTGGAAGAGCTCGTCGCGAGGGTAGGACTCCAGCACCTCGAGCAGGTCCTTGCCGGTGTGGCTGTCCGGCGCCACGCCGGACCGGGCGATCACCGCATGCACCTTCTCGGCGATGACCGGCACCCGCATCACCGACTCGGTGTAGGCGGTCGAGGCGTAGAGCCCGAGGAAGCGGCGCTCGCCGACGACCGTGCCGGCCTCGTCGTACTGCTTGACGCCGACGTAGTCGAGGTGGGCGACCCGGTGCACGGTCGAGATCGAGTTGGCCTTGGTGAGCACGAGCGGCCACGCCTCGTGGGCTTTCGCGGATGCCTGTGGCGTCAGCCTCGGGCGGTCCTCGGCGAGCTGCGGGTCGAAGCGCAGCACCCCGAGCCCGGACCCGGTGACGCCGGTGAGCACCTCGCCGCCCGGGGTGGGCTCGAGCACGTAGTCGCGGTAGCCGAGGAAGGTGAAGTGGTCCTCGGCCATCCAGCGCAGGAAACGGACCGCGAGCTCGATCTGGTCCGCGGTCACGCTCGCCGGCGGCTCGCCCTCGAGCTCGGCCGCCAACATGAGGCACCGGCTGCGCATCTTCGGCCAGTCCTCGACCGCCGACCGCACGTCGTCGAGGACCTCGCGGACGCACGCCTCGATCTCGGCACGCCGCTGTGGCTCGCTCTCCCGGTCGACCGACAGGAACATCCACGACTCGGCGAGCTGCCCGACGCTCGCTCCCCGGAAGCCGGCCGTGACATCGACCGGGTCGACCCGCTCCAGCCGCCCGAGCGCGTCCCGGGACACGACCAGCTGCGGGTGGACGATGAGATGGATGTCGACACCGCGCTGCACGAGCGCACCGGTGACGGAGTCGACGAGGAATGGCATGTCGTCGGTGACGACCTGGATGGCGGTGCGTGCACTGCTCCAGCCGTCGGTCTCGCTGGAGGGGTTGAACACGCGGACGTTCGTGGTCCCGGACTGGCGCTGCCGGGCGAGCTCGAGATGGCTCCTCGCGATGCCGGCCGACACCCCGGAACCTCGCGAGGTCAGCTCCTCGAGCGGCACGTGGCGGAAGTACCGCGCCACGAAGTGCGGCCAGTCACCGCCGGGCACCAGGCCGTCGAACACCTCGGCGATAGTCGCGAGAACGGCGTCTCGGGTGGGGACCAGCGTGGTCGACATGCTGTGGTGGCACTCCTTCGTCGCGGCTCACCCAGGAGCAGTGGGACACCTCGTCGTGTCCGCATCCGACCATATCCACTCCAGCACCGGCCGGATGACGCCAGGAGCGGCTCGCGACGTCATCCACCTCCTCGGTCGTCCACCTCGTTCGTCGACCACGCCCTTGTGGGTAACTTCGCGGGCGGATGACGTGGCGCACTTAGCATGGAGCGGTGACCCTCGGTCCCGACCCGGCGCTGGCCAGTGCGGCCCTGGCCCGACTCCAGGCCCTGCGCGAGGTCGCGGCGGTCGGCGAGGACGACATCCTCTCCTGTCTCGTCGTCACCGGCGAGCCGGTGCCGCAGCGCGTGCTCGACGACTGGGTCGACCAGGTGGCCGACACCCTGCGCGCCATCGGCGAGACGGTTGACGACCTCGCGCCTGTCCTGGCCCGCCACGCGGCCGGACCGAGCGCCACCGGTTCCGTTGCTCGCGCTGCGGCCGAGCACCACCTCGACACCGGCTCGCGGGCCGACCGATGAGCGTCGTCCCCGGCGACCCGGGGTCGATGTCGTCATGCGCCGCGACCGCGCGCGGGTTGGCAGAACGGATGACGGCGCAGGCCGCGGCCATGAGCCGCGCCTGGCAGGGCCTCGGCGAGGGCTGGCCCGGCCCGTCGTCGGCGGCCACCCGGCGTCGTGGAGCTGCCCTGGCCGCAGCCACCTCGAGTGCCGCGGCCGAGCTCGACCGTGTCGGTCGGGTACTCCAGGAGCACGCCACCGACCTCGCCGACCTCGTGGCGCGGGCCCGAGCACTCGAGGCGCGGGCGTCGTCCGCGGGGCTCGCGGTTCGCGACGGCCGGGTCGTCCCGCAGTGGGGCGTCGTCGGGGAGGCCGACGCCGTGACGGCCCGAGAACGCGACGTCCTGACCGGCGCCCTGCAAGCCGAGCTCGACCACGTGCTCGTCCAGTTCCGGCGCCGACGGGACCGGGTGCTCGCCGTCCTCGACGGCTCGAGCTCGGCCCTCGCTCAGATGTCGCACGGGCTGCGCCAGGGGTGAGCCGTCGACCGCTCCGGCGGGCGCCACGGGTGAGAGGATCGCCGAATGCGACTGACGCTGACCGAGGATCTCGAGGCCGACCCGGACGCCGTGTACGCGATACTCGTCGACCCTGCCTTCCAGGACGCCAAGTGCGCGGCGACGAGCGAGGGTGGCACCCACCGCGTCGACGTCACCGCCCAGGCCACGGGGCACCGGGTACGCACCGAGCGCGACCTGCCTGCCGCCGGCCTTCCGGATGTCGCCCGCTCGTTCGTCGGCGAGCGACTGACCATCGTCGAGATCCTCGAGTGGGCCCCGGACCGCTCGGGCCACCGGGCGGTTCTCGACCTTCACGTCAAGGGTGCCCCGCTCACGCTCAAAGGTGCACTCGCCCTGAGCCGCTCGGGCGCCGGGACCACCGAGAGCCTCGACGCCGAGATGAAAGCCAACGTGCCGTTCATCGGGGGGAAGATCGAGCAGTCGGCCGCCGTGCCGATCCGGGCCGCCTTCGACATCGAGATCGAGCTGCTCCGCGAGTGGATCGCCCGCTGACCATGGTGATGTAGGCGAGCCCCGCGACGGTGGTCCTGACTCGCCCTCTCACTGACCTCAGGCTCGTGAACGGGATCTGTCGGCCCGGACCCGAACGCGTCCTGGTGCTCTCGGCAGGACCAGGTCGGGGAGCTGCCGAGTGCAGGTTCTGCTCCTCGTCAGCACCCCCGCGCCCGGTGGCCTATCTGGGTTGTCCCATATGCGGGTACAGGTGCGTCGTCGAGGGGACGAGCGTCTCCTTGATCGAGCGGGTGGACGTCCAGCGGGTGAGGTTCGCGGCCGAGCCGGCCTTGTCGTTGGTACCCGACGCGCGGCCACCGCCGAACGGCTGCTGCCCGACGACCGCGCCGGTGGGCTTGTCGTTGACGTAGAAGTTGCCCGCCGCGAAACGCAGCCGGCGGCTGGCGTCGGCGACGGCCGCGCGGTCCTGGGCGATGATGGCGCCGGTCAGCGCGTAGGGGGCGAAGGACTCCAGCTGGTCGAGCACCCGGTCGTACTGCCGATCGGGGAAGACGTGGACCGCGAGGATCGGGCCGAAGTACTCGGTGCGGAACATCTCGTCGGTCGGGTCCTCGCTGACCACCACGGTCGGCCGTACGAACCAGCCGTCGGCGTCGTCGTAGGTGCCGCCGGCGACGACGTCGAGGTGCGGCGTGGCGTGGGCCCGGTCGATCGCCGCCCGGTGCTTCGCGAAGGCCCGCTCGTCGATGACCGCGCCCATGAAGTTCGTAAAGTCGGTGACGTCGCCCATGGCCAGCCCGTCGGTCACGGTGACCAAGTCGTCCTTCATCCGGCGCCAGACCGAGCGGGGCACGTACGCGCGCGAGGCGGCCGAGCACTTCTGTCCCTGGAACTCGAACGCGCCGCGGACGAGCGCGGTGCGCAGCACGTCGACGTCGGCGCTCGGGTGGGCGAGCACGAAGTCCTTGCCCCCGGTCTCGCCGACGATCCGCGGGTAGTGCCGGTACCGCGTGAGGTTCTCGCCGATCTGCCGCCACAGGTGCTGGAACGTCGCCGTCGAACCGGTGAAGTGCAGGCCGGCCAGCTCCGGGTGGGCGAGCACGACATCCGATACCGCGACGCCGTCTCCGGTAACGAGGTTGACCACACCGGGCGGCAGTCCGGCCTCCTCGAGCAGCTCCATGGTCAGCTGAGCGGCGAGCTGCTGGGTCGGTGACGGCTTCCACACCACGGTGTTGCCCATCAGGGCCGGAGCGGTGGGGAGGTTGCCGGCGATGGCGGTGAAGTTGAACGGAGTGACCGCGTAGACGAACCCCTCCAGGGAGCGGTGGTCGCTGCGGTTCCACACCCCGGGCGAGTTCGCCGGCGGCTGCTCCTGGAGGATCTGCCGCGCGAAGTGCACGTTGAAGCGCCAGAAGTCGACGAGCTCGCAGGCGGCGTCGATCTCGGCCTGGTACACCGTCTTGCTCTGGCCGAGCATCGTCGCGGCGCACAGGCGGGCCCGCCACGGCCCGGCGAGCAGGTCGGCCGCCTTGAGGAAGATCGCGGCCCGGTCGTCGAAGGCGAGATCGCGCCAGGCCGGGGCCGCGGCGACCGCGGCGTCGAGGGCCGCGCCGGCATCCGCTCGGGTGGCGCCGCGCATGGTGCCGAGGACTCTCCGGCGGGCGTGCGGCTGGCGCACCTCGACCCGCCGGCCGGTGCCGGCCACCCGTCGCCCGCCGATGGTGTGCGGCAGGTCGTGCCGGATGGCGCCGAGGTCGGCGAGTGCGACCTCGACCGCGGCGCGCTCGGGACTGCCGGGGGCGTGGTCGAGCACCGGCTCGTTGACCGGTGACGGGACGGAGGTGACGGCATCCATAGGGTGGACCTCGTTCGGTCGGGTGCGCAGACAGGTGACGGGCCGGAACGATCGATGACGACCGCGATGGCGTGATCGGGACGCTGGCGGCCCACTCTCCCGCCGGGCGTCATGCCGGTGCAACTCCGCTGCCGCGGTCAGGACGCGGCGAGGAGGGCTCGAACCGCGTCGAGCTCGGTGACGTCGAACCAGAGCAGGTCCTCAGGGCCGGTGGCGCCCAGGTTCTCGTCGATATGGAAGGAGACCACCCGGGAACGCTCGACCGGCGCGGTGACATCCACCCGCGAGGGCCGCCCCTCTGTGGGAACGACCAGGACGCTGTCGACGTCTGCGGCGGCGACGACGCGACGCCTCGTGCCTCCGGTGAGGGCTGCGGCATCCTCGACCGCAGCCAGCCAGGCGACGTGCTCGAGCTCCTCCTCGTCGACGACGAGGCCGGGACGCCCCACGGCCTGGGTGACCGCATGGGCGGCGAGCGGAGCCGCGAGCGGCCGGCCGGCGGCCAGCTCGTCGAGAGCGTCGAGGTCGACCGGCAGGTACACCCGGGTCACCGGCATGGCGCCTCCTCGGGACGGCGGATACCGGCGGGCAGGACGGACGGCGATGAGGCGGTACGTCCTCGCGTGGCCGGCCCGGGCCATCCGACCCCTGCGTCGTAGCGCGTCATCGCGCCCGCGCCCCGGGCGCGTCGACCAACTCGTGCAGGGCGTCGACCAGGCCTCGCCCGAGCACGTCGGCATCGGGCATCGCATCGCGGTCGGCGTAGAGACCGTAGTACACCCCACCGTCGTAGGACGTCAGGCCGATCGACAGCGCCTGGCCGGCGCCGAGCGGGATGACCGGGTACGTCGAGACCATCCGGGCGCCGGCGGCGTACAGCGGCGTCTGCGGCCCCGGCACATTCGTGATCACGACGTTGTACAGCCTGCGCGACACCGCGCCGCCGAGCCGTGCACCGAGCGCGTGGATCGTCGGCGGCGCGAACCCCCCGAGCCCGGCAAGGGTGTCGGCCGACACCGCCCGTCGCGGACCTCCTTCCATCTGCTGGCGCATCGAGAAGGCGATCTGGTGCAACCGCATCGAGGGTGCCGGCTCCCCCACCGGTAGGTCGACGAAGCAAGCGGTCAGCGCCGCGCCCGGCGGCCCGTCGTCGGCGTCGTGCACCGACACGGGCACCATCGCGCGAACCGTCGTCCCCGGGTACACCGACTCGCCACGGGTGAGCAGCCACGACCGGAAGGCCCCCGCCACCGCCGCGAGCACGACGTCGTTGACACTGACTTCCTCGGCGAACGAGCCGGGCCCGAGCCGCGAGCGCACGGTGCGGTAGTCCTCGAGGTCGGTGCCGACCATGACGTAGCGACGGGCCCGGCCCACCGAGGCGTTGAGTGGCGATGTCGGTGCCGGCCGCGCCGAGACTCGCGCGACGGTCGACACCACGTCGCCGGCGACCGACACGACCTTGCCCAGCGTCGCGGTCACGTCGGCCACGCCGTTCTGCACGGTGTCGACCAGCCGGCTCGGCCGGCGCACGACCTCGGCCAGTGCACCGACCACCAGCTCGGCTCCGGTGGGCTCGGGCCGCGGTCGCCAGGTCGTGGACGGGCCGTCGCCACCGGCCGGGTTGCCGTCGACGAGCACCGCACCGATGTCGACCGCACCGATGCCGTCGACGAGGCTGTGGTGCGTCTTGGTGATGATCGCGAAGCGGTCCTCGGCCAGCCCCTCGACGAGATAGACCTCCCACAGCGGCCGTGAGCGGTCGAGAGGCCGCGGCTGGATCCGGGCGACCAGTTCCTCGAGCTGCTCGTCGGACCCCGGTCGCGGCAGTGCGCTGCGCCGCACGTGGTAGGTGATGTCGAACGCGTGGTCGTCGACCCAGACCGGGTTCGCCAGACCACCTGGCACGGCCCTGATCCGCTGGCGGTACCGCGGCACGTGGGCGATGCGCTCGCCGATGAGGGCGAGCAGGTTCTCGTGGTCGAAGCCTCCCTCGGGCACGTCGAAGACCATGACCGACCCGACGTGCATCGGCGTCGTCGCATCCTCGAGGTGGAGGAAGGAGGTGTCGAGGTTGCTGAGCCGGTCTG
>JBOFBK010000413.1:0-19826 GCA_051645525.1 Dermatophilaceae bacterium | reverse complement strand
TAGGCAGCGAGCTGGCGTGGGGTGAGCCCGGTGCCGGCCCGGCGGCCGAGCAGCCAGTCCGCCGCGGACACCACCGGGTTGAAGTGTGCGCCGGAGACCGGGCCGAACAGCAGGATCAGCGCGGTGAGCCCGAGCGCGGTGGCGATGCTGTTCTGCAGCAGCTGGAGGCCGACGTCATCCGGCGAGAGGCGTTGTGCCGCAATGCCGGAGCCGACGACAACGGTGACGAGCAGACCGGTGCCGAGCAGCTCGGCGAGCAGACGGCGCGGCAGCGGCGCGGGCGCGAGCTCGGGCACGCTGGCGATGCTCGCCCACGGGCGACGCTCCGGTCAACTCTCGTGGCGGATGACGCTCCGGCTGGCTCTGGCGGCCGGCGAGAGAGGCAGGGTGGCGCGAGCTCCCGGGCCTGGGGTGACCGCTGCGGCGAGCGGGAGGGTGTCACGGCCGGGGGTCCGGCCGGCGGGGTCGTCGGTGCAGGCGCAGGCACAGTCATGAGCCCGGACGCGGGCCACCGACGTCTCGGATGCCGCGTGCGCCGGCATCGGCCGACAGCAGCCCTCGCCCCGCCAGGTGTCACGACCTTCGCGGACTGCGACGGCGGCGATGACGAGGCCCGCGATCGGGTCGGCCCAGGACCAGCCGAGCGTGGCAGTGAGCACCAGCCCGAGCAGCAGCACCGCTGACAGGTAGGTGCAGAGCAGGGTCTGGGTGCCGCTTGCGACGACGGCGTTCGAGCCGAGTGCCCTTCCGGTGCGGCGTTGCGCCCAGGACAGGACCGGCATGACCGCCAGGGACACCGCGGCCAGCACGATGCCGACGGTCGACGAGTCGGGTTCGCCGCCGCCGACCAGCGCACGCACGGACTCGACGCTGACATAGGCCGCGAGAGCGAAGAACGAGAGCGCCATGAGCCGCAGCGCGGTGCGCTCTCGCGACTCGGGCAGCCGGTGCCGGAACTGCCAGAGGATGACCAGGCCGGAGCACACCTCGACGATCGAGTCGAGGCCGAACCCGACCAGCGCCACGGAGCCGGCGATGATGCCGGCGGTGATGGCGATGACGGCCTCGACGATGTTGTACGTAACCGAGGCGGCGGCGAGGAGCTGAGCCTGTCGGCCGAGGCGCCGGCGGTCGGCCGTGCTCAGCGGATGATGCGCCGCGACGGCGGTCATCGCGCTGCCGTCCCGGTGCCGACGGCCTCGGTGCCGACGGCCTCGGTGCCGACGGCCTCGGTGCCGTCGGCGTCGCAGAGGGTGACTCGGTCACCGGTGAGGGCGAGGAGCCGCTCGGCCGCGGCCCACAGGTCCATCAGCTCGGAGGCGTGGTTGAGCGAGTAGACGGTGGCCCGCCCCTCCGCCCGTGACGTGATCAGGCCGCAGCCCCGCAGGCACGCGAGGTGCTTGGAGACGGTGGACTGCGCGAGCCCGAGATGGGCCGTCAGGTCGACGACGCGGTGCTCGCCGAGTGCCAGGTGCTGGAGGATGGTGATCCGGTTCGGGTCGCTGAACCCGTGGAACAGGCACGCGGCGGCGGTGCGCCCGCCCACGACGTCGGGGTCGGCATCCGAGATGTCAACGCTGTTCGGAGCTGTCATCGCCATATGGCGATGATGTCCGACCCGTGGCGACACGTCAATGCCGATGCCGAGCTGGATCGGCCGGGCTCGGTCAGTGGGACAAGGCCGGTTGACAGCACCCCTCCGCGGCGTCATCCGCCTCGTCGAACAGCCCGGCACCGCCGCACACACCGGTCTCGGGGAGGGTGAGCTCGACCCGCGCGGCCGCCTCGTGGTCGCCCGCGATGGAGGCGACGACGGAGCGCACCTGCTCGTACCCGGTCATGGCCAGGAAGGTCGGAGCCCGGCCGTACGACTTCATCCCGACGACGTAGACGCCGGGCTCGCCGTCGTGGGACAGCTCGGCGACGCCGTGCGAGTAGACCGTTCCGCAGGAATGGACGTTGGGGTCGATGAGTGGTGCGAGACGGACCGGCGCCTCGAGCCGCTCGTCGAGGTCGAGCCGCAGCTCACTCATGATCGAGTGGTCGGGGCGGAAGCCGGTGAGGCCGACGATCTCGTCGAGCCCGTCGACGACGGCGCCGTCCTCGCCGTGGAGAGACACCGAGCCGTCGACGAATTCAACTGCGGTAGCGCGGAACCCGGTGACCACTCGGACGTCTCCATCCTCGACGGCCTGCTTCGCGCGCTGCCCGAGGGCACCGCGAGCGGGGAGCTCGTCGGCGTCGCCACCGCCGAACGCGTCACCGGCACTGCCCCTGCGTAGCACCCAGACCACCTCGGTCCCCGGTACGCGCTTCGCGAGCGCGGCCAGGGCCACCAGGGCTGTGAGAGCCGAGTGCCCGGCTCCGACCACGGAGGTGGTTCGGCCCCCGTACCGGGAGATGTCGCCGGCGCGGTCGGTGTCGGGGACGCGGTAGGCGATCCGTTCGGCAGCGGCTCGCTCGCCGTCGGCCGGGTACCCGTCGCCACCGAGCGGACCCCGCCGGGTGAAGGTGCCCGACGCATCGATGACGGCCGCAGCAGTGACGCGTGACGGACCGCCGTCCGCGGCATCCACATGCACGGTGAACGGCTGCACCTCCCGGCCCGAGTCGACCACTCGATCGCGACCCCGGCGCGCGACACCGGTCACGGCGGCTCGGTACCGGACCCGGTCACCGAGCGCGTCGGCGAGCGGCTGAAGATAGCCCTCCGCCCACTCCGCGCCGGTCGGGTAGCCGCCCGGGTCGGGAGCCGCCCAGCCGCCGCGCTCGAGAAGCCGGCGCGCCGCGGGGTCGATGACCTCGAGCCACCGCGAGAAGAGACGAACGTGACCCCATTCGCGAACGGCGACGCCGGCCCGTTCACCCTGTTCGAGCACGACGACCTCGACGCCGCGCTCGACGAGGTGGGCGGCGGCAGCCAGACCGGCAGGACCAGCTCCGATGACGACGACTGGGTCTGAGGTCTCCGCGATGACGCCGGGCATGCCGTACTCCTTAGTTCGATACCTGTCGATACAGCACGCATCTTGTGCCTAAATATCGACAGATGTCAAGATATTCACGTGGCCACCTCCGCAGCCCTCGGGCAGGCACCTGAGCAGGCTCGAGCTGTGGCGTGCTGCCCGCCACTGACGCGGACCGCGCTCGATACGAGCCAGGCCGAGTCAGCGGCAGCGATGTTCAAGGCGCTCGGGGACCCGGTGCGCCTGCGGATCTTCTCGATGATCGCCTCCGCCCCGAGCGGCGAACTGTGCGTGTGCGACGTCCTCGACGTCGGAGTCTCCCAGCCGACGGTCAGCCACCACCTCAAGAAGCTGCGCGAGGCCGGTCTGCTCACCAGCCGCAAGGAAGCGACGTGGGTGCACTACCGCGTCGCACCCGACGTGCTCACGGCGATGGCGGCCTTGCTCGCTTCTCCGGCCTGACCTCGCCGCACCGGTGGTCAGGCGGTAGGCGTGCGGTCGGCGCGGCGGGTGCGAGCCAGGCCCGGGCCGACCGGGCACCTTGGGACGAATGTGCCCGTGGGCGTCCAGAAGCGCGCGGCTGAACAGGCGGACCGCGCCCGCCGCCGGCCGCGGGTAGAACGACGCGAGCAGCGCGAGAGTCGCATCGGCCACTCGGCGCCCGCCCTCGTCGTAGCCGAAGTGCTCGCGTTCATAGGAGTCCATCAGGTCGGCGAAGCCGTCGTCGCTGTCGGGGATGTCGGGAATGGCCATGCGGCGGCCGAGTGCGCGGTAGTAGTGCACGGATGCCGCGCGCTCACCGGCGCTGAGCGGGCGCCAACCGAAGGCGTCGAGCCAGCGTGTGGGCACCACGACGAACGTCGACAGCACGTAGCGCAGGTCGTCGTCGCTGATGTCGTACATCGCGTGCATCTGGTTGATCCGTCGCACGGCTGCGCGGCCTTCCGGACTGTCGAACCCGCGCAGCTGTGGGGCCTCAAGCAGCAGCGCGGTGTCGTCGTAGCGCCGCTGGCACACGGTGGTGAACTGCCCGGTCTCGTCGAGCTGTCGCCCGACGCTCGGCACGGCGTAGGTGCGGAAGGGGGCCAGGCTCAGCGACTGATCGAAGTCCCCGGGGAACTCTAAGGTGCTCAGCGTGCGGTAGACCTTGAACACAGTCGGCATCGGGGTCCAGCCCGGGGCCAACGGCCCCGGTCGGGGCAGCGATCATGTGGAGCGCGCCCGAAGGGATTCGAACCCCTAACCTTCTGATCCGTAGTCAGATGCTCTATCCGTTGAGCTACGGGCGCCTGTCGCGCTCCGGGCGCAACGTTGTCGAAGGCTACCGGAGCGTCCGGCTGCGCGGGAAATCGGATGACGCCGCGCCGCCCGAGCGCGGCCGAGCGGCCGACGGACAGGACATGGACGTGTCCCTTCGGCAACCGCCGGGAGAGGTCTGCGGGTGGCGCGGCGGCGGCATCCGCCACTGCCTGTCGGGCGGTCGGGAGGTTGCCGGTTGGGGCAGACGGGCGAGTGGGTGCCGGTGGGCGGGAGATCGGGCGGTTGCCGGTCGGGCGGGCGGGCGAGGGGTGGCCGGTCTGGCGGGCGGGGCGGGCCATTGCCCGTCGGACGACCGAGCGGCAACGCAGCGATCATGACTCTCGGCCGAGACAGGCGCCCTCGGCACGGATGACGCGCCCTCGCGCCGCCGCCTCGAAACGCCGATGACGACCAGTCACCCCCGTCTGACCTGGACAATCGGCATCCCTGCAAGTTCTTTCAGCGCTGACACCACACTGTGAGCCGCCTCATAGCGGCGGAAGCGCTTGCACCTCACTGCCGAAGGACGGTCCACCCTACGGTGAGCCTCAGGCTCCCAGCGGCGGGCGCCCGGCCACCGCCACCGCGGTCCGGAGCCCGCGCACCCGGGGGGTGGCCACCACCAGCCGGACCGGCGGAAGGACAGCCATGACCACCACCACCGAGGGCCCGCACAGCGAGCCCACCACCGAGGGCCCGCACAGCAAGCCCACCACCGAGGGCCCACAGGGCAAACCCACCACCGACAGCTCGCACGACGAACCCACCACCGACAGCTCGCACAGCGAGCCCATCGTCGACAGCTCGCGCGACGAGCCCACGACGACACCGCAACCCGAAACGCCGCCTCCGTCGTCGAAGGCCGGCAGCGCCGCGCGCCCCGGGACGACTCATCGGGGGCTGCAGGCCTGGGTCGACGAGGTCGCCGCGCTCACCGCGCCCGATCAGGTTGTCTGGTGCGACGGGTCGGCACCGGAGTGGGACACCCTCACCACCGCGCTCGTCGACGCCGGCACGTTCACCCGCCTCGACCCCGCCAGGAAGCCGAACTCCTTCCACGCCGCCTCCGACCCCACCGACGTCGCCCGCGTCGAGGACCGCACCTTCATCTGCTCCGAGAACGAAGCGCACTCCGGCGTCACCAACAACTGGATGGCGCCCGCCGAGATGAAGGCGACGATGACCGACCTCTACCGAGGGTCGATGGTCGGCCGGACGATGTACGTCATCCCCTTCGTCATGGGTCACCTCGACTCCGAGACACCGATGTTCGGCGTCGAGATCACGGACAGCGCCTACGTGGTCGTCTCGATGCACGTGATGGCGCGGGTCGGCACCGAGGTGCTGCGCGCCATGGAGCAGCGTGACGCCGACTTCGTCCGGTGCCTCCACTCGGTCGGGTTCCCCCTCCCCGAGGGCACCGCCGACGTCGCCTGGCCGTGCTCGCAGACCAAGTACATCTCGCACTTCCCCGAGACCCGTGAGATCTGGTCGTACGGCTCCGGGTACGGCGGCAACGCCCTGCTCGGCAAGAAGTGCTACGCCCTGCGCATCGCCTCGGCGATGGCGCACGAGCAGGGCTGGCTCGCCGAGCACATGCTCATCCTCAAGCTCACCTCGCCCGAGCAGCAGGTGTACTACGTCGCGGCGGCGTTCCCGAGCGCGTGCGGCAAGACGAACCTCGCGATGCTCCAGCCCACCATCGACGGCTGGACGGTCGAGACCCTCGGTGACGACATCGCCTGGATGCGCTTCGGCGACGACGGCCGCCTCTACGCCGTCAACCCCGAGTTCGGCTTCTTCGGCGTCGCGCCCGGCACCAACGAGAAGACCAACCCGAACGCCATCCGCACCATCGAGCAGGGCAACTCGATCTTCACCAACGTCGCCCTCACCGAGGACGGCGACATCTGGTGGGAAGGGCTCGAGAACACCCCGGCCCGCGCCACCTCGTGGAAGGGCGAGCCGTGGACGCCCGACAGCGACGAGCCGTCGAGCCACCCCAACAGCCGCTACTGCACCCCGATCTCGCAGTGCCCGATCCTCGCCGACGAGTACGACGACCCGAACGGCGTGCCCATCTCGGCGATCTTCTTCGGCGGCCGCCGCAAGACGACCATCCCCCTGGTCACGGAGTCGCGCGACTGGACGCACGGCACCTTCATGGGCGCCACCCTGTCCTCGGAGACCACCGCGGCCGCCACCGGCGCGGTCGGCGTGGTGCGCCGCGATCCGATGGCGATGCTCCCCTTCATCGGCTACAACGTCGGCGCCTACTTCCAGCACTGGATCAACCTCGGCAAGACGGCGGATGCCGCCAAGCTCCCGACAATCTTCTACGTCAACTGGTTCCGCCGCGACGACGAGGGCGGCTTCCTCTGGCCCGGATTCGGCGAGAACAGCCGCGTGCTCAAGTGGGCCATCGAGCGCATCGAGGGCCGGGCCGCCGCGGTCGAGACCCCGATCGGCCACGTGCCTACCCCGGAGGCGCTCGACACCGACGGCCTGGACCTGAGCCGCGAACGCCTCGAGGCCGCGCTGGCCGTCGACCCCGAGGAGTGGCGCGCCGAGCTGCCACTCATCGAGGAGTGGTTCGCGAAGGTCGGCGACGAGCTGCCCACCCAGCTCGCCGACGAGCTCGCCATCCTCAAGCAGCGCCTCGAGTCCGCCTGAGCACCACGGCCTCCCCGAGACTGATGATGAGCGGGCGGTTGTAGCTGCCGACGAGCTCGTAGCCGGCGTCCTCGAACATCGAGACGATATGGCCCGACGTCACGGGGTCGACCACACCGACCTCGTGGCCGTCGGCCTTGCGCGGCTTGCCCTCTCGGGAGTTCAGCGACAGCACGTACTGCGGACCGATCGCGGCCACCCTCTCCACGTAGTTGGCCACGACGTGCGGCTCCATCTCCTGGAACGAGTACGAGTTGACGAACACGTCGTAGCTGCCCCGCAGGTCGGGCAGGCGCCAGCTCGGCAGCGACGCCGAGGACGCGACCTCGATCGGCCCGGACGGCGGCAGCGACTCGTAGGGCGCCACCCGCTCCTCGCCGAAAAGGGTGGCGAGGTAGTAACCGGCGACCGACATCAGCGGCGGGATGTCGACGTTCACGTACCGCGCGGCGGGGTCCCGAGCGAGCACGATCTCACCGAGGACCCCGAAGCCGCCGCCGATCTCGAGGAACGAGCTCGGCGGCTCCTCGACATGGCGGCTCAGGGCGGCAAGGCACAGGAGGTAGTTGAGGTACGGACGCCCGAAGCGCACGTCGGCCACCGGCGACAGCGGGAAGCGCTGCCATGGCTGCCCGACGACGCTCTCGCCGAAGCCCTCGAGGTCGAAGGGCCAGCGCTCCTGGTCCCACGCGAGCCGCACGACGTCGAAGTCGCGCATCGCCTCGACGGTGCCGTTGAGCGCCTGGTGGAACCACGTGCGGCTCGCCTTGGGGTGCACCTGCAGCACCGACGGCCACAGGTGGTCGACCCGGGCCCGGCCGAAGCCGCCTCCGTACAGCGGATAGAACCACCAGGACGCCGACGGCCACTGCTTGAACTTCTCCAGGCCCCGCGCGCGGAGGTCGCCGAGCAGCTGGTCCAGGCCCGGGCCCCAGAAGTCGGTGGGCCGGTAGAGGGGGTCGCACCCGCCGAGCTCGGCGAGCGTGCGGTCGACCTGTGCGACCCAGCGGGCCGGGTCGGTCTGGTGCTGGTGAGGGGGCACCCCCGCTGGCGTCGTCGTCACGCAGGGAGGCTACGCGCCGCGCCGCTCGGGCGACAGGGGCCGCGCCGGTGACCCGTCGTCATCCGCACAGGAACAACACAGGAAACGCACGGACCCGACCCAGCGCGGGCGCACAGTATGCATTCGTGAACTCCGCCGCCCCCCGCACCGCGCCGGCTCTTGCCCGCCCCGACGGGTCCGCGGTGCGGGTGCTCGTCGTCGACGACGAGTCCAACCTCACCGAGCTGCTCTCGATGGCGCTGCGCTACGAGGGCTGGGAGGTGCGTGCCGCGGCATCCGGCGCTGCTGCGGTCCGCGCCGCGAAGGACTTCGACCCCGACGCCGTGGTCCTCGACATGATGCTCCCCGATGTCGGTGGCCTGGAGGTCCTCCGCCGGATGCGTGCCGACAACCCGCACGTTCCGGTGCTGTTCCTCACCGCGAAGGACGCCGTCGAGGACCGCGTGGCGGGGCTCACCGCCGGCGGCGACGACTACGTCACGAAGCCGTTCAGTCTCGAGGAGGTCGTCGCGCGGCTCCGGGCCCTCATGCGCCGCACCGCCGTCGTGGCCGGCGAGGGCGGGTCGACATTGGTGGTGGGCGATCTCGTCATGGACGAGGACAGCCACGAGGTCACCCGCGACGGCATCGAGATCCACCTCACCGCAACGGAGTTCGAGCTACTGCGCTACCTCATGCGCAACCCCAGGCGAGTGCTGTCGAAAGCGCAGATCCTCGACCGGGTCTGGAACTACGATTTCGGCGGCCAGGCCAACGTCGTCGAGCTGTACATCTCGTACCTGCGCAAGAAGATCGACGCCGGTCGCGCGCCGATGATCCACACCATGCGCGGCGTCGGGTACGTGCTCAAACCGAGCACCTGACCGTGCGGATGCCGGCCGCACCCTCCCGCTGGACCCTCCGCGCCCAGCTGCTCGCCTCGGTGCTCGTGCTGTCGACGCTGGTGATGCTGGCGACAAGCGTCTTCACCGTGCTCGAGACTCGCCGCTACCTCACCGGCCAGCTCGACACCGAACTCGCCGAGACCGTCGGTCGGGTCGCGCAGATCCCCTGGACCGTGACGCCCGGCGACGTCCCGCCCGGATCGGCACCGCGAGGACCGGTGGGCTCGATCGGCGGCGGCGACCTCCTCGTCCTCGGGCTCGACGCCACTGGCGCGGTCGCCGTCGAGCCGCGAGCCGGGGCGGAGATCAATGCCGCGGTCAACGACGCCGGCCAGACCGACGTGCTCGACGGCACACAGATCGAGGCGGTCCGGAGGGCGGACGTCGGCACCGAGCCGAAGCGGGTGGACGTCGGCGGCGACGTTGGCACCTACCTGATGACGGCGCGAGCCCTGCCGACCGGAGTCACCACCTACGTCGGCGTCGCCACCGCACCGGTCGACGAGCTGCTGAGCCGCCTGGTGGCCGTGGTCGTCGGTGGCACCCTGGTGGGCCTGGTGCTCGTCGGCGCCGGTGGCGCCGCCCTGATCCGCCGCAGCCTCGTGCCACTCGACCGGGTCGCCGGCACCGCGTCCCGCGTGTCCGCCCTCGAGCTGTCGAGCGGCGACGTGGCCCTCGCCGAGCGGGTCGCCCCTGCCGATGCCGACGGCCGCACCGAGGTCGGCCAGGTCGGGCTGGCCCTGAACCGCATGCTCGACAACGTCGAGGCGGCGCTCCGGGCACGACAGGAGAGCGAGACCCGAGTGCGCCGCTTCGTCGCCGACGCCTCCCACGAGCTGCGCACGCCGCTGGCGTCGATCCGCGGCTACGCCGAGCTGACCCGCCGCGAGCCCGAACCGGTGCCCGCCCCGGTGGCGCACGCCATCGGGCGGGTCGAGGCGGAAGCATTGCGGATGCAGGAGCTTGTCGAGGACCTGCTGCTCCTGGCCCGGCTCGACTCCGGCCGTCCACTCGCCCGCGACCGCGTCGACCTGTCACTGCTCGCGATGAACGCGGTCAGCGACGCGCACGCCGCGTCACCGGACCACGAGTGGGAGCTCGATCTGCCCGCCCGTCCGCTGGAGCTGACCGGGGATGCCGCACGGCTGCACCAGATCCTGGCGAACCTGCTCGCCAACGCACGCACCCACACGCCGCCGAGCACGCGGGTGGTGACCCGGCTCCGGCCGGAGGGCGACGTCATCCGGATATCAGTGTCGGACAACGGCCCTGGCATTCCCGACCACCTCCGCTCCACCGTCTTCGAGCGCTTCACGCGTGGCGACGACTCCCGCAGCCGCGCGCACGGCTCGACCGGCCTGGGGCTGAGCATCGTCGCCGCGGTGGGGCAGGCGCACGGCGGTCGGGTCGAGGTCGAGAGCCGGCCCGGGGCGACGACCTTCTCCGTCGTGCTCCCTACCGCCTGAACGCCGCCTGCCGGTCCGCCGCCTGCCGTCCGCCCATTCGAGCACGACAGGTCGGCCACAGGAGAGCAACAGACATGGACGCCAGCATCGAGCACATGGACAGCGCGTCGATCACAGCCAGCGGCATCCGCCCGTCCGTGGTCCGGGTGCTCCGGGGGCCGGAGCGAGACCCGGTCTGGGCGCGGCCGGCCCTCGTCGCACTGCTCGGGCTCACCGGCGCGGCCTACCTGGTGGGCCTGTCGGCGAACGGGTGGGCCAACGCGTACTACTCCGCCGCGGCACAGGCCGGGAGCGAGTCGTGGACCGCCCTGTTCTACGGCAGCTCGGACAGCGCCAACTCGATCACGGTCGACAAGCCGCCGCTCTCGCTCTGGGCGATGGCGCTGTCGGTGCGGCTGCTCGGGCTGAGCTCGTTCGCCATCCTTCTGCCCCAGGTGCTCATGGGAGTGGGCACGGTCGCCGTGACCCACGCGATCGTCCGTCGCCGGTTCGGTCACGGGCCGGCGCTCGTCGCCGGTGCCGCGCTCGCGCTGACGCCGGTGGCGGTGCTGATGTTCCGCTTCAACAACCCGGACGCACTGCTCACCCTGCTGATGGCGCTGGCCGTGTGGGCGACGCTGCGCGCCGTGGAGGCGGGCTCGGTGCGGTGGATCGCGCTCGCGGGGGTGCTCACCGGGCTCGGATTCCTCACCAAGAGCCTGCAGGTACTGCTCGTCGTCCCGGCGATCGCCGTGGTGTGGATGGTGTGCGCCGACGTGTCGTGGCGACGCCGGGTGATCGGGGGGCTCGCGTCATCCGGCGCGTTCCTGGTCTCGGCCGGTTGGTGGGTGGCTGTCGTCGAGCTGGTGCCGTCGTCGATGCGGCCGTACATCGGTGGGAGCCAGACCGATTCCTTCCTCGAGCTTACTTTCGGCTACAACGGGCTGGGCCGCCTCGACGGCACCGAGGTCGGCCGGATCGGCGGTGGCGGGCCGTTCTCGAGCGGCACCGGCATCACGCGCATGCTCGACGGGGCCGTCGGCGGGCAGATCTCGTGGCTGCTGCCGACGGCGATGCTGCTCCTCGTGGCCGGGCCGCTGTTCCGGGGACGGGCGCCACGCATCGACCGGCGTCGCGCCGCCTATCTGGTCATGGGCACCTGGCTCCTCACCACGGCCGTAGTGTTCTCGTATATGCAGGGCATCTTCCACGAGTACTACACGGTGGCCCTGGCGCCGGCCATCGCTGCGCTCGTCGGGATGGGCGCCGGCGAGGCGTGGGAGCGGCGCGACACCGCGCCGGGGGGGCTGGTGCTGGCGGCGGCCACGGCGGCCAGTGCCGGGTGGGCCTGGGTGCTGCTCGGCCGCACCACCTCCTACGGCGGGCTGCGCCACCTCGTGCTCGCGGTCGGGCTCCTCGCGGCGGCAGGCTTCCTCGTCCCGCACCTCGCCCGGCGGGTCGTCCGGCGCCGGATGACGCACCACCCGGCAGGTGGGACGACGCACCACCCGGCGGGCCGGCTGGCCCGCCGCAGCGCGGCCGTCGCCGTCGTCGGGGCGCTCGCCGCAGCGTTCGCCGGGCCGGCCGCCTTCGGCGCCAGCACCCTTGCCACCGGACGCTCGGGCTCGATCGTCGTCGCCGGGCCGTCGGATGCCGCCGCGGGGTTCGGCGGGTTCCCGGGGGGCGGGCTTCCCGGTGGTGGCCCGCCCGACGGACTCCCCGGAGGCGGGCTTCCCGGTGGTGGCCCGCCCGACGGGCTCCCCGGAGGCGGGCCACCCGGCGGGATGCCTGGCGGCGGCGGCGGGATGCCGGGCGGCGGCGGGATGCCGGGCGGCGGCGGGCTGGGTGGCCTCCTCGACGCGACCACACCGGACCCGGCGGTCGTCGCCGCACTCCGCGACGACGCCGACTCCTTCACCTGGGTCGCGGCGGCCGTCGGCTCGCAGAACGCGGCCGGGCTGCAGCTGGCGGCCGAGCGGCCGGTCATGGCGATCGGCGGGTTCAACGGCTCGGACCCGAGCCCGACCCTCGCCGAGTTCCAGCAGTATGTGGCCGACGGCGAGATCCACTGGTTCCTCGCCGGCGGCGGGTTTCCCGGCCAGCAGGGCGGGTCCACGGCCTCGGCTGAGATCGTCGACTGGGTCGCTGCCACGTTCACCGAGGTCGCCCTCGGCGGGCAGACGTTCTACGACCTCACCGCGCCGGTCGAGGCCGGGTCGTGACCGCCGGCCCGGCGTCATCCGGCCCGGTCCGGCGGCGGGTCCGTGACGTCGGGCGCGAGCTGGTGATCTTCGGTCTCGTCGGCGGAGCGAGCACCGTCGTCCATCTCGGTGGCTTCGCCGCGCTGCGGCAGGTGATGGACTCGGCACAGGTGGCCAACGCGCTGGCCCTGCTCGTGGCCGCGGTGCTCAACACCTGGGCCAACCGGCGCTGGACCTTCGGCATCCGGGGCCGGGGTGGCGCAGCTCGCCATCAGGTGCAGGGTCTGCTCGTCTTCCTGCTCACACTCGGGATGACGACCGGCGCGCTCAACCTGCTGCAGGCCCTCGTCGCCACGCCGCCGACCTGGCTGGAGACCCTCGTCGTCGCCGTGACCACCGCGGTCGCGACCGCGGTCAAGTTCACCCTGATGAAGCTCTGGGTGTTCCGCGCGAGCCGTCAGGTCGGAGCTCGATCGCCCGGACGCCGGCTGACGACCGCACCGAGCACGCTCCACCAGAACATGCCGAGCAGCACTGACCCGGCGGCGTCGCTCGGGCGGTGCCAGCCCAGGCCGACCACCGCCCACACCGACGATCCGATCACCATCGCGCCCACCGCGACGGCAGCACCTCGGACTCGTGGGTGACTGGCACTCACCAGGACCACCGTGAATGCCACGGCCAGGACCACGTGTCCGCTCGGATACGAGTTCGGGGTCACCACCTCGCCCGGCAGGAGCGGCCGGGGCAGAAGCGACTTCGTCGCCTGCGCCGACACCAGCAACCCGGCGCAGTAGGCCGTCAGCCAGGCGGCTCGTCGCCAGGAGCGGAGGGCTATCAGCACCACCAGCACGGTCGTCGCCGGGACCAGCGCCGAGAGGCCCAGCGCTCGGGCCACCCACCGTGCCCGGGTCACGGTCTCCAGGACGTCCGCCTCCCCTGCGTGGAGCCCGGCGAGATCCACCGCGCGACCGCTCGGGGTGAGCACGAAGTACACGTAGCACCACGCGAAGAGGAGCAGACTGACGACGGCGCCGACGAGGCGCGCCGCCGGCCCGAACCCTGGCGACCCCGAGCTCACCGACCTGGCCGGATCCCGGTCGAGAATCGAGGACGCGGGCGCGCCGGTCTCTGCCACACCCACCTCCGAGATCGATGTGACCACCCCCGGCGCGTGACTCGAGACCCACGTGCGCGGCGTCCGCGGGCACCCGCGTGGACACACCATCTCACGCCGCCTCGTGGCGCATCGCCCGCCATCGTGACGGACTCTGCACCGGCAGAGCCGGGCGCCGTTGCACCCCCGAACCGGGTCAGAGCTCGAGCACCACGAAGGTGCCGGCATCGTCCTCGATGAAGACGACGCCGGTCCACTCCTCACCGTCGAGCTCGCCAGTGCAGACGATGGCCGAGGACGCGCGGGCCGACGGGGTGTCCGGGCAGCGGATGACGTCCTGGGAGTAGCCGTCGGCGCTCTGCTGCGCGGTGATCTGCCTCTCGAGAGCATCTCCGTCGACGGTGTCGCCCGGGGAGAACCCGGAGATCGTGCCGCGCAGCGCCCCGGGGTAGCCGCCGCCGAACAGGTCGTCACCGCCATCCGGGTACGGCCCGTCGGCCGAGGTGGCGACGATCAGCGCACCCAGGCCGAACACGAGCGCGACACTGGCGGCGACGACGGCCCCGATCGCCCACCCCAGAGCCGTGCCCGCCCGGCGGCGTGCCTCGGACGCGTCGCTCGCGCCCGAGGTGATTCCGGGGCCTCCGTACGGCAGCTGGTACGGCGCCGCGTAGCCCGGTGGTGCGTACCTCGCCGGGTCGGCCGGCGGATAGCCGTGCGGTGGCGGCGACCCCGGCGGCACCGCGGCGTACGAGGCGCCGGGCACCTGCCCGTCGCTCGGCGAGGGTGGGGGCCGATACGTCGTCGACGGTGGGGTCAGCGGGTGCTCCGGGCTGTTCGTCACGCGCGGGAGTGTGCCACGCCGACACCGCAGTCGAGGCGCGAACGAGATACCGGTCAGGAGCAGATGTTCGTCGCGGCGGTGCGCGGTTCGGCCGTCGCGGTGGCCGTCGGCGTCGGTGCCGCCACCTCGGGCTCCGGCAGCGGGTCGGTGCCGAGCCGGTTCGGCACCTCGGCGACCGCCGGAGCGCCCGCACCCAGGGTGACGCGCACGGCATCCGCGAGCGAGTCCTCCTCGACGACCCGCGCGCCGGGGAAGGCGGCGGCGACGGTGCGCGCCGCCTCCGCCTCGCCGGGGGCGTACTCGACGACGGCCCCGGTCGACTGGCGCTCGGCGTTCGACGTCGTGACCTCGGCGAAGCCCTGCACCTGCAACCCGGCGGCGGCCGACGCGGCCAGCCCGGTCACCGCGGTGGCGTTGACCACCTCGACACGGATGTCGGCCGGGCTCACCGTGAGGGGTTCGGCGCTCGGGCTCGGCGTCGCCGACGGTTTCGGCCCGGTGATGGGCTGGTCGGAGCGCAGCGTCTGCCACAGCTCGGGCGCGGCCTGCGACCACTGCACGCGGTTGGGGTTCTCGGGGTGGACCTCGACGGGCACGGTGACGAACGCGACGTTGTCGACGCCGATCTTCGACAGACTGGCCCCGAGGTCGCGCATGGTGCCGACGCCGAACTCCTCGTCGGTGGTCAGCGACGCGGTGGCGGCGTCGAGGAACCCAAGCAGCTTGTCGGGGCGCGCCAGCAGCGAGGACCGTGTCGCTTCCTGCACGACCGAGGAGAGGAACGCCTGCTGGCGCTCGATCCGTTCGAGGTCGGACCCGCTCTTCGTGGAGTAGCGGCTGCGCACCCACCCAAGCGCCTGGGTGCCGTCGAGCACGTGCCGGCCCGCGGACAGGGTCAGCTGCGCCTTCGGGTCGTCGATCGGGGTGCTGATGCACACCGGCACCCCGCCGAGCGCGTCGACCATGTCGCGGAACCCGGTGAAGTCGACGACCGCGAAGTGGTCGATGAACAGCCCGGTGTTGCCCTCGACCGTGTTGATGACGCAGGCCGGGCCGCCACGGGTGAAGGCGCTGTTGAACTGCTGCTCGGTCCACTCCTCACGGGGGACGTCCTTGTCGCACCCGGGCGCCATCGAGACCATCGAGTCGCGGGGGATGGAGACCACAGTGACGTGGGTGCGGTCGGCCGACACGTGGGCGACCAGCGTGGTGTCGGCGCGAGCACCGGCGAACGTGCCGGTGCCGCCGACGTCCTGTCCCTCGCGGCTGTCGGAGCCGATGAGCAGCACGTTCAACGGGCCGGCCGAGCGCTCCGGTCGGTCCTCGGACAGGTCGCTGCTGAGGTCGAGCCGATCGATATTGCCCTCGAGCTGCCACCAGAGCGCCCCGACCCCGAGCGCGGCCACCAGCGCCGTGACACCGAGGATGCCGAGCACGCGACGTACCAGCGCGACCCGCCGGCGGGCGCGGCTCTCAGCCCGCTGTCGGCGGGTGATCTCGGACATCGTGGTCGGCTCCTGGGCGTCGGGTCGGCCACCGCCGGGCGGCCGGCACCCGCGACCGTGCGGGCAAGAGGAAGCGAGCAGTCTACGGGTGCTGTCTGGGAACTCCCTGCATGCTGAGTGCGCGCCGGCGGCCGTGGTGGACGGTCCCGCGCCGGACGCCGCCGGCGACGGACGTCCTTTCACTCAGGGCGCGGCCCGCCGGAATGCTGCCAAGCACCCGTCCGAAACGCCAGGGCCGAGTCTGCCCCGCGAAAGACAGCATCGACACTGCACGGCTGGGCATCGACGGCGGCCGGACACCGGCGAGGCAGCTGGGCATCGACGGCGGCCGGACACCGCCGGCGGCTGAGTACCCACGAGGCGGCTGGACACCGACGGTGGCTGGACGTCGACGAGGCGGCTGGGCATTGACAGACGCGTCGGGTTGGATGGCGGCATGTCGAGCTCCCGCCGCCGAGTGGTCGCTGCCCTGGTCGTCACGCTCGTCGTCGCGATCTCGGTCGCGGCGGTCGGTTACCGGCAGTGGCGCGAGCGTGAGGACGAGCGCACCCGTGCCGCGTCCGCCGTGCTCACCGCCTACGCGTCGGGGTGGGCCGACGGCCGGTTCACCGGGGTGCGGTTCGTCGAGCCGGGCGCCGCCGAGGACTTCGCCGCCGCCACCGGGGGCCTTCGGGCCACCGCGGTCGACGTCGCGCCGGGTGAGGTCGAACGCGACGGCGACTCCGCGCGCGGCGAGGTCGCGGTCACCTGGTCGCTTCCCGGCCAGGTCGAGTGGGAGTACCGGGCGCCGGTGCGGCTCGTCGAGCGCGACGGCGTCTGGTCGGTCACCGGCTCGGGCGCAGGCTCACCATGGGCGCCCGGTCTCGAGCGCGGACAGCGGATGACGCTCGAAAGCACCGCGAGTGCCCGCGGTGACCTGCTCGACCGCGCCGGCCGGCCGCTGCTGCCGCAGGGCACCGTCTACGAGGTGCAGCTCGACCCGGTACAGGCGACGCCCGAGTCGGCCGCCGGTCTCGAGCAGGTGGTCGGCGCCGACGCCGGATCGCTGGTCGCCGACCTCGCCGACGCCACGCGCGCCGGGTCGAAGGCGCCGATCCCGGTCATCACCTATCGCGAAGCCGACTACGCGCCCCGCAAGGCCCGCCTCGACGCGCTCGCCGGTGTCATCGCGCCGTCGACGACCCAGCCGCTCGGCCCGACCCGCACGTTCGGCCAGCCGGTGCTCGGCTCGTTCGGGGAGGTGACCAAGGAGGTCGTCGACGCGAGCGAGGGCCGCTACGTGGCGGGCGACCGCGCCGGGCTGAGCGGGCTCCAGGGCCAGTACGACCGGGTGCTCGCCGGCTCGCCCGGGCTGCGCGTGGCCACCGACACCGGCGAGCAGCTGTACGAGCAGCCGGCCGCCGAGGGTGCTGACGTCGAGACCACCCTCGACCCCCGGGTCCAGCGGGCGGCCGAGGCGACGCTGGCCGGCTCCGGCCTCGACGTGCCGGCCGCCATCGTCGCCGTCGACGTGCCCAGCGGAGAGGTGCTGGCCGCCGCCAACTCGCCGACCAGCGGGTTCGACCGGGCACTCACCGGCCGCTACGCGCCGGGCTCGACGTTCAAGGTCGCCACCACGTACGCCTACCTGACCCGCGGGATCACGAATCCGCAAGCGCGAGTGCCGTGCCCGGCATCCGCCACGGTGGACGGCCGGGTGTTCCGCAACTTCGCCGGCGAGTCAGTCAGCGGGTCGCCCACGTTCTTCCAGGACTTCACCGTGTCGTGCAACACCGCCTTCGTCGGCCTGTCGGCGCGCCTGGGCGCGAACGACCTCCAGGCGGCGGCCCGCGCGCTAGGCATCGGAGCGGACTGGGGCGGCACGCTCGGCGTCGACGGCGCGTTCTCGGGCAGCGTGCCCGCCACCACCGGCGGCACCGACGCGGCGGCCGGCGCCATCGGCCAGGGGCGTAGCGAGGTCTCCCCGCTCTCGCTCGCGGTGATGGTGGGCAGCATCGGGCGAGGCACATTCGTCTCTCCGGTACTCGTGCGCCAGGAGGATGCAGCGCCGACCCCGGTGCCACTGGACAGCGGCGCTGTGACGCAGCTGCGCTCGATGATGGCGTCGGTGGTGTCGTCCGGCACGGCCGACGTGCTGCGCGGCACCCCTGGCGGCGTGGTCCGGGCCAAGACCGGCACCGCGGAGTTCGGCTCCGAGGAGGGCGCCCCGCCACGGGTGTGGGTCGTCGGCTACCAGGGCCCCGTGGCCTTCGCGGTGCTGGTCGAGCAGGGCCGCAGCGGCGGCACCGTCGCGGCACCGATCGCCAGGTCGTTCCTCACCGAGCTCGCCCGCGGCTGAGCTCGACGCCGGCCGCTGGCTTGTCGGGCACGCGAAAGGCCCTCGGCTGGAACGAGTTCCGGCCGAGGGCCTTCGTCAAGTCTCGGGTGGCGCCGAGTCAGATGGGGCGGACCTGGTCGGCCTGCGGACCCTTCGGACCCTGGGTGACCTCGAACTCGACCCGCTGAGCCTCGTCGAGGCTACGGTAGCCCTGGACGTCGATGGCGGAGTAGTGAACGAACACGTCGGGGCCGCCGCCGTCCTGGGCGATGAAACCAAAGCCCTTTTCGGCGTTGAACCACTTCACGGTGCCCTGTGCCATATTGGGGGTAACTCTTTCTGTGTGATGCACGCGGCCGACGCCGTGTGCGTCGACCGTGGATGAAGCCGACAGCCCCCTTGTGGCGCGTGGTGTTCGACCTGCGAGGTACTGGTGTGCTGCAACCGCCAGCGAACCTAGCACGCGTGCCGGCTACTCGCCGGTTCGGACCGCCGCCGTTCACCGCGCGGACGCCTGCTCGCCACCGAGCGTCGGGTCGAAGCGAGGCACCGCACCTGGTCGTCCGGCAGATGCGGTGCCCCGCGGCTCAGGTGGCGAGCTGGGTGGCGCCGGTCATGATGGCGACGCCCTCGCCCATGTCGTGCGACTGCGGGGTGATGACGCCCGCGCAGCCGCCGAGCCGCTGGATGTGGATGCGGTCGGCCACCTCCCACACGTGCGGCATGTTATGGCTGATGAGGATGACGGCCAGCCCGTTGTCGCGCAGCTGCCGGATCATGTCGAGCACCATGCCCGACTCCTTGACGCCGAGCGCGGCCGTCGGCTCGTCGAGCACCACGACCCGGCTGCCGAACGCTGCTGCCCGGGCGACGGCCACGGCCTGACGCTGGCCGCCCGAGAGGGTCTCCACGGCCTGGCCCATGTTCTGGATGGTCTGGATGCCGAGCCGCTGCACCGATTCGCCGGCGCGCGCCTTCATCCCCGTGGTGTCGAGCATGCGGAACACCGAGCCGAGCACGCCCTTGCGACGCTCCTCGCGCGCGAGGTAAAGGTTGCTCGCGATGTCGAGCGCAGGGATGACGGCCAACTGCTGGTACACCGTCTCGATGCCGGCGTCGCGGGCGTCCTGCGGGCGCTTGAACTGCACCGACTGCCCGCCCAGGTAGATGTCACCGGAGTCGGGCAGGTAGGCCCCGGTGAGGCATTTGATCAGGGTGGACTTGCCCGCGCCGTTGTCGCCGATGACAGCGAGCACCTCGCCCGAGTAGAGGTCGAGGTCGACGCCGTCGAGGCCGACGACCCGCCCGAAGGTGATGACCAGGCCGCGGGCCGAGAGCAGCGGCTCGGCATCGTAGATGTGCTCCTTGCCGAACGGCATCCGGTCGACGGTGAGCGGGAGCCGCTCGACGGGGGACGGACGCGGCTCGACATCGGACCCGAGCGGCTCGACGTCGTTCATGCCTTGACCCTCCGGATCCACTGGTCGACCGAGACCGCCACGATGACGAGGA
>JBOFBK010000412.1:0-2750 GCA_051645525.1 Dermatophilaceae bacterium | reverse complement strand
CTTAGGTTCAAGGGGTCGTTGCAACACTGACTGAACCGTGTTGTGAGAGTAGCGCGTCCAGTGCCTCGGCAGGTGTGCGCCAGTCCAGTGCCTTGCGTGGTCGCCCGTTGAGCGCTGCGGCGACGGCGGCGAGGTCGCTTGGGCTGTGCCGGGTGAGGTCGGTGCCTTTGGGGAAGTACTGGCGCAGGAGTCCGTTGGTGTTCTCGTTCGTCCCGCGCTGCCACGGGGAGTGCGGCTCGCAGAAGTACACCGCGAGCCCGGTTGCCATGGTGAGTTGGGCGTGCTGGGCCATCTCCGAGCCCTGGTCCCAGGTCAGCGACCGGCGCAGCTCGCCCGGCAGGCCACCGATTGTCGCGGCGATGGCGTCACGGACGGCTTGGGCGCCGTGCCCGGCCAGCGGCGGACCGTTCTTCACCCGGGGTGTGGTGTCCCAGCCGTTCAGGCGCGGCAGGTGCAGCAGCATCGTGAACCTCGTGGTCCGCTCGACCAGGGTGCCGATCGCGGACTTCTCCAGCCCGATGATCAGGTCGCCCTCCCAGTGTCCGGGCACCGCCCGATCATCGACCTCGGCGGGCCTGGCGCTGATCATCACCTGCTCGGTGACGAACTG
Source organism: Dermatophilaceae bacterium (assembly GCA_051645525.1). Taxonomy (GTDB): domain Bacteria; phylum Actinomycetota; class Actinomycetes; order Actinomycetales; family Dermatophilaceae; genus JBOFLG01. The sequence continues at coordinate 2,140 of JBOFBK010000412.1, read as the reverse complement.
CTTCCCGCGCGAACGGGCCCGCTCCCGCGGGACTCGCAGCGCCCGCCCGGTGCGCAGGCACGCCGACAGCTCCCGCCGCAGTGCACCGCGACCCTGGACGTACAGCGCCTGGTAGATCGCCTCGTGGGATACCCGCATCGACTCATCATCAGGGAAGTCCACCACCAGCCGACGGGCGATCTGCTCCGGACTCCACGAGGTGCCCCAACGGCGGTCCGCGCGGCGCCCGTGCCGCCGGCCCCGCCACGGCACCTGCGGGCCGGGGATCGGCCGCCCGTCGGGATCGGTCACCGCTCCGGCCAGCTGCTCCTGGACGTACTCCCGGAGCCGGTCGTTCCCGGCGAGCTTGGCCGTCTTCGGACGGGCCCCGCGGCGCTGCGCATGCCAGTGCGCGGTACTGGCCCGGTACACCAGCTGCCCGCTACGAGTCGCGGCGTTACGGCGCAGCTCCCGCGAGATCGTGCCCGGATCACGCCCGAGCCGGCGGGCGACCTCACGCACCCCGTGGCCCTCGGCCCGCAACAGCGCGATCTCCTCCCGCTCCGCGAACGACAGGTACCGACCCGAGACCGCCCCATGGGGCACGTTGCGCATCCCGCCACACTCACGGAACCACCGCGACCCGACCGCCGGTGACACGCCCGCACGTACCGCCGCGTCCTCACTCGAGCAGCCCTGGGCGACCGCGTCCCAGAACACCGCCAACACCTCACGACGGGCCACTCCCGGCCGGCCCGGAGAACGCACCGACACCCGACCCGTGACCCTCGCCGACCAACCCGCCGATCGTCCCACTCCACACCTCCACACTCGAGGTGTTGCAACGACCAGTTGAATCCGCCCAGTGCATCAGTACATCAGTAGTGCGCATCGAGATGCAGTCCGGTCGGAACCCGCAGTGGACAGCCTGTGGAAAACCTCGCTGCGCGATCGGCCCGTCGTGGCACGGTTCCTGTGGGGTGTCGCCGATCGGGTCGGCGCCGATGGGACAGAGGAGTCGACATGGACGATGGCACGGATGACGAGCTGCTCGGCGAGGTGCTGAGGTTCGGCAGGCAGCGCCCGAGCTACTCGGAGACCGACCACCCCGGCCGGTATCCGGAGCCCGACGACATCGGCCCGTACCCCGACCCTGACGACCTCGGCCGGTACGGGTACGAGGAGCCAGCCGGCGAACGACGGTACGACGAACGCTCGCCGCTCGACGACCGGTGGTCGCACGACCTCGGGCAGCTGACCCAGGTGGTGTTCATCGGCGACCAGGTCGTCGATGTCGTGCGTCGACCGGTCAACGGTAGCGACTACGAGTGCGCCGCCCTCGAGCTGCGCGGCCGGAGAGGGCGGCAGCCACCGCCGCCGCCCGAGCCGCCTCGGCACGAGCGCCAGCTGCTGTGGCTGGAACACCTGGTCGGCGGTGCCGACGCGCTCGAACAGCTCGACGCCGAGCCGCTCGCCGTTGCGCCCCTAAGCCTGCGGGGCATGCCGGCCGAGCTCGCCGGACGGGTGCGGGACATCTCCATCCGGCTCGACGAGCTGGTGCCGCCGCTGTTGGGCGAGGAGGCGCTGGCCGCGGCTCGGCTGCTGCTCACCCGGGCGATCGTCGCCGAACGCGGCGTGCTCACCCGCAGCGACCGGGACGACATCGCCGCGGGCGCCGTCATCCTCGCCGCCGGCAGGGCCAACGATCTCGTGGGCAGCGGCCGGCCGGTGCGCCCGCAGGTGATCCAGGACGCGTGTGGGCTCCGGTCGGTGCCGAACGAGCGGGCCCGCGCCTTCGCGCATGCCGTCAACGGCGGGTCCTGGGTCTCGAACCAGACCGCCTGGATGTTCTCGCCGCAGCCCGATGTCTACCCCCTCGGCAGCTCCGACCTCCTCCTCGCGCGCTTCCGGCTGCACCTGATCGGCCTCCGCGAGGCGGCGCTCCGGCTGCGCGCCGTGACCCCTCGGGCCGGATGACATGCGCCCGCCTACCGTGGTGCCGTGTCGGCATCCGCTCATCGCCATGACCTGCCGAGCGCCGGCCTGCCCTCACCGGCCGAGCTGCTCGACGCCATGCACGTCGTCGTCATCCCGATGCGGGTGCCGTTCCGTGGCACGTCTGTGCGGGAGGTCGTGCTCGTCGAGGGGCCCGCCGGGTGGG
>JBOFBK010000411.1:0-4797 GCA_051645525.1 Dermatophilaceae bacterium | reverse complement strand
CGGGCGTCCGAGTCGGCCTCCGCATCGGCATCCGTGGCGGTGCCGCGGCGGGATGACGGCAGCGCCTCCGCCGCGGTGTCGTAGAGGCCGCTCGCCTGCCGCACGCCGGGCACCGACCGCACCTCCTCGACCAGCCCGGCGGGCAGCCCGGGCCCTGACCCGGGCACGCCGCCGGTGGCGACGGCGTGGGTGACCCGCAGGTCTCGCCCGGCGCTGGCACCGAGCAGCCGGTCGCCGGCAGAGAGCAGCAGGGCACCGACGGTGGCCAGCATCACGCTGACCAGCAGGATCGACGTGGTCGAGGCGACCCGCCGCGGGTTGCGCACGATCGTGGCCCGCGCGAGCCGGCCCACCTCGCCGCGCACGGCCACGGCGACCGAGCCGACCAGCCCGCCGACCGGCCCCACGAGGAACGGGGCGAGCACCGCCAGCGCGCCGGTGGCCACCAGCCCGGCGAACACCACGAGCTGCGCGGCACCCAGCCCGGCGTCCGGGCTGTCAGAACGGCGTACGGCATCCGCACCCAGAAGAAGACCGACTGCACCACAGACCAGCACCGCCCCCCAGACCGCGCGCCACCACGACCTCGCCGTACGGTCGACGTGCACGTCGCGGAGCACCGCCACCGGCGCCACGCGCGACGCCTCCCGCCCGGCCCGGCGGGCGGCGACCAGCGCCGTGAGCGGCCCGGCGACGACAGCGGCCGCCACGGTCACGAGCCCGGGCGCGCCGACCCCACCGCCGTCGAGCCCGAAGCCGTCCTGCGCCATCAGCGTCGTGAGGGCGCGGGCCACCAGACCGCTCACCGCGAGACCGACCACCCCGCCGAGCGCACCGACCAGCACGGCCTCGGCACGCACCAGGCGCCGCACCCTCCGAGGCGTCGCCCCGACCACGCGGAGCAGGGCCAGGTGGCGAATCCGCTGCTGCACCAGGGCCCGCAGCGCCCCGGAGACCACGAAGACCCCCACCCAGGCGCCGACCAGCGCCAAGGTGGCGAGCGCACTGCCCAGCCCACCGGCCAGCTCGGCTGCCGCGGTGCGCTCATCGTCGCGGACGACGTCGGCGGGCACCGCGCGCACACCGGTCCGCTCGCCGCCGAGGGCCTGGTCGAGACGGGGCGCGAGCGCGGATGCCGCGGCGCCGGGTTCCAGCGACACCGTGAGACCCGGCCAGCCCGAGCGCAGCGCGCCCGCGTCACGCACCAGCTGCTCGACGCCGAGCACCACCGAACCGGTCGCGGCGGCATCCCGCCCGCCGACCGTGACCGTGCCCACGACGACCGGGCTCCGCACACCGGTGCCGAACACCAGCGGCACCCGCGCACCGACCGTGAGGCCCGCCGCACCGGCCAGCGCGCGGTCCACGACGACCTCGTCGGTGGTGCGGGGAGCGCGACCGGTGACGACGCGGTAGGGGTTCAGCTCGGGCTCGGCCACCCACGGCCGCATCGTCGTCGGGTTGCCGAGCACCCCGGGCAGCGGTTCGCCCTCGGATGACGAGACCGTCACCGGCACCTGGGCGTCCGGGGCCACCGCCCGCACACCCGGGGTGCCGGCCACCTGCTCGAGCGCACCGTCGCCGACGGAGCGGCCGAGGTCGGACCGGACCACGACGTCGGCCGCCGCGTAGGCGCTCGCGTCGGCGGCCGACGTCACCCGGAACACCCGCTCGGTGAACTGCACGCACCCCACGACGAGACCGACCGCGAGGCCGACAGCCGCGACCGTGGCCGCCAGCCCCCGCCACTGCGCGACCACGGTGCGCCACGCGATGAGCATCATGACGCCGCACCGCCCGCCACGCCGGAGTCGAAGCCAGAGCCGGAGTCCAAGCCGGAGCCGGAGTCCACTCCAGAGCTGGAACCCGAGCGCGCGCCCGAATCGGAGCGCCAGTCGGGACCGGACTCCGTCGTCGCCTCCGCTCCGGCGAGCCGGCCGTCGCGCATCTCCAGCACCCGGTCGGCACAGGCGGCGACCCCCGGGTCGTGGGTGACCATGACCACGGTCTGGCCGTCGCGGTCGACCGACTCACGCAGCATCCGCATCACCTCGGCGCTCGAGCGGCTGTCGAGGTTGCCGGTCGGCTCGTCGGCGAACACCACCTCGGGGCGGGTGAGCAGCGCCCGGGCCACCGCGACCCGCTGCTGCTGGCCACCGGACAGCTCCGACGGGCGGTGCGTCATCCGGTCGGCCAGGCCGAGCGAGCCGGCGATCTCGCCGACCCTCGCCCCGGGCACGCGGCGCCCGCCGAGACGCGATGGGAGCAGGATGTTCTCCCGCGCGGTGAGCATCGGCAGCAGGTTGAACGCCTGGAAGACGAACCCCATCCGGTCACGGCGCACCAGGGTCAGCTGGCGCGGCGAGAGCGCGGTGAGCTCGGTCGGGCCCAGCCAGACCCGCCCGGAGGTGACCGAGTCCAGCCCGGCCACACAGTGCAGCAGCGTCGACTTGCCCGACCCCGACGGGCCCGTGATGACGGTGAGCCGGCCGGTCTCGAACGTCACCGAGACCCCGTCGAGGGCGTGCACCGCATCCGCTCCCCGGCCGTAGGTCTTGACGACGGCATCGGCGCGGATGACGCCGCGGCCGGCGGGTGGTGGGGTGGCTGGCGGGGCGGCTGATCGCTCGGGGGTGAGTCGCATGTCCCCAGTCCAGCCGTCACGACGGCCCCGGTCACTGGCACCCGGGACACCGTGCGGGTAGTGCTGGCGTTACCCCGGGACTCCTCCGGGCTCGACTGCCGGGCCGGGGCCACACCCCCTACCGTGACGCAGATGGACCACGCAGCGAGCCCGACCGCCTGGCAGGCGATGGCTCGCCCACCGTTCCGGCTGCTCGCCGACCGCTGGACCTGGCGGTCGCTGCTGTACCTGCTCACCGCCCTGCCGGTCGCGCTGGTCTGGGTGTGCGCCACCGTCGGGGTGCTGGCCCTCGGTGCCTCGCTGGCACTGCTCGTGGTCGGGGTGCCGCTGCTGCTGCTCGCGCCCCTCGCCGGCATCCCGCTCGGCGCGGTGGAACGACGCCGGATGACGCTCGTCGACGGCCGCGCGGCGCCCTCGCCGCATCATCCGCGAGAGCCGGGCACGTGGCGGCAGTGGCTCGCGGCGCGGTACCGCGAGGCCGCCACCTGGCGTGAGCTGGCGTACGGCGTGCTCCTGGCGCCGCTGTCGGTGGCGCAGCTGCTGGTCGCCGCCGTGATGCTGTGCACCCCGCCGTTCCTCGTCGGGATGCCGTGGTGGGTCGACCTGGCCGCCGAGTCCGGAGCCGTCATCGCGGTCGGCGGGCCGGTCGACGACCCGGCGCTGGCCTGGGCGATCGCGGTGCTCGGCCTCGCGGTGACGGCGGTGCTCCCCTACCTGGCGATCGCCGTCGCGGCCGGATGGGGCCGGCTGGCCCGAGCGCTGCTCGTGGCCGCATCAGCGGCCGAGGACCCCGCGCGGGTGCTCGAACTCACCCGTTCGCGGGCCCGGCTCGTCGACGCGTTCGAGACCGAGCGGCGGCGTATCGAGCGCGACCTCCACGACGGCGCCCAGCAGCAGCTCACCCAGGTGGTGCTCACCCTCGGACTGGCCCGGGCGGAGGGGGCCGACCGGCGCGGCGAGCTGGTCGACCGGGCCTACGGGGAGGCGCGCCAGGCCCTCACCGACCTGCGCGACCTGGTGCGCGGCATCCACCCATCGGTGCTCACCGACCGCGGCCTGGAGCCGGCACTCGCCGCGGCCGCCGAGCGGTGCCCCATCCCGGTGCGGGTGGAGGTGCGGCTGGGAGGCCGGCTCCCGGCATCCCTGGAGTCCACCGTGTACTTCGTGGTCTGCGAGGCGCTGACGAACGCCGCGCGACACAGCCGTGCCGAGCGGGTCGAGGTGGTCGTCGAGCCGAGCGGCCCGAGCGGCCCAAGCGGCCCAAGCGGTCCGAGCGGCGCGAGCGGCGCGAGCGGCTCGGCCGGTGAGCCGGCGGTGCTGGTGCGCGTGACCGACGACGGAGTGGGCGAGGCCACCGCGGTACGCGGCGGCGGCCTGGAGGGGCTGGCCGACCGGGTCGACGCCGTCGGTGGCCGGCTCACGCTGCGCAGCCCGCTCGGCGGCCCGACCGAGATCGAGGCGGTGGTCCCGTGCGACTCGTGATCGCCGAGGACTCGGGTCTGCTGCGCGCCGGTCTCGTGGAGGTGCTGACCCGTACCGGTCACGAGGTCGTGGCCGCGGTCGGCGACGCACCGGCGCTACTCGCCGCCGTCGAGACCCACCGCCCCGACGTGGCGATCACCGACGTGCGGATGCCGCCCGGGCAGCGCGACGAGGGGCTGCTCGCCGCGCTCGAGATGCGCCGCCGCCGGCCCGACCAGGCCGTCGTGGTGCTCTCCCAGTACGTCGAGCCGCAGTACGCCGCAGACCTGCTCGACGTCGGTGCGGGTGGGGTCGGCTACCTGCTCAAGGATGCCGTGGCGGAGGTCGCCGACTTCGTCGACAGCCTGGGCCGGGTGGCCGCGGGCGGCACCGTGCTCGACCCGGAGGTGGTGCGGCAGGTGCTGCGTCGGCGGCGCGACCAGGCACCGCTCGCCCGGCTCACCGACCGCGAGCGCGAGGTGCTGGCCGTGATGGCCGAGGGCAAGTCCAACGCCGCGATCGCTCGCGCGCTGGTGGTGAGCGAGGCGGCGGTGGCCAAGCATGTGAACGGCATCTTCGCCAAGCTCGACCTGCCGGTCGACCCCGAGGACCATCGCCGCGTGCTCGCCGTGCTGGCCTACCTGCGGGCCTGAACGTCGCGACCGCATCTCGGCCACCCCGGCGCCCGGTGC
>JBOFBK010000410.1:0-1757 GCA_051645525.1 Dermatophilaceae bacterium | reverse complement strand
GCGAGGATGCCGTCGTCGACGTAGTTCTGGACCTTGCTGGTGTCGACGTAGAAGACGTCGGGGGCGTCACCGCTGGCGAGCGCAGCCTGGAGCGCCGGGTCGTACTCGGCCTGCGGCACGAACTTCGCCTTGGCGCCGGTCTCCGCGTTGAACCTGCCGACGATCTCGGTGAAGGTGGCGTTCTCCTCCGGGGTCGCGGACCAGCCCATGATGGTGAGCTCGACACCGTCGAAACGGCCGGTGCCGCCGCTCTCGGAGCCGCCGGAGTCGCCCGAGCACGCCGAGGCGCCGAGTGCGGCGACCACGGCGAGCGCCGTCAGGCAGGCTCGCGTCTTGGGTCGGGTCATGGTGTTCCTCCTGTGGTGTTCAGCCGGCGACGTCGTCGGCGCGGCGAGGTCATGCGGAGTCCCGCACGACCAGCTCGGGGATGACGCGCCGCCGCTCGGGTGGGGCGGACGGGTCGGTGATGGTGCGCTCGAGCAGCTGCACGACGATGCGGCCGATCTCCACCAGGGGCTGGCGCACGGTGGTCAGCGCCGGGTCCACGACCGCGGCTGCCGGGATGTCGTCGAAGCCGACGACCGCGAGGTCGTCGGGAAGGGACAGGCCGGCTCGTTTGGCCGCGCGCTGCAGCTGGATGGCGATGACGTCGGTGGCGGCGACGATCGCCGTCACGCCGCGCTCGCGCGCCGCGGTCACCAGCTGGTCGGCGACGGCACACGGCTCGGGTGGTGTCGCGAACTCCTCGCGGACGGCAGGCACGACCTCGCTCCCCGCGAGTAGCTCCGTGACCGCTGCTCGCCAGCCGGCGAAGCGGGAGTCACCGGCGACGCCCCCGGGCAGGCCCGCGTAGGCGATCCGGGTGTGGCCGCGGGCCACGAGGTGCTCGGCGGCAGCCCGGGTACCGGCCGCGCCGTCGCTCTCGACCCACGACAGCGGGCTCTCCGCCCCGAGGTCGCCGAACGCCACGGCCGGGATGCCGCGCTCGACCAGCCACGGCACTCGGGGATCGTCGTATTGCACGTCGGTGAGGACGAAGCCGTCGACGCCGCCGCGCCGGACCACCTGCTGCATCGCGTCGAGCTCGCTCTCCCCAGGGCGGACGGCGAAGGTGACGACTTCCAGGTCGTTCTGGCCGGCCTCGTCCACCACGGCGTGCACGAAGAGGTCCATCGCCGCGTTGAGCGGGTCGGGGTACAGCCGGTGCGCGATGAGGTGGGTGCGGCCGCTCGGCAGCGAACGGGCCGCGCGGTTGGGGGCGTAGCCGAGCTCGTCCGCTGCTCGGCGAACCCGAGCGCGGGTACCCGCGGCGATGTGCGGCGCGTCGGACAGCGCCTTGGAGACCGTGGCGACGCTGACCCCGGCAGCCCGGCTCACGTCCCGGATCGTCACCTTGCCTGTGGGCACCGTTGCTCCTCGTGGTTCCAAAAACGTTTTCGTAAAACGTTTTCGGAACCGTACGCCGTCATGGCGCGGTCGTCAAGAGATGAACCGTCACGGCTCTTGCCGTCAATGCGGACGGACCACGGCTCCGGTGTCGCTGACGCGGCGAATGCCTGGCATCGTCACCGCCCGAGCCAGTCTCCCGGGCGTCCCCACGAACCGCTCGACGGTGCGACCTCCCGCACGGCCGGTTCGCTTCGGACAGTCGCTACCCTGAGACCGTGAACGGAGAGCGCGAAGAACTGCGCCGGCTCGTCGAGGAACTGCCTGACGAGCAGGTCTCTCGTGCCTTGGCCGACGTGCGACGGCACGTG
>JBOFBK010000409.1:0-3696 GCA_051645525.1 Dermatophilaceae bacterium | reverse complement strand
GTGGCGGCCTACGTGCTCGACTCCCCGTTCTTCCAGCTCCGGTGACACCGATGGCTCACGTACCACCGACGAAGGGACACGGCGACATGACCGACAACGGGCTCGGCGCGCTCGCGGCGACGGTGGCCGAGGAGGAACGTGCCCGCGCGGACAGCTGGTCGCGAGGGTTCACCCGACGTCGTCTGCTCGCCGGCGGCCTCGGCGTGGGGGTGGCCGCGCTCTCCGCGCAGCTGTCGACGACGCGGGTGTCGTTCGCTGCCGGGAGCACGGGAACCCTCGTGGTGATCTTCCTGCGCGGCGGCCTGGACGGACTGTCCGTGCTCGTTCCCGCCGACGACCCCGACTTGCTCGCCGCACGGCCGGACATCGCGGTGCGGAGCGGGTCGCTCATCCCGTTCACCCGCGGCTTCGGCCTGCATCCGGCGCTCGCGCCGTTGCGGCCGATGGTGACCACGGGCAGCTTCGCGGCGGTGCCGGCGATCGCGACCCCTGACCTTTCGCGCAGCCACTTCCAGGCGCAGACCTGCCTCGAGATGGGTGGAGTGAGCGGGTCGCCGAGCCAGAGCGGGTGGCTCAGCCGGGTGCTCGAGGTGAGTGGGCCGGGAACGACGTTCCGGGCACTGAGCGCGTCGACGGCCATCCCGCGCTCACTCGCCGGCGGGGGCAACCCCATCGTCACCCCCAGCCTGAGCCGGTTCAAGATCACCGGGAGCGAGAGCCCGGCGGTCACGAGCCAGGCCCTCGCGGCGCTCTACACCGGGCTCGACCATCCGATGGCGGCACAGGCCCAGCTCGCCCTCGACGCCTCGGCCACCGCCCAGGCCATCGCCGCCGCTGCCCAGACCCCCGCGGAGCGCGGCTACCCGGCCGGGGCGTTCGGCGAGCAGCTCGCGACCGTGGCGAGCCTGGTGCGCGCCGGTGCCGGGCTGCGGGTCGCCACCGTGGACCTCGGCGGCTGGGACATGCACACCGGCCTCGGCACCGTCGACTCCGGGGACATGACCACGCTGCTCGGGTCGCTCGCCACCGTGCTGGCGCAGTTCTTCGCCGACCTCGGCGCCGCGGGTGACCACACCACGGTGGTGCTGATGAGCGAGTTCGGCCGGCGTCTGGCGCAGAACGGCAATGCCGGCACCGACCACGGCCATGGCGGCGTGGCGATCGCCCTCGGCGGCGGCGTCCAGGGCGGCGTGCACGGCAGGTGGCCGGGCTTGGGCAGCGGCGTGCTCGACCACGGAGACGTCCCGGGCGCCAACGACTACCGCGACTTCCTCGGCGAGGTCGTCATGAGCCGCCTCGGTCTCACCGCGGGCCAGCTGGCGTCGGTCTTCCCGGACTGGAGAGTCGCCCCGCCCGGCGTGATGCGGGCCTCCTGAGTCGCTGGCCTCTCTCGCCGGGTGCGGCGACCTCTGCTCGGTGGCACCGCCACGTCATCCGGCCGTCGGCGTCCGGACCGCGGCGGCGAGATCGTCGAGCAGGGCGGCCAGCGGTGGCGGGGTCGAAGGGCCGTCGAGAAGCCCGGCCAGGGCCTCGGCGAACAGCACCTTGCGCCCGGACCCGGCACCGGCGAACCGGCGCAGCTGGTCGGCGAGCGGACGGCCGGCCCAGGCGGGCTGCTGCGCGAACGTCGCGAACCGCTCGGCGAGGCCGTAGGTGCCGAGTGCGTCGAGCGCCCGCTCGGGGGTCGCCGCGCGGGGCAGCTCGTCCTCGAGGTCGCGCCGGCACACCTGGAAGCCGGCCGACGGCAGGTCCTCGGGCCCGTCGACCGCGGTGCCGGTGCGCCGCAGTGCGGCCACCACGACGCGTGCCTCACCGGCGTCGCACAGCCCGAGCGCCCGGATGCCGGACGCGCGCGCCTCGGCGAGGTGCCGCCCGACGTTGGTGACCCCGCGCAGGTCGACCAGCCGGTAGCCGTCGGTCGCCGGGTACAGGCCACGGGCCACGGCGAGCACCCGGACGGCGACGACGTCGCTGGGCCCCTCGAGCAGCACGACGACGGGCATACGCGGCGGGCCGGCCAGCGATACGGCGCGGGGCACGAAGACCACCGTGGCACGACCCTGGCGTCCAAACCAATGCGTCGTTGACTACCGGCACCGGCGTGGCCCCGAACCGGCCGGCTGCAACACCCGCACCGTCAGGCCGGCAAGACACCGTGTGGCGCAGAAAGCTCCGGCGGCGTGAACGACGAAGCCCCCTGGTCTTGAGACGAACACGGCAAGCCGTTCGAGGTCAGAGACATCCGACCTTCGATTCACTCAACGCTGGGAGCTGCGCCTGGAGAAGATTTACCTAGCTCGCTCGACAGGAATAGATTCCGTTGTAGAAGATGCCCGTGTACCTCTTGTACGAGTAATAGGCGTGTCCGGCCGAGTACGTGCCGCCGATATAGGTGAACGTGTTCTTGTTCCCCGATTGGTCCATGAACTCCTGACTCTGTGGAATGCATTGGAAGGAGCCTTGATTTACGGCACTTGCGGCGTGCGCTGAGCCCACCACTGCTCCAAGCGAAATCACAACGACGATTAAACTGTTCAGAGCGAACTTCTTCACGTCTGTCCTCCGTCTTTAGAATTCGAACCGCGATCAAGATTCCGGGTGCCTTAAGGTGCCGCATTCTTCGCAGCATCTGCTAATGGCTAACATCCAACGGATATGGACCATATCGACTTTATCGTCGGAACTTTCCCGGACAGCAAATGAGACTAGCTCGGTGCGGAGACTCCGGGATCCCACGAAAGCGCAGAAGATCAACTCCCCGCCGTTCTGGTCGCCGGACCCGTCCCGTGTCGAACGCCGGCTTCATGACGTACGCGGGCTGGTCGGGGGTGGACCGCGATCCGCCTGACGGTGTTGATCGGGTCGGTCACCGGCTGCAGGTGGCGAGGTCGGTGAGCGCCCCTCGCGGAGGTCCCGGTGCTGGGTGGGGATCGACCGTGTCCGTGGACTTCGCTGGTGACTGGTCGAACGCGTCCTGCACCGGGTGGTGCCCCCCGCGTCGGCAAATCGCCGTGGCACGCGACCCGGCTCCGCTTGACGACCCTCACGGGGTGAACGAACATTCACCCCGTGACCACCGACATCAACGGTCAGCCGCACACCCTCGACCCCGAACGCCACGACACCCTCGTCGACGCACTCCGAGACGGCGCCGGTCTCACTGGAACCAAGCTCGTCTGCGGCGCGGGCGTGTGTGGCGCGTGCACGGTGCACCTCGACGGTGAGCCGGTCGTCTCGTGCCTCGTGCCCACCGCGCACGCCGAGGGCGGCACGGTCACCACCGTCGAGGGGGTCGGCTCCGGTTCGGATGACGCACTGCATCCGGTGCAGCGGGCCCTCGCCCACGAGGACGGGCTCCAATGCGGTTTCTGCACACCGGGGTTCGTCATGGATGCCGTGGTGTTCGTCGACACCTGGCGGTCCCGAGGCGTCTCGCCGGATGACGCGGCGCCGGATCTTGCGAGCGGTGACCGTACGGCCTCCGGTACCGGCAGTACGGCATCCGGTACCGGCCGCACGCCATCCGACGTCGTTGCAGTCGTGCCGGACTCGGCTACGGTGGCGGCGGCGCTGAGCGGGCACCTGTGCCGGTGCGGGGCGTACCCGGGCATCGTCCGGGCCGTGCAGCGGGCGTGCGCCGGCGACTTCGACCGGCCGGGGGAGCTGGGGCCGCAGCGGGTCGAGGCCCACGCCAAG
>JBOFBK010000408.1:0-13015 GCA_051645525.1 Dermatophilaceae bacterium | reverse complement strand
TGCGACTACGCGCCGGTGGTCATGGCCAACTGGGAGTTCTTCGACAACCAGACGCCGCAGTCGACCATCGAGCTGGTCGACGACCTGCGTGCCGGCCGGGCCGTGCGCCCGACCCGTGGGCCGAGCCGGGTGTGCACCTTCAGCGAGGTCAGCCGGGTGCTCGCCGGGTTCCCCGACGGTCTCGCCGACGAGGGCACCGGCGCCGGCGGGCCGTCGCTCGCCGGGCTCCGCATCGCCCGCGAGCGGGGCTGGTCCGCTCCCACCGGAGCGTCGTCGCGCCCTGCCGCGGCGACCGCCATGCCCGGGAGCACCGAGGTCACCCCGGCCAGCGACGAGGCAGCGGTCGCCAAGGCCGAGCCGGAGGCGGACGCCCGCCGCAAGGCCGCCGACGACACCCCGTCGGAGGAAGAGACCCCGGCTCGCACCACCGGCCCAGACGCGAAGGACTCGTGATGCCGACGCCCCTCACGCCCATCCTCAGCGCCTTCTGGGACGACCCGCAGTCCTGGACGCTCGACACCTACCGGCGCCACGGCGGCTACCGGGCGCTCGACACCGCCTTCGCGATGGAGCCGGCGGCCGTCATCCAGGCCGTCAAGGACTCCGCGCTGCGCGGCCGCGGCGGCGCCGGCTTCCCGACCGGGATGAAGTGGTCGTTCATGGCGCCGCCCGACGGCGGGCCCCGCTACCTCGTGGTCAACGCCGACGAGTCCGAGCCGGGCACCTGCAAGGACACGCCGCTGATGATGGCGAACCCGCACGTGCTCATCGAGGGCATCGTCATCAGCGCGTACGCCATTGGCTGCGAGCAGGCGTTCATCTACCTGCGCGGCGAGGTCGTGCACGTCTACCGGCGGCTGCTGCGCGCCGTCGAGGAGGCCCGCGCCGCTGGTCACCTCGGCGCGAACATCCACGGCAGCGGCGTGAACGTCGACATCACCGTGCACGCCGGCGCCGGCGCCTACATCTGCGGCGAGGAGACCGCGCTCCTCGACAGCCTCGAGGGCCGGCGTGGCCAGCCGCGCAGCAAGCCGCCGTTCCCCGGTGCCGCCGGGCTGTACGCCCGCCCGACCTCGGTGAACAACGTCGAGTCCATCGCCTCGGTGCCGGGCATCATCGGCGAGGGCGTCTCGTGGTTCACCGGCATGGGCACCGAGAAGTCCACCGGCTTCGGCCTGTTCAGCCTGTCCGGCCATGTCAAGACGCCGGGCCAGTACGAAGCCCCGCTCGGCATCACCCTGCGGGAGCTGCTCGACCTGGCCGGCGGCATGCGGCATCCGGACCGGCCGCTGAAGTTCTGGACCCCCGGCGGCTCCTCGACGCCGCTGTTCACCGCCGAGCACCTCGACGTGCCGCTCGACTTCGAGTCGGTCGGCGCCGCAGGGTCGATGCTCGGCACCCGCGCGCTGCAGATCTTCGACGACACCGTGTGCGTGGTGCGCGCGGTCGACCGGTGGACCGACTTCTACATGCACGAGTCCTGCGGTAAGTGCACCCCGTGCCGCGAGGGCACCTGGTGGCTGAAGCAGATCCTCGGCCGCCTCGAGCACGGCCAGGGCAGCGAGGAGGACCTCGACAAGCTCCTCGACATCTGCGACACCATCCTCGGTCGCAGCTTCTGCGCTCTGGGTGACGGTGCCACGAGCCCGATCACCAGCTCGATCCAGTACTTCCGCGACGAGTACATCGCCCACCTCACCCACGGCGGCTGCCCGTTCGACCCGAGGGCGTCGACGCTGTTCGCCACGGACTCCAAGGACAGCGTGCCCGTATGACCACCACGTCCGAGCCGGCCGCCCCCGCCGCGGTCGACCTCGTCACCCTGACCATCGACGGCGTGGAGGTGAGCGTCCCCAAGGGCACGCTCGTCATCCGCGCCGCCGAGCAGGTCGGCATCGACATCCCGCGGTTCTGCGACCACCCCGGGCTCGACCCGGTGGGTGCGTGCCGCCAGTGCCTCGTCGAGGTGTGGATGCCGGGCCCGCCCGGCCCCGACGGCGCCCCCGGCGAGCCGCGCCAGATGCAGGGCCCCCCGGGCCGGATGAAGCCCCAGGCCTCCTGCACGATGGCCGTCGCCCCCGGCATGCTCGTGAAGACGCAGTACACCTCCGAGGGTGCCGACAAGGCCCAGCGCGGGGTGATGGAGCTGCTGCTCATCAACCACCCGCTCGACTGTCCGGTCTGCGACAAGGGCGGGGAGTGCCCGCTGCAGAACCAGGCGATGAGCAACGGCCGCTCGACGTCGCGATTCGAGGACGTCAAGCGCACCTACCCCAAGCCGATCAACATCTCCAGCCAGGTGCTCCTCGACCGCGAGCGCTGCGTGCTCTGCGCCCGGTGCACCCGCTTCTCCGAGCAGGTCGCGGGCGACCCGTTCATCGCGCTCGTCGAGCGGGGGGCGCTGCAGCAGGTCGGCATCTACGAGGAGAAGCCGTTCGAGAGCTACTTCTCCGGCAACACCGTGCAGATCTGCCCGGTGGGGGCACTCACCGGGTCGGCCTACCGGTTCCGCAGCCGCCCCTTCGACCTGGTCTCCACCCCGAGCGTGTGCGAGCACTGCGCGAGCGGCTGCGCCCAGCGCACCGACCACCGCCGCGGCACCGTGCTGCGCCGGCTCGCCCAGGCCGACCCGGCCGTCAACGAGGAGTGGAACTGCGACAAGGGCCGGTGGGCGTTCACGTACACCGGTGTCGGCGACCGCCTCGAGCTGCCGATGGTCCGCGGTGACGACGGCGAGCTGCGGGTCGCCTCGTGGCAGGACGCCCTCGCCGCGGCGGCCGCGGGCCTCGCGGCGGCCGGCTCGGCCGGTGTGCTCACCGGGGGACGGGTCAGCGCCGAGGACGCCTACGCCTACGGCAAGTTCGCCCGCACCGTGCTCGGCACCAACGACGTCGACTTCCGGGCCCGACCGCACTCCGCCGAGGAGACCGCGTTCCTGGCCTCCACCGTCGTCAGCACCACCCCGGATGACGGCGCCGTCACCTACGCCGACCTCGAGGCGGCCGGCAGCGTGCTGCTGGTCGGGTTCGAGCCGGAGGACGAGAGCCCGATCGTCTTCCTCCGCTTGCGCAAGGCGTTCCGCACTCGTGGCGCCCGGGTCTTCGCGGTCTCCCCGGTGGCCACCCGCGGGCTGGCCAAGATGGGCGGTCGCGTCATCCCGGCCGCTCCGGGCACCGAGCCCGAGGTGCTCGGCGCGCTGTCCACCGGCGGTGGGTCCGACCTGGTCGCCGAGGCGTCGGCGGCGTTGCGCGAGAACGGCATCGTGCTCGTCGGCGAGCGGCTGGCCACCGTGCCCGGCGCCCTCACCGCGATGCTCGCTCTCGCCGATGCCACCGGGGCGCGGCTGGCCTGGGTGCCGCGCCGGGCCGGCGAGCGGGGCGCGCTCGACGCCGGGGCGTTCCCGGCGCTGCTGCCCGGCGGCCGTCAGGTCGCCGACGAGGCCGCGCGCCGTGAGGTCGCCGCGGCGTGGGAGGTCGAGTCGCTGCCCAGCACTCCGGGACGCGACAGTGCCGGCATCCTCGCGGCGGCCGCATCCGGCAGCCTCGGTGCGCTGGTCGTCGGTGGGGTCGACCCGGCCGATCTCGGCGGCACCGGCACGCTCGACGCGTTCGCGGCGCCCTTCGTGGTCTCGCTCGAGGTGCGCGAGTCGGCGGTCACCGCGGTCGCCGACGTCGTGCTGCCGGTGGCGGCCCACGCCGAGAAGGGCGGCACATTCGTGAACTGGGAGGGCCGCCCCCGCGAGTTCCACGCCGCGCTCGAGACGGGCTACGTCAGCGACTACCGCGCACTCGACATGCTCGCCGACGAGATGGGCCACTTCCTCGGCACCCGCACGCTGCGCGAGGTGCGCGACGAGCTGGCCCGGCTCGGCCGCTCCGACGCCGAGCGCGCGACCGCACCACAGGCCGAGGCCGGTGAGGTCCCGAGCGTCGAGCCGGGCACGCTCGTGCTGGCCACCTGGCGGCACCTGCTCGACCGCGGGTCGATGCAGGACGGCGAGCCGTTCCTCGCCGGCACTGCGCCTGGCCCGGTCGCCCGGGTGTCCGCCGCTACCGCCGACACGCTCGGCGTCGTCGACGGCGACCGGCTCGTCGTCACCACGGGCGACACCACCGTGACCGCCCCGACGCTGGTCTGCGAGATGGCCGACCACGTGGTCTGGCTGCCCACCAACTCGGGTGGGTGCGACCTGCGCGCTACTCTCGGCGGCGCCCCCGGAGCCCTGGTCTCCGTCCGCAAGGAGAGCTCACCATGATTAGCGTCGCCGCGCTGCCGCAGGCCGCCTACGTCGTCGCCGCCGAGAGCACCGACAACCCGGTGGCCGACTTCAGCGACACCCCGTTCTGGCTGAGCATCGTCAAGGCGCTGCTGATCTTCGTCTACCTGCTGCTCTCGACGCTGCTCGTCATCTGGTTCGAGCGCCGGGTCATCGGGCGGATGCAGCAGCGCCCGGGCCCGAACCGCACCGGCCCGTTCGGGCTGCTGCAGACTCTCGCCGACGGCGCGAAGAACATGCTCAAGGAGGACGTGCGCCCGGCGGCATCCGACGCGTTCGTCTTCACCCTCGCGCCGCTCATCACCGCGACGATGTGCTTCGTCTCCTTCGCCATCATCCCGATGGGCGGGGAGGTGTCGATGTTCGGGCACACCACACCGCTGCAGCTCACCGACACCCCGGTGGCGGTGCTCCTCGTGCTCGCCGTGGCCGGCATCGGCATCTATGGCGTCGTGCTCGCAGGGTGGAGCTCGGGCTCCACCTATCCGCTCATCGGCGGGCTGCGCAGCTCGGCGCAGATGGTGTCGTACGAGATCGCCATGGGGCTCTCGCTGGTGGCCGTGTTCCTCTACGCCGGGTCGATGTCGACCTCGCAGATCGTGCAGGCCCAGGCCCAGGACTTCTGGTACGTCATCCCGGCGTTCTTCAGCTTCTTCGTCTACGTCGTCACCATGGTCGGCGAGACCAACCGGCTGCCGTTCGACCTCGCCGAGGGCGAGGGCGAGCTCACCGGCGGGTTCCACACCGAGTACGGCTCGATGCGGTTCGCGATGTTCTTCCTCGGCGAGTACATCAACATGTTCACCGTCGCCGCCCTCGCCACGACGATGTTCCTCGGCGGCCACCTCGCCCCACCGGGCATCGGGCTGATCGCCGACGGTGCGCTCACCGGCGGCTGGTGGGGCCTGCTGTGGTTCACCCTCAAGCTCTGGTCGTTCATGTTCCTCTTCGTCTGGCTGCGCGGGTCGCTGCCGCGCGTGCGGTACGACCAGTTCATGCGCTTCGGCTGGAAGTTCCTCATCCCGGCCACCCTCGGCTGGGTGGTGCTCGTCGCGTTCTTCCGGGCCGCCCAGAACGGCTGGTTCGACGACATCGCCGGCGGCCGGGTCGTCATCGGCGGCCGCGCGTTCCCGGTGGTCACGCTCGGCCTGATCGGGGTCATCGCCGTCGTGGCGCTCGTCGGCGGCTGGGTCTGGGACCGCCGGGCCGAGGAGAAGGAGGCGGCGCTGCATCCGAGCGCGCCGGAGGAGATCGACCCGTACGCCGGCGGGTTCCCCGTGCCGCCGCTGCCCGGGCAGACCCTGCGCGAGCCGTCGCTCACCCCACCGGCGCTCCCGTCATCCTCGGATGCCGCACCGCCCACCCGCGACACCGAGGAGGCCGTTCGTGGCTGACCAGCAGAGGAAGCCCGGCTTCCTCTCCGACCTGTTCGCGCCGGTGGCCGGCTTCGGGGTGACGTTCTCGACGATGTTCCGCAAGGTGGCCACCGCGCAGTACCCCGAGGAGCGGCGCGCGCCGCAGCCCCGGTTCCACGGCCGGCACCAGCTCAACCGGCACGCGGACGGGCTGGAGAAGTGCATCGGCTGCGAGCTGTGCGCGTGGGCCTGCCCGGCCGACGCGATCCTCGTCGAGGGCGCCGACAACGACGACACGTCAGGCGGTGCCGGCCGGTTCAGCCCGGGGGAGCGCTACGGCCGCGTCTACCAGATCAACTACCTGCGCTGCATCTTCTGCGGGCTGTGCATCGAGGCCTGCCCCACCCGGGCGCTGACCATGACGAACGAGTACGAGCTCGCCGACGACAACCGGGCCGACCTGATCTTCACCAAGGACCAGCTGCTCGCCCCGCTCCAGCCCGGCATGCTCGAGCCGCCGTTCCCCATGGCCGAGGGCGCCGAGGAGCGCGACTACTACCTCGGCACGGTCACCGGCCCCACCGACAACCAGCGCAGCTACGTCGACACCCGGCCGGCTCGTACGGATGACGACACGGAGGTGGCGTCGTGACCGGCACCGGTGAGGCGGTGACGTTCTGGGTGCTCGCACCGGTAGCGGTGCTCGGCGCCCTCGGGCTGGTGTTCGCCCGCAAGGCCGTGCACGCCGCGCTCGGGATGGCGCTGGCGATGATCGTGCTCGGGGTGTTCTACCTCGCCCAGGACGCCGACTTCCTCGGCGTCATCCAGATCTTCGTCTACACCGGCGCCGTGATGATGCTGTTCCTCTTCGTCATCATGCTGGTCGGCGTCGACTCCTCGGACAGCCTCATCGAGACGCTCACCGGGCAGCGGTGGGTCACCGTGGTGCTGTGCGTCGGCCTCGGCGGGGTCCTCGCGTCGGCGATCGGGCGGGTCTCGTGGGGCCCGGGCACCGGCCTCGACGAGGTCAACGCGCAGACCGGCAACGTCACCGGGGTGGCCCAGCTGATCTTCGGCCGGTACGTGTGGGTCTTCGAGATCACCAGCGTGCTGCTCATCACCGCCGCCGTCGGCGCCATGGTGCTGGCGCACCGGGAGCGGCTCGGACGCGGGCCCGACCAGAAGGAGTGGAGCCGGCGCCGCTTCCGCGAGGGTACGCACCTGGCCGGGCTGCCGGCGCCCGGCGTGTACGCCCGCCACAACGCGGTCGACACCCCGGCCCTGCTCCCCGACGGCACCCCCTCGGAGCTCTCGGTGTCGCGGGTGCTCACCGCCCGCGAGCAGAACCGCTCGCCCGAGCCGTTCAGCGAGGCCGAGCGCCGCATCGAGCGCGACCTGCGCGAGGAGAGCGAGCGATGAGCCTGGTCAACTACATCTACCTCGCCGCGATCCTGTTCGTCATCGGCGCGGCCACGGTGCTCACCCGGCGCAACGCGATCATCGTGTTCATGGGCGTGGAGCTGATGCTCAACGCCACCAACCTCGTCTTCGTCACCTTCGCCCGCTACCACGGCAACCTCGACGGCCAGGTCATCGCGCTGTTCGTCATGGTGGTCGCGGCCGCCGAGGTCGTGGTCGGCCTGGCCATCATCATGGCGATCTTCCGCTCCCGCCGCTCGGCCTCGGTCGACGACGCGAACCTGCTGAAGCTGTAAGGAGCAGAACCCGTGACCTCACTCCTCGCCTCCGACGGCGGGTTGACAGCGGCCGACGCCACCGGGGCGGCATCCGTGGCCTGGCTGCTCGTGGCGCTGCCCCTGGCCGGCGCGGCGGTGCTGCTGCTCGGCGGCCGGCGCACCGACCGGTTCGGGCCGGCGCTGGCCACCGCCCTGTCGTGGGCGTCCTTCGCCGTGGGCGTGCTCGTGCTGGTGCAGCTGCTCGGCCTCGGCGCCGAGGAGCGCTCGCTCGGGGTCACGCTGTGGGAGTGGGTGCCCGCCGGGTCCTTCCAGCTCGACGTCGGCCTGCTCGTCGACCCGCTGTCGATGGCGTTCGTCATGCTCGTCACGTTCGTCGGCTCGCTGATCCACGTGTACTCCCTCGGGTACATGGCGCACGACCCGGACAAGCGGCGGTTCTTCGCCTACCTCAACCTGTTCATCGCGGCGATGCTGCTGCTCGTGCTCGCCGACTCCTACCTGTTGCTGTTCGTCGGCTGGGAGGGCGTGGGCCTGGCGTCGTACCTGCTGATCGGCTTCTGGAACCAGAACCCGGCCTACGCCAGCGCCGCCAACAAGGCGTTCGTGGTGAACCGGGTCGGTGACCTCGGCCTGGCGATCGCGATCATGGTCATGTTCGTCACCTTCGGTGCGGTCGACTACGAGTCGGTCAATGCCGGGGTCGAGGGGGCGAACCAGGCTGCGCTCACCGCGATGGGGCTGCTGCTGCTCGTCGGCGCATGCGGCAAGTCGGCGCAGTTCCCGCTGCAGTCCTGGCTCGGCGACGCGATGGCCGGCCCCACCCCGGTGTCGGCCCTCATCCACGCCGCCACCATGGTCACCGCCGGCGTCTACCTCGTCGTGCGGTCCAGCGCCATCTACGACGCCGCTCCGGACGCCGCCCTCGCCGTCTCGCTCGTCGGTGCGGTGACGCTGCTCATCGGTGCGGTCGTCGGCTGCGCCAAGGACGACATCAAGAAGGCGCTGGCCGCCTCGACGATGAGCCAGATCGGCTACATGATGCTCGCCGCCGGGCTGGGCCCCGCCGGCTACGTCTTCGCGATCTTCCACCTGCTCACCCACGGCTTCTTCAAGGCCGGCATGTTCCTCGGTGCCGGGTCGGTGATGCACGGCATGAAGGATGAGGTGAACATGCGCCGGTTCGGTGGGCTGTCGGCGTTCATGAAGGTCACCTGGGTCACCTTCGGACTGGGCTGGCTCGCCATCCTCGGTGTCTGGCCGTTCGCCGGGTTCTACTCCAAGGACAAGATCATCGAGGAGGCGTTCGTCGGCGAGGGCTGGCGCCCGTGGGTGCTCGGCGGCGCTGCCCTGCTCGGGGCCGGGATCACCGCGTTCTACATGTCGCGGCTGTTCTTCATGACCTTCCACGGCAAGCGCCGATGGAGCGAGGAGGAGCAGCATCCGCACGAGTCGCCGCTGACCATGACGGTGCCGATGATGGTCCTCGCCGCGGGGTCTGCCTCGCTCGGCCTGCTGCTGTACCCGACCGGCGCGATTGAGGCATGGCTCGAGCCGGTCGTGGGCGAGCACGCCAAGGAGTCGCCGGTGCTGCCCGTCCCGCTCCTCATCGGGCTCACCCTCACGCTGGTGTTCGCGGGAGGGGCGCTGGCGTGGCTGCGGTACGCCCGCGAGGAGGTGCCCGAGGTCGCGCCGCGTGGCTCGGTGCTCACCCGTGCCGCACGGGTCGACCTCTATCAGGATGCCGTCAACGAGGGTCTGTTCATGCGCCCCGGCATCCACCTGACCCGCGGGCTGGTCTTCGCCGACGCACGCGGCGTCGACGGCGCGGCCGGCGGGCTCGCCGCCCTGATCGGCGGTCTGTCGTCGCGGCTCCGGCGGGTCCAGACCGGGTACGCCCGCTCCTACGCCCTGACGATGCTCACCGGTGTCGTCTCCGTCCTCGGTGTGCTGTGGGTGATCCAGTGAGCTCCCTGCCCGTGCTGACCCTGATGATCGTCGTCCCGGTGCTCGGCGCGCTCGTCGTGGCCCTGCTCCCGGCCACGTCGGCCCGGCTGGCCAAGCCGATCGCGCTCGGGGCGTCGCTGGTCACGCTGGCGCTCGCCCTGCTCGCCTGGGCGCGCTTCGACGCCGGGTCCGGCGCCCAGTTCCAGCTCGCCGAGGTGCACTCCTGGATCCCCCAGTTCGGGGTGTCCTATGCCGTCGGGGTCGACGGCATCGCGCTCTCCCTCATCGTCATGGCCGCCGTCCTGGTGCCGGTCTGCCTGCTCGCGGCGTGGAACGACATCCCGGTACCGGCCGAGGCGGATGACGACGACGCCCACCTCGAGCGGGCTGCCGCCCTTTCCCGCACGAAGCGGTACTTCGCGCTGATGCTCGTGCTCGAGGCGTTCATGGTCGGGGTGTTCGCGGCCACCGACGTGTTCCTCTTCTACGTCTTCTTCGAGGCGATGCTCATCCCGGTGTACTTCCTCATCGGGTGCTTCGGCGGCGCCCGGCGCCAGTACGCCGCGGTCAAGTTCCTGCTGTTCTCCCTCGTCGGCGGGCTGGTCATGCTGGTCGGCGTCATCGCCGTCTACATCGCCGGCCCGGGTGGCGAGCAGGGCTTCCTCGTCGAGAACCTCACCGGCAACCTCGAGGGGTCCACAGCGGCGCTGCGCTGGATGTTCGTCGCGTTCTTCGTGGCGTTCGCCATCAAGGCGCCGATGTGGCCGGTGCACACCTGGCTGCCAGACGCGGCCACCGAGGCGCGGCCGGCCACCGCCGTGCTGCTCGTCGGCATCCTCGACAAGGTCGGCACCTACGGCATGATCCGGTTCTGCCTCCAGCTCTTCCCCGAGGCCTCGCAGTGGGCCACGCCGGTCGTGATCGGGCTCGCGGTCGTCTCGGTGGCCTACGGCGCGTTGCTCGCCATCGGGCAGACCGACATGATGCGGCTCATCGCGTTCACCTCGATCAGCCACTTCGGCTTCATCGTGCTCGGCATCTTCGCCATGACCACGGTCGGCGGGGCCGGGTCGACGCTCTACATGGTCAACCACGGCTTCTCCACCGCCGGGCTGTTCCTCCTCGCCGGCTTCCTCGTCGCCCGCCGCGGCAGCAAGCGCATCCCCGACTACGGGGGGTGGCAGCGGGTCACCCCGGTGCTCGCCGGCTGCTTCCTCGTGGCGGGCCTCGCCAGCCTGTCCCTGCCCGGGCTCGGGCCGTTCGTGTCCGAGTTCCTCGTGCTGCAGGGCACGTTCATGCGCTACGAGGTCGCGGCCGTGCTCGCCGCGGCCGGCATCGTGCTCGCCGCGCTTTACATCCTGCTCATGTACCAGCGCACCATGACCGGCCCACCGCCGACCTTCGCCGAGGGCGAGAGACCGCGCGACCTGTCGGTGCGCGAGAAGTGGGTCGTGGCCCCGATCCTGGCCGCGTTCGTCGGGCTCGGCTTCTATCCCGCGCCGGTGCTCGACGTGCTGAACCCCGCGGTCGAGCGCACCCTCGAGTACGTCGGGGTCACCGATCCTGAGCCCGCCGTCGCCTCCGGGAGTGACCAGTGACCGCCGCCACCGAGTTCCAGGCCGTCGACATCGACTACGCGGCCATCGCGCCGATGCTGATCGTCATCGGCGGCGCGCTCGTCGGGGTGCTCGTCGAGGCGTTCGCGCCGCGGGCGGTGCGGCATCCGACCCAGGTCTGGCTCACCTCGCTCACCATCGTCGCCGGGCTCGGCGCTCTGCTGGCCCTCTCGCGGGGCAGCCAGGCGGTCACCCTCGGCGGATCGATCGCGATCGACGGTGTGGCGCTGTTCCTCCAGGGGTCGCTGCTCCTGCTCGCGCTGATGTCGGTGCTCGTCATGGCCGAGCGGTTCGGCGGGGTCGGCTCCGACGCGTTCACCCCGATGGGCGCCTCGACCCCCGGCTCGCCCCAGGAGGCCGCCGCGACCCGCGCCGGGTATGCGACTTCCGAGGTGTTCCCCCTGACCCTGTTCGCGGTGTTCGGGATGATGGTCTTCGTCAGCGCGAACGACCTCATCACGATGTTCATCGCCCTCGAGGTGCTCTCGCTGCCGCTCTACGTCATGACCGGGCTGGCCCGGCGGCGGCGGCTGCTCTCGCAGGAGGCGGCGCTGAAGTACTTCCTGCTCGGGGCGTTCTCCAGCGCGTTCTTCCTCTTCGGCAGCGCGCTGCTCTACGGCTACGCCGGGTCCTCCGACCTCGCCGCCATCTCCCGCGCCATCACCACCGAGAGCGGCGACCTCGACGGCCTGCTCGTCCCGGGCGCCGTGCTCGCCCTGGTCGGCCTGCTGTTCAAGGTCGGTGCGGTGCCGTTCCACTCCTGGACCCCCGACGCCTACCAGGGGGCGCCCACCCCGGTCACCGGCTTCATGGCCGCGTGCACCAAGCTCGCCGCGTTCGGCGCCATCCTCCGGCTCACCTACGTCGGCATCCAGGGCAACCGCTGGGACTGGGAGCTCGCCGTCGTCGCGGTCGCCGCGCTCACCATGGTGGTCGGTGCGGTGCTGTCGGTCACCCAGACCGACGTCAAGCGGCTGCTCGCGTACTCCTCGATCGCGCACGCCGGATTCATCCTCGTCGGGGTCCTCGCGTTCTCCCGGGCCGCGATCGGCGGGGTGATGTTCTACCTCGTGGCCTACGGCGCCACCACCGTGGCGGCGTTCGCCGTGGTGTCGATGGTGCGCGAGGGCGGCTCCGAGGCGTCGCACCTCTCGCAGTGGGCGGGCCTGGGCCGCAAGCACCCGGTCGTCGCCGGCGTGTTCGCGTTCCTGCTGCTCGCCTTTGCCGGCATCCCGCTCACCTCGGGGTTCACCGCCAAGTACGCCACGTTCGCCCCGGCGGTCGAGTCGGGCACGGCGGGTGTGGTGCTCGTCGTCATCGGCGTGCTCGCCTCGGCGGTCACGGCGTTCGTCTACGTGCGGCTCATCGTCCTGATGTACTTCACCGACAGCACCACCGACGTCGTCGCCCTCACCCCGTCGGTGCCCCTCACCGTGGCCATTACCATCGGCGTGCTCGCCACGGCCGCTGCCGGGGTCGCACCCGCCGCGGCCCTCGACCTCGCGAGCTCGGCCTCGCAGTTCCTCTTGTGAGCGCGGCGTCGGTGGCGGCGCAGCGGGGCACCCCGTCGGTGCTCGAGCTGCCCGGCGCCTCCGACGCCCTGCGCGAGCGGCTCGGCCGCGGCCTCGACGCGGTCAACGACCTCATCGCGGCGCGGGTCGACCACCACGACCCGTTCGTGGCCG
Organism: Dermatophilaceae bacterium; assembly: GCA_051645525.1. Taxonomy (GTDB): domain Bacteria; phylum Actinomycetota; class Actinomycetes; order Actinomycetales; family Dermatophilaceae; genus JBOFLG01. The sequence continues at coordinate 442 of JBOFBK010000408.1, read as the reverse complement.
AGGCGAGCACCCACCTCACCGAGGCCGGCGGCAAGCGGTTCCGGCCGCTGCTCACCCTGCTCGCGGCCGAGCTCGGCGCCGGCGCCGACGAGCGGGTCGTCGCGGCCGCGGCCGGGGTCGAGCTGACCCACCTCGCCTCCCTTTACCACGACGACGTCATGGACGAGGCGAGCGTGCGCCGCGGCGCGCCGAGCGCCAACGCCCGCTACGGCAACGCCACCGCCATCCTCGTCGGGGACCTGCTGTTCGGCACGGCCTCCGACATCGTCGCCGACCTCGGCCCGGAGGCGGTGAAGATCCAGGCGCGCACCTTCATCCGGTTGTGCGCCGGCCAGATCCGCGACGACCGGCCGGTGCCCGAGGGTGCGGACCCGGTGGAGTACTACCTCGACGTGCTCGCCGACAAGACCGGCGTGCTCATCGCCACCGCCGCACGCTACGG
>JBOFBK010000407.1:0-3622 GCA_051645525.1 Dermatophilaceae bacterium | reverse complement strand
GTGAGGCTGGATGCCGGCCAGCTCGCCCTGGTGCCGCGCGGCATCGGGCACCCGCGTCTCGGCCTCGCCGGGCGCCCGGGCCCGGGGGCGCGCCGACGAGCTGCCGCAGACCATGCTCGGAGAAGCGTTCTTCCTCATGACCTTCGGTGAGCCGGGTGACCCGAAGCTGCTCGCGATCCTGTGCGGCGTGGTCGCCTTCGACTCCCCCGCCGTGCACGACCTGCTGGCCGTGCTTCCCCGGTCGTGCGGGTCGACTCGGCGCGGCACCCGGTGATGGCCTCGCTCGTGCCGCTGCTCGCGGAGGAGCTGCGGGTGCCGCGGCCGGGCGGCGACGCCGTGGCGACCCGGCTCGCCGACGTGCTCGTCATCGAGACCGTGCGCTCTTGGCTCGCCGACGAGCCGGATTCCGCGCAGGGCTGGCTCGCCGCTCCGCCGCCTGAGGCCGGCGTGCCGGTGCCGGTGCCGGTGCCGGTGCCGGTGCCGCCGACCGTGGAGGATCCGGCGGTAGGAATTCGGTCGTACTAAAGTAGTATGACGAGATGAAGCTCAGCATCAGCCTTCCGGACGAGGACGTCGCGGCGCTGGACCGCTACGCCCGGGCCGCCGGCATCGCCAGCCGGTCGGCAGCCATCCAGCGCGCGATCCGCCAACTCGCCCACCCCGAGCTCGACGACTCCTATGCCGCCGCCTGGGACGAGTGGGAGGCCTCCGGCGACGCCGGCACCTGGGAGGAGACCGCGGCCGACGGGCTCACCGATGCGGCGCGGTGAGATCCGACTGGTCGACCTCGACCCCGCTCGGGCTTCCGAGGCCAACAAGCGGCGGCCCGCCGTGATGGTCAGCAACGACCGCGCCAACGCGACCGCCGCCCGGCTCGGCCGGGGAGTCGTCACCATCGTCCCGGTGACCAGCAACGTGGCCACGATCCACCCGTTCCAGGTCGCACTCGCTGCCGAGGCGACCGGTCTGCGAGTCGACTCCAAGGCGCAGGCCGAACAGGTCCGGTCCGTGTCCGTGCAGCGCGTGGGGGCCGCCCTGGGACGCGTCCCACCCCAACTCATGACCCAGCTGGATGACGCCCTGCGCCTTCACCTCGACCTGTGACCGGCCGCGCCCGCCGCTCGGTGCCTGAGGTGCTGAGCCGACTACAGATCCAGGAGGAGCGCCAATGTCTCGCGAACCTCGCCGAGGACCATCGGTCCGCGGCGAGGTCGCGGCCCATGGTGTCCTGACGGAGCGCGCGGATCGCCCGACTCACCGTCTCGTCGATCGTCTCGTGTCGTTCCGCGGCCAGTCGAGTCACCTGCGCACGGGTGTTCCGGCTGATGCGAATCGTCGTCGTGTCCGCCGCGACGGCCACGCTAGGTGCCGTAGACGGATCGATCTATAGCGGCTCGATCGCCACGCCTGCCACGTCGAGGAGGCGACTCTCACGTCATCCGGCCATGGGGCGCACGCCCGCTGATCGCCCGCGGCGGAGACGGACAGTCGGCAGCACTGAGCTCCGAGGGGTTCAGATGCGGCCGGTCTCGTGGGCCCACATGGCGACCTCGACGCGGTTGCGGGCGCCGAGCTTCCTCATCAGGCTGGCGAGGTGGGCCTTGACGGTGCTCTGGGTGATATAGAGCTCGGCGGCGATCTCGCTGTTGGTGCGGCCTCGGGCCACGGGCAGGAGGACCTCCTCCTCACGGGCCGTGAGCGGCTCGATCGGCTGCCGGGGCGGTGCGGTCTGGGTTTGCGCGAAGGTGGCGAGGAGTCGGACGGTCACGCTGGGTGCGATGAGCGCGTCTCCGTCGGCGGCGGCGTGGATGGCCTGAGTGAGCAGGGCCGGCCCGGCGTCCTTGAGCAGGAAGCCGCGGGCGCCGGCCTTGAGCGCACCGTGGACGTACTCGTCGAGGTCGAAGGTGGTGATGACGACGATCGGCAGGGGGTCGGCGACGTCGGGGCCGGCCAGGCGGCGGGTGGCCTCGATGCCGTCCACGAGCGGCATCCGGATGTCGAACAGGCCGACGTCGGGGCGCAGCTGGAGCGCCAGGCGCACGGCCTCTCGCCCGTCGGCGGCCGCGCCGACGACCTCGACGCCGGGTTGGGCGTCGAGGAGCATCGTCAGGCCGGTGCGCACGATGGCCTGGTCGTCGGCGACGAGGACCCTGATGCTCATCGGGCCGCCGCGGTCCGGGGCAGGGTCGCCTCGACCCGCCAGCCTCCCCCGTCGGTGGGGCCGGCAGCGGGGCCGGCGTGGAACGTGCCGCCGAGCAGGGTGGCGCGCTCGCGCATCCCGACCAGGCCGTAGCCGGCCGGGGCGCGGCTGGTCGGGCGGTAGGTCGAGCCGGGGGAGCCGTCGTCGTCGACGGTCAGCCGAACCCGGTCGGCGTCTCCCGTGACGGCCACGGTGACCTGGGTGGCGTGGCGGGCGTGCCGTCGCGCGTTGGTGACGGACTCCTGGGCGAGGCGGTAGATCGCGGCCCCGACCGCGGGACTGAGGTCGTCGAGGTCACCGGCGAGCCTCACCTCGACGCGGGGACGCGTCCGGCCGTCGGTGGCGAGCTGCCCGACCTCGACCACGCCGGGCTGGGGCGCGAACTCGGTCTCCTGCGGGGCGCGGAGCACGCCGACGATGTCGCGCAGCTCGGTCAGCGTCCGGGTCGCCGCGTCCTCGATGGTGGCCAGGGTCTCGACGGCGCGCTCGGGGTGGGAGGCTGCGACGGCACGGCCCGCCTGGGCCTGGATGGCGATCCCCGAGACGTGGTGGGCCACGGTGTCGTGGAGCTCACGTGCGAGCTGTTCGCGCTCCCGGACCTTGGCGTGGTCGAGGTCGCGGATGCGGACCCTCGCGCTGTACCTGATCGCGGCGCCGAGCGCTGCGGCGGACAGGAAGAACGCGTACCCACCGACCGTCTCCGCCGAGGTGCTCGGGTTGGCGACGAAGGTGGTGGCCAGCCAGAGCAGGATGACGCCGAGGCCGGTCGCGGCTTCCCGACCGGAGCCCCACCGGAACAGGGCGTAGGCCAGCACCAGGGTGGCCGAGACGCTCGAGGGCAGGACACCATCCGACCCGGCGAGGATCCTCATGGCGTCGACCGCGGTCAACGTGCCGAAGGCCGCTGCGACCGCAGCGAGCGGGCGGCGGCGACGCCACGGAAGGGGGGCGGCGACGGCGAGTACGGCGATCAGCGACAGCGGGAGCGGCGACATGTCGTCGCGGAGCACCATCTCCACCACGCACCAGCCGACCAGTGCGGCCACCAGCGCCCAGTCCCATGGCCCCGGGTCCGCGGCATCGGACGGTCGAGGTTCGGCCCACAGCGAGCGGAGCGCGTTGGTGGCCACGGGATCAGCGTAGGCAGCCCACGTCATCCGCGTATCGGCCGAAAGCACAACAGGACGACTGTGCCGACGGCCAGGTCGGATGAGGCCCCGTGGCCGATGTGCCCACGGACGGCATCCGTGATGGTGGACGCACCCATCCGATGACACCAAGGAGCACGGTGATGAGAACGCCTCAATCCCCTACTGCAGGAATGAATTCGCCGATCCGGAGCATGCTGGACGACGTGCGTCTGCCGGTGCAGGCCACGCTCGCCGCAGCGTGGACCAGCTTCATGTTCCTCTACGTCTACGT
>JBOFBK010000406.1:0-10234 GCA_051645525.1 Dermatophilaceae bacterium | reverse complement strand
TGTCGCCGACCCAGGCGCCCAACGCGTTCGCCACGGGCCGCAACCCGCAGAACGCGGCGGTCTGCTGCACCGAGGGCATCCTCGGGCTGCTCGACGAGCGCGAGCTGCGCGGCGTGCTCGGCCACGAGCTGATGCACGTCTACAACCGCGACATCCTCACCGGCTCGGTCGCGGCGGCCATCGCCGGGCTGATCTCGACGATCGGCCAGTTCTTCGCGTTCAGTGCCATCTTCGGCGGAGGTGACGACGAGGACCGCAACCCGATCGCCGGCCTGCTGCTCGCCTTTCTCGCCCCGGTCGCGGCGATGATCGTGCAGTTCGCGATCTCGCGCACTCGCGAGTACGACGCCGACGAGGACGGCGCGAGGCTCACCGGCGACCCGCTCGCCCTCGCCTCGGCGCTGCGCAAGCTCGAGCTCGGCGTGGCACGGGCGCCGCTCGCCCCGACCCGGCAGCTGGTCGACTCCAGCCACATGATGATCGCCAACCCGTTCCGGGCCCAGGACGTCTCGCGGCTGATGTCGACCCACCCGCCGATGGCCGAGCGCATCGCCCGCCTCGAGGGTATGTCCACCGGCTACCGCCCGTCGTGACCGACTCGTTCCAACCAGCACGACGCCCTGCCGACGGGGTCTGGGGCACGGTCCATAGCGTCCCCGTCACGGACGACGTCATCGAGGAGCTGGTCGAGGATGCCGACAGGAGCTTTCCGCGCGCGACCTTCACACCGGTAGGACGTCCGCGGACGACAGGCGGGAAGCCTGCGCGGACAGTAACCGTGCGGCTCGACCCGGACTGGCTCGACGCCGTCCACGAACGCGCTGAGCGTGAGCACACCAGCGCATCGGAGATCATGCGGCGGGCGCTGGACCGCTACCTCGCGAGCTGAGGAACCGCGTGTCGCCCGCATCGGGGAGCGCTGGTCGCGAGGTCATCGTCTACTGCCGCTTTCTGCCACGAGCTCGGACTAGACCAGGTCGTGCTGTTCGACGCGGGCGAGTGGGACCAGTGGCGCCGTCCGGCGCGAAGCGCCGAAGCGCACCGGACGTTCCCGGCAGCCGTCCGGCGTCGTGGCAGTCGTGACCGGTCGATGGAGTGGTCGCGAACTGTCGCCGCAGCGCCGCCAGGGCGTGCGTCTGGAGGCACCTTCCTGGCGCTCTTCCACTGGTCGAGCATGGTGCTCACACGGGTATCTCAAGGGTCCTCGCATCGAGCTAGCATCGCTATCTCATTACACCCGCCACGGCGGTAGTTCTCACCGAGCTGTTGCGGCTTGACTTACGGGCTGATACGACTCATATTTTCCCCATGACTCAGTCACTTGTACCCCAACCTGACGGCAGCGACCGCGCGGCCCAGGACGGGGTTGCAGCGACCGAGAGCGAGACCCGGCAGTACCTCCTCGAAAGGTCCAAGCGCTCGGCTGCTCCGGTGCTCAAGGCCTTCGTTCAGAACCCGGAACGCAAGCTCACGCCCTACGCCGGCCCCTTGAGCGTGTTCGTCAAGCACGGCGATCTGCGCGGACTGCGTGCCTTCCTCTTCCTGCATGCGATCATCTCCAGTGGCGACGGCGACAACGGATGGAGCGCGACCCTGCCGCTGAGCGTGTGGGCGCGAGTCTTCGACACCACCAAGTCCGCCGACCACCGCTCTGCCGCAACGGCAGCAACCAAGGTGCTCACCCGCCTCGAGGGCCGCCAGCTCATCAGACGCGAACGAGTCGGGCGTGCGCGCAAGATCACGGTCACCCTGCTGCGGCCCGACGGCACAGGCGCCGCCTACACGCGACCGGGCAAGGGCAACGACGACCCGTTCCTCAAGCTGGACAATGTCTTCTGGACCGATGGCTGGTACGAGCAGCTGGACCTCCCCGCCACGGCCATGCTGCTGGTGGCTCTGCGGGAGAAGCCTGGCTTCGAACTGCCTACTGAGCGCGTGCCCGAGTGGTATGGCTGGTCGGCCGATACCGCCGAACGAGGGCTGAAGAAGCTTCACGATCTCGGCCTCGTCGAGGTCGACAAGAGACTGAAGAAGGCGCCGCTCGCCCCGACGGGAGCGACCCTAAGCAACGTCTACACCCTCGTCGGCCCCTTTGCCCAAGAGCTAGTCACCGCCCCGGCTGTGCCCACCACCAGCGATGTACCGCCAGAGCCGACGAAGGAGATCGGGCCCACGCGTAGGAAGTCCAGCAAGACCAGCGCCAGGCAGGCCGCTGTGAGCCGCCCCCGTCAGATGTCCAGGAAGAAGTCCTAGAGATGAACTCCCCCATCCCATCGCGAGGAGTCCGCCTCTTCTACATCGACGACTCGGGCACCGTGGACACCGGCCACATCGTGTACAGCTGGATCGAAGTCACCCCCGACTGCTGGAACGGTGGGCTGCGCCACTGGATCGACCTGCGCAAGGAGCTCTACGCCACGCACAAGATCCCGCCCGCCACCGAGCTTCACGCGGCCCAGTTCGTCGGAGGTCGCGGCAGGCCCTCCACTGATTCCGCGGTCAATGCCTCCAAGGCAGCCCGACGCGAAGTGATGACCCGCGCCCTCAAGGCGATCGGCGAGAACCCCGACATCGTGCTGGGCACTGTCTACCGCAAGACCACCACAACCGGACCCGCGTACGCGCGCCAGCGGGTCGCCGTCTACGAGAAACTGCTCCAGCACCTCGACGCACGCCTGGTCAAGGCAGACGAGTTCGGCATGATCTTCATGGACGGGTCGGACCAGGCGTACCAGCGGGCCCACCGGCAGCTGAAGCTCTCTAGCCGCCGCATTATCGAGGACCCGGTCTACCAAAGCTCCCACATCTCACAGTGGGTTCAGATGGCCGACCTGGTGGCCTGGTCCACCTACCAGAGCCTGCTGCGTCACCCCAGGAAGCGCTTCACCTGGAACTGGTACCAGACCCACCTCTACGGGCGCGATACCAACGGAGGCCCCGTCGAGGTATAGGTCGGAACAAAAGCTAGACCCGCTGGTCCACGTGTGTGGGGCGGGTCTGCTTGTCCAAGTTAGCACGACGGGTGCTGTCGGTCCAGCGGGTGCACGGCGATCTCCTGAGGCCCTCGCCGCGAGGCGTCATCCGTAGTGCTAGCGGCAGGCGGCGATTCGTACCTCGTGGCCGACCGTCTTGTCCACGAGTCGATGCTCGTCGGTGATGCGTCTGGACCAGTAGCCGGCGAAGTCGTGCTTGAGCGCCTCTGGCTTGCCGATGCCCTCGTTGCCGTTGCGGGCGATGTCCGCCAGGAGCAGGTTGATCCGTGTCAGGACCCTGCGGTCCTGTGCTTGCCACCAGAGATAGTCCTGCCGAGTGTTCTCGTCCCAGACGAGCAGCACCTCAGACGGTGTCGATGATGTCGTGTCGTTCACCGCGTTGCGCCTCGAGGCGCTCCATGGCATCCAGGAGGCGGCGCGCGTTGGCGGGCGAGCGCATCAGGTAGGCGGTCTCGCGGAGGGACTCGTAGTCCTCGAGGGACACGATCACCACGGGGTCGTGTCCGGCACGGGTGATCACGACTTCCTCGCGGTCGTTCGCGACCCGGTCGAGTACCTCGGCGTAGCGAGCGCGGGACTCGGTATAAGTCATCGTCTTCACGGCGTTCCTCCTGTACAGAAAACTGTGCGCTGGGCCTCGGTCCGGCACAAGCGCCCGCCGATCCGGACCCACTCGTTCGGTGGCGACGGGTTCACACCGACATCGTCATCCGCCGGTTACCACTCGATGCGCGCTGATCGACAGCGCGGTGGTCCGCCTCGCCGGGTACGGACACTACGCTCGCCGGGTGAGTGCGCACCTCCAGGCCAGAGGTCTCGCCGGAGGCCACGCGCATCGCACGCTGTTCGACTCCCTCGACCTGACCGTGGCGCCCGGCGACGTCATCGGGGTGGTCGGCGCGAACGGTGCCGGCAAGACCACCCTGCTGCGGATCCTCGCCGGCGACCTCGACCCGCTCGAGGGGTCGGTCGCGACCGCCCCCGCCGACGCCTTCGTCGGGTGGCTCCCGCAGGAGCACGAGCGCCTCGACGGTGAGAGCGTCGCCGGCTACGTCGCCCGCCGCACCGGAGCGACCGCCGCGACCGTGGCCATGGAGCAGGCCGCCGCGGCTCTCGGCGGCGAGCACGCCCGGGCCGCCGAGGACGCCTACGCGAGCAGCCTCGACCACTGGCAGGCCACCGGCGCCCCCGACCTCGACGAGCGGCTGCCCACCGTGCTGGCCGACCTCGGCCTCGACGTCGACCCGGACGTCCCGATGACGTCCCTGTCCGGAGGGCAGATGGCGCGGGCCGCGCTCGCCGCGCTGCTGCTCAGCCGTTTCGACGTCGTGCTCCTCGACGAGCCCACCAACGACCTCGACCTCGCCGGGCTGGAGCGACTCGAGTCGTTCGTGCGCGGGTCGCGCGCCGGGGTGGTGCTCGTCTCACACGACCGTGAGTTCCTGGCCCGGGTGGTCACCCGGGTCGTCGAGCTCGACCTCGCCCAGCACCGGGTGACGGTCTACGACGGCGGCTACGAGGCGTTCCTCGAGGAGCGGGCCGTCGCGCGGCGGCACGCCCGCGAGGCGTACGACGAGTTCGCCGAGCGCAAGGCCGATCTCGTCGCCCGCGCCCGCACCCAACGCGAGTGGAGCTCGCAAGGCGTGCGCAACGCCATCCGGAAGTCCCCCGACAACGACAAGATCCGCCGCAAGGCGCAGGCCGAGTCCTCGGAGAAGCAGGCGCGGAAGGTGCGCCAGATGGAGTCGCGGATCGCCCGCCTGACCGAGGTCGAGGAGCCGCGCAAGGAGTGGCAGCTGCGCTTCACCGTCGGCGCCGCACCACGCTCGAGCTCGGTGGTCGCGACGCTCGACTCGGCCACGGCGGCCCTGGGGCGCTTCCGGTTCGGCCCGGCGTCACTGCAGGTGAGCGCGGGCGACCGGATCGGCATCACCGGGCCCAACGGCGCCGGCAAGACGACGCTGCTCCGCCTGCTCCTCGGCCACCTCCGTCCCGACGGCGGGCGGGCGAGCCTGGGCGCCTCGGTCGCGGTCGGCGAGATCGACCAGGCCCGCACCGGTCTCGACGACGACCTGCCGCTCGGCGACGCGGTCGAGGCGGCGATGCCGCGGATGACGCCCGCCGACGTGCGTACCCTCCTCGCCAAGTTCGGGCTGCGGGCGGAGCAGGTCGCCAGTCCGGTGCGCCGGCTCTCGCCCGGTGAGCGCACCCGCGCCGCGATGATGCTGCTTCAGGCCCGCGGCGTGAACTTCCTGGTGCTGGACGAGCCGACGAACCATCTCGACCTGCCCGCGATCGAGCAGCTCGAAGCAGCCTTGGACTCCTACGACGGCGCGCTCCTGCTTGTCTCGCACGACCGGCGGCTGCTCGAGAACGTGCGGCTGGACCAGCGCTGGCACGTCGAGGCCGGGTCGGTCACCACCCATCACCTCAACGCCCGGTGACCCCGGCGGGGCGAACGGCCGATCGAGAGCGCCCGACGGGTCTGTGGAACCTCGACGCGTTGCTGACAGGCCGTTCGCGTCGTCACAGTGAGGACGCGGGCGTTTCGTCCGGACACAGAGGTGTCGCGTCGACAGCCATGATCCCCGCCGTCACCGGCGTGGCGCGGAACCGGGAAACGTCGGTTCGTCGCCATGCTGCGCGCCGGGGCGCTCGCCACCGGGGTTCGCACCGTCGACGGCGCATAGCCGGCCCGGGCCCGCGACAAGGTGCGGGTCGCGAGCGTCACCACGCGATGGTCGCGACGGCGGCGATGCAGGAGGCCGACCGCGGTCGCTGGATCCTGCGGACCACGCTGGGCGAGGTCCTGCCCGGCCTGGTCCCCGAGCACGAGGACATCATCCTGGAACAGTTGCTCGGCCACCGCAGCGGCCTGCCCGACCATGTCTCCCGTGCTCGCGGCGATGCTCTGCCGGTAGAAGCCCTACGCGCGTCGTGTCGAGTGGGGATGGCGAGTCACGTCTGGGGTGCATCGCGGCATGCACGGTCGGGGTGATTCGGCAGGGTCTGATCACACCGGGACAGCTGCTGCGGTCGGATTCCCTCGACGTCAGTGACGTATCGTGACCGCTGGTCCTCGTGACCCTCATGTCGAGTTGGTCGTCGAAGGGGCCGGAGATGTTCAGGCAGTGCCGCTTCTCCTACGACGCCACCTGGAGTCGCGGAACGACTTCAGGGACGCACTCGGCAAGCCCGTGCCAGTTCACGGCCGAGGGAACTGCGGCTGCCACAGGAAAGCCGGTGGTCATCGTGCTCGCGGAGTGGAACTTCGAGTCGTGGTCATTCTCGTCGGCCGAGACCTTGGAACCGGGACGCCGCCTCGAGACGACGCAAGGAAAGAAGGTGGTGGGTCATGCCGTCGTTGACTCGTGCCGAGGCGCGTGCCCGGGCCGACCTGCTCACGATCGACGCGATGGAGGTCGACCTCGCCCTGGACCGTGGGCCGGAGGTGTTCGGCTCGCGGACCGTCATCCGGTTCTCCTGCCGCAGACCGGGCGCCTCGACCTTCGTGGAGCTGGACCCACGGGTGCTCCACGGCGCGGTGCTCAACGGCGAGCCGCTCGACCCGAGCGCGCTGGATGACGGGCGGCTGACCCTGGACGGCCTGGCCGTCGAGAACGTGCTCGAGGTCGACGCCACCATGGCCTACCGCCACGACGGGCAGGGCCTGCACCGCAGCACCGACCCGGCCGACGGTGAGGACTACGTCTACGGGCACATGTTCCTCGACACCGTCTCGACCGTGTTCGCCTGTGTCGACCAGCCCGACCTCAAGGCGCCGTACAGGGTGCGCGTCACCGCCCCCGCCCGGTGGACGGTGCTCGGCAACGGCGCGGCCACGGAGGTCGCACCGGGGCGCTGGCAGCTTTCCCCGACACCGCCGCTCGCCTCCTACTTCGTCACGGTGTGTGCCGGGCCCTGGGCATCGGTGCGCGGCGAGCACGACGGCATCCCGCTCGGCGTGCACGCCCGTCGCTCGCTCGGGCCGCACGTGGAGCGGCAGGCCGGCCAGATGCTCGCCACCACGGCGGCCTGCTTCGACTACTACCACCGGCTGTTCGGCATCTGGTACCCGTTCGGCGAGTACCACCAGGTGTTCGTGCCCGAGTTCAACGCCGGCGCGATGGAGAACCCGGGCTGCGTCACCTTCCGCGACCAGTACGTCTACCGCGGCGTGGCCACGCCGGAGCAGATCTCGTTGCGCGACACCACGATCGCGCACGAGATGGCGCACATGTGGTTCGGCGACCTGGTGACGATGCGGTGGTGGGACGACCTGTGGCTGAACGAGTCCTTCGCCGAGTACCTGGCCTCGCGGGCGCTCGTGGAGACCGGCGTCCACCCTGGCGCGTGGGTCGACTTCGGCGTGGTCCGCAAGCTGTGGGGCTACGCCGCCGACCGGGCGCCGAGCACCCACCCGGTGGCCGGCTCCCCGGCCCCCGACGCGATCTCGGCCCTGGGCAACTTCGACGGCATCAGCTACGCGAAGGGTGCGTCCGTCATCCGCCAGCTGATCGCCCACCTTGGTGACGACGCTTTCGTCACCGGCGTACGGAACCACCTGCGCGACAACGAGTTCGGCAACGCCGACCTGGACGACTTCCTCGACGCGATGTCGAGTGCCGCCGGGCGTCCAGTCGACGCCTGGGCCGACGCCTGGCTGCGCACCGCCCGCGCCGACCGGCTCGCCCTCACCCCCGACGGCACCCTCACCCGCACGTACCCGCACGAGGTCCCGGTCGCGCGGCCGCACACCCTCGACGTCGCCGCCTTCGCCGATGGGGCGGAGGTGCTGCGCCAGCCGGTGGTGCTCGAGGGCGAGTCGGCGGTCGTGGCCGGCGTCGCCGATCTCCCACCGGATGCCGTGTGCGTGCCCAACGCGGGCGACGTCACGTGGGCCGAGGTCGACCTCGACGACGCGACCCTCGCCGCACTGCCGGCTGCCCTGGCGACCGTGCCCGACGCGTCGGCCCGGGCCGTCGTCTGGGTGTCGCTTCTCGGTGGGGTGAGCCGCGCGGTGGTCGACCCCAGGCCGGTGCTCGACGTGTTCACGGCGGCCTGGCCGCAGGAGACGAACGCCGCTGTGCTGGCGCGGGTCTCGCTGCTGATGGCCGACACGGTCATCCCGTTCTTCCTGCCACCCGACGAGCAGGCGGCCGCCACCGGGCGGGTCGCCGACGCGGCCGACGCGCTCGCGAAGCGGGCATCGGCGTCATCCGGGCCGGATGCCGACGCGCTCGCCGTGGCGGCCGCTCGCGCGTGGGCACGCACCGGTACCGACATCGACCGGCTGCGGCGCTGGGCGGCGGGCGAGGGCATCCCGCACCTGCTCGACGGCGACCACGACTTCCGGTGGTTGGTGCTCCGCCGGCTGGCGGCACTTGGCGCGCTCGGTGACGACGAGATCGAGGCGGCCGAAGCGGCCGACCACTCGCTCGCCGGGTCGCTGGCGGCACTCGGCGTGCGCGCGGTGCGGCCAGGTGCCGAGGCGAAGGCGTGGGCGTGGGCCCGGCTGCGCGACGACACCGCGCTGTCGAACTACGCCGCGCTGGAGCTGGCCCGGGGCTTCTGGGTGGCGACGGACCGTGACGTGGTGCGGCCGTACGTCGACCGGGTCGGCGACCTCGTGGTCGAGCTGAGCGGCCGGGTGGGTGACGATGCGCTGTCGCGGGTGGTCGGTGCCCTGCACCCCGGCCGCCTGGTCGAGACCGCCACCGCTGCAACGTCATCCGCGGTGCTGGCCCGTACCGACCTCAGCCCTGGGGTGCGCCGGGCTTGGGTGGATGCCGACCACGTGCTCCGCGAGGCGCTCGCCAGCCGCGAGCGGTTCGGCTGAGGTATAGCCGGCCCGGGCGCACTCGCGCGCTCGGGCCGGGTGCTGCGGCTGTCGGAACGGGAGTCCTCAGCCGGGTCAGCGGCGATGATCTGGGGCTCCCGCCCGTTGCCCGCGCCTGCCGAACCGGACCGGCGTCCCGCCTACTGCCACCAATCTGGTATCATCCCGTTCGTGGCAATGACCCTTCGACTCACCGATGACGACGAGCGCACCTTGGCGCAGCTCGCCGACGAGCTCGGCGTGAGCAAGCAGGAGGCGACCGTGCGGGCCATCCGGGACGCCGCGGCCCGGCGAGGGCACGAGGCGAAGGTCCGCGATGCCTCGGCCTGGGGTCGTGAGCGGTACGCCGACCTCCTGGACCGGCTCGGTCGGTGACCGAGTACCTCTCGCTCGAGGACCTGCTCGGCCTGGTGCGCGATCTCGGGGTCGGGCCGGTTCGCGACGTGGGTCTGCTCGACTCGGCCGCCTACCGACCGCAATCGGTGGTGTTCGGCACGGAGGTCTACCCGACGCTCCACGACAAGGCCGCGGTGCTTCTGCACTCGATCGTCGGCAACCATCCGCTGGTCGACGGCAACACACGTCTCGGCTGGCTCGCGGTCGTCGTGTTCTACGGCGTGAACGACATCCGCCTCGACGTCCCGGACGACGACGCGGCGTACGAGCTGGTGATCGCTGTCGCTGCCGGTGAGCTCGAACCGGCCACCATCGCCGAGCGGCTGGCTTCGTGGAGATGACGATTACGGGCACCGAGCGATCGCCAGCCCGGCCGACGTGACGAACCGTCGTGCAGCCCGCGACTCTTACCGAACAGGTGTGCTCCATGCCTCGAGCTGATCGGCGATCTCCTGTAGATCGGTGAGCGTGCCGTCGCTCACGGCGATGACGAACGCGTACGACTCGTCGTCGCCGGCGTGGACGTCCCGCCCGTTCACGTACAGGAAGGTGAGCGTCCCGAGCCAGGCGAGCCGCTTGTTCCCATCGACCAGACAGTGGTTCTTCACCAGGGAATGAAGTAGCGCGGCAGCCTTGAGGTGCAACGTCGGATAGGCATCCGCGCCGAACACTGACGCCTGCGGTCGCGCGAGAGCAGACTCCAGCAGGCCGGGGTCCGCGAGCACCGGAACCCCGCCGATGGCTCGGGCCGCGACGACGAGCGCGAGTTCGAGATCGAGGTATCGCGTCACTCGCCGAGCCGCCTGAGCACCTCGGCGTACCGCGGCGTCAGCACGTCGAGCGCGGCGTCGACATCCCGACGGAGCATGTGCCGGTCGATGTACTCACGAACTGCCGCTCGCGCGACATCCTGCATCGAGCGCCCTTCGGACTCTGCCTGGGTGCGCAGCGACTCGGTCTCGTTCTCGGTGAGGCGAAGCGTCATGGCCATGTGTCGACGGTATCA
>JBOFBK010000405.1:0-4489 GCA_051645525.1 Dermatophilaceae bacterium | reverse complement strand
TGGTTCCAGTGCGAGCCGGAGGACCCGCGCACCGTCGTCATCCGTGTCGACGGGCAGAGTGCCGAATACTGGGACAGCCCCGGCAAGGCCGGCAACCTCGTCCAGGTGCTCAAGGCCAAGGTCACCGGCGACCGCCCTGACGAGGGAGACAACCGCGCCGTCGACCTCTGACCAGTCTCCGCCCCACAGTTTCGTTTGACGATCCGCACGACAGGATCTAGGCGAAGGGCCACGTCGGCGTCCCTAGCGGACCTTTCTCCCGTGGTGGTCCGGCGTGCGACCTCGCGCTCGCCGTCCACCGACGGCCCAGGCGCTCGTCGTGCACGATGCACCCGGAGTCGCCGGAGTCGCCGGAGTCGCCGGAGTCGCCGGAGTCGCCGGAGCCGGTTCTGGTCGGTGTCGTTCGACGCGGACTCGTCGTTCTATGCGGACTCGGCGAGGATGTCGTCGATGGGTCGGTCGTGCCACTTGGCATCGAGACGTTCGTCGTGGTCGGCCAGAGCGTCGCGGAGCAGGTCGACGACCCTGGATCGCGCGTCACGCTGGGCGCCTCGTCGTTCACGGTCGGTCCCCTCGGCGGGTGGTCCTTCGTGGGCCCGGCATTCCACGGCACGGTCGTAGCTCCCGTCGTGCAGGTCCCAGAGCACGTACCGGCCGTGCTGGTCGGGCTTCTCGCGTACCTGCGCCCAGAGCCGTCTCGTATGCACGACGGTGTGGTGTCGTTCGCAGAGTAGGGCGGCGTTGTCGAGGTCGGTGGGGCCGTGATCGGCCCAGTGTCGGACGTGGTGCGCGCGGCACCAGGTGGCCGGGATCGAACAGCCCGGGTACGTGCAGTGCTGGTCCCTCAGCCACAGCCGGCGGCGTTGGGCGCGGGTGAACAGCCGTACCGCGGTGCCCTGGTCGACCACCTCGCCCTGAGTGCCCAGGACGTAGGGGACGAGGGCGGCGTCGCACGCGATCCGGCGAAGCTGCTCAGGCCCGAGCACCGTCTCCGCAGCGGAGGAGGCAATCACCTCTCCGCACCCGGTCATCGCCTGCAGGTCGGCCAGCCCGATGGTCACGTGCAGCGCAGACGCCGACCCCGCGGCACCCTCGGACCCGCAGTCGTCGGCATCGATCGCTGCGGAACGGCGGCACACCTCTACCAGAGCCTCGACGCGGCGTTGCCCGGCCGGGCGCCGGTCCCGTTCCTTGGTCTCGTCGTTCGGCCGAGGTGCGGACAGCGGCCCGATCGCGGCCTCCATCACTGCGGCCTGCTCCGGGGTCATCGTCAGCTCGTAGCTGGTCAGCTCGGCCGGGGCCACGAACCGGGTGGACAGGTAGGCGCCGGAACGCAGCCGCTCCTGCAGCTCGTCCAGCTCCCCGGTCAGCCCGTGCTCCGCGATCAGCCGCGGCCGCAAGCGCTTCATGGTCGCCGGGCCGTGCGCCACCACCAGATCCACCAGTGCCCTCGTCACCGTGGGCACCGCATCAGGGGTGAGGCGTTCGTGCAGGCGGGCTTCCTCGACGAGCACCGCGACGGCGTTGCCCGGCTGCAATACCGCTGCCTTGACCTCGTGCCAGACGATCCCGACCGGGCAAGCCGGGTCGGGATCCACCGGGCCACCTCCGGACAGCGCCGAGCTCCTGCTCGGGGCGACCACCTCAGCAGCAACCTTGGCCACCGCAGAGGCGCCACCCTGCCTGAGCGACGGCGCGTGCTCGGCGACCCACCCACTCAGCTCACGCACCGTGAGCTCCGTGCGGCGAGCGGTCTCCACCGTCAGCCCGACCCGGGCCGCCCCGGCCTGGGCGGCCACCTCGTCGATCAGGTTCATCATCTCGGCGACTTCCGTCTCCGACAGGCGGGTGGAGTCTGACGCCAGCTCAGCAGCCACGTGCCGGGCGGCCTCCAGCACCGCGCGCTGCTCGGCAACGGCGCGGGGAGTGTTGGGCATGCGTGCATCCTACTAGAACATCAGTTCGATATCCAGTCGAAGATGCCGCGTCGGTCGGTTCCGCGCCGAGTAGGTAGCCCTCCGGAGGGGCGCCCGATCCCGTGGTGGAGATGCGTGAGCGCTCGCCGCGGTGCCCGGCGGACGATGCGCTGACGAGCGCCGAGGCGCGCTCGCCATCAGCTGCGGCCCCCTCGCCGAGCCGGTCGTCCCCCTCGATCGGATGTCGAAGCGGCCGTAGTCCGTGCGGACTTGCGGACGGTCTCCGGCGCGCGGCACGGCTCAGCCGTGGTCCGCACGGCCGAGCCTCTGGCAGCCGGGGCACCAGTGCAGCGCGCGCCCGGCCAGGTCTTCCCGGATGACGACCGCGCCGCACCGCGGGCACGGCCGGCCGGTACGGCGATAGACCGCGTAGCGCGGCCGCCAGCGCGGCACGGCCTCGCCGCGCACGAGAAGGCCACGGGCGGAGGCGAGCTCGGCGTCATCCGTGTAGATACGCCCGGTGGCGGCGCCGACGGCCATGAGGTCACAGGTGTCGCGCCAGAGCCGGTCCCAGGTGCCGCGGTCGAGGTCGCGGCCGGCGACGAAGGGGTCGAGCGCGCCGCGGTGCAGCAGCTCGGCGCGGTAGACGTTGCCGATGCCGGCGATGACGCCCTGGTCCATGAGCAGCGCCGCGAGCGGGCGGCGCGACCGAGACAGCCGTGCCCAGGCGAGGTCGCCGTCGGCGTCGTCGCGGATCGGGTCCGGGCCGAGCCCGGCGAGCAGCGCGTCGACCTGATCGGGCTCGAGCAGCTCGCACGCCATGGCACCCCGGAGGTCGGCGACATGAACGCGCGTGGCGAGCCGCAGCCGCACCGCTCCCTCGACCGGCAGATCGGCCGGCGGCTCACCGGTGTCGCGGCGGCGGTGCCGCCGCACCGAGTACCGGCCGAACAGGCCGAGATGCACGTGCAGCGTGAGCGGCTCGCCCGTCATCCGGACGAACAGGTGCTTGCCCCAGGCCTCGACCGAGCACGGCACGCCGCCGTCGAGCCGCGCGGCACCCTCGGTGAACCGTCCTTGCGGGGATGACGCCCGCACCGGTTCGCCGACGACCGCCGCTCCCAGCCGGGCGGCCAGCGCGTGGACGGTGTGGCCCTCCGGCATGCGCCCATGGTGCCGTGATCATCTGCCGCCGTAGGTGCTGGCGGCCCCCTGGGCCGCGCCCTGAGCGCCGGTCAGCGCGCGAGAACGTTCGACACCGCCTCGCGGGCGTTGTGCGCCGATGCCGAACGTTCCGGCCCCCCGCCGGTCGCCAAGGATGTCGCCACTCAGCTCCGGCCGGCCGTCTGGCGAGCGCGCCCGACGGACCAGGTCGTCGGCGGCCTCGGG
Organism: Dermatophilaceae bacterium; assembly: GCA_051645525.1. Lineage (GTDB taxonomy): Bacteria > Actinomycetota > Actinomycetes > Actinomycetales > Dermatophilaceae > JBOFLG01. The sequence continues at coordinate 1,184 of JBOFBK010000405.1, read as the reverse complement.
TCACCGAGGGTGCTAGAACGCGAACCCGGCGTCGAGCAGCCGCCCGGGCGCGACCCGGCGGCTCCCCCGCAGCAAGCTCGGTGTCGGTCGGTGCGAAGCACCCACGCGCCGATCTCGGCCATCCACGCAGTCGCCGGCAACCCGGGCTGCCGCCCCCACGACCCGCGCAGCGCCCGCACGAGGTTCCGCTGCGGCTCGTGCAGACCCTCGGGATCACCGGGTTGACGAAAGTTGCAGGTCTCGGTGGTGGCCAAGGAGCTCGACGACCACGTCGAAGAGTCTCGTACCCGTCGGCTCACCTACGCCGGGCCGTTCACGTTCGTCGCTGCGGACGCTTGGTGTTGAAGGTCCGCGAGGGCGGCCGGGTGGTACCGGTCCATGTGCTCGTCGCGACCGGAGTCAACGCCGATGGGCACCGCGAGATCCTCGGCGTGCACGCGACCTCCAGCGAGGACGGCGCTGGCTGGCTGGGGCTCTTCCGCGATCTGACCGACCGTGGCCCGTCCGGAGTCAAGCTCGTCACCTCTGACGCCCACCCCGGACTCACCGCGGCGATCGCCGCGACCATCCCCGGCGCGCAGCCTCTCAATGCCCGTGCGCTGCTGTGGCGGGACCGTCACAGCACCACCCTCTCGCGGGATCAGCCCCCGATCCAGATCACCGTCGAACACCGCCGACCGCCATCGCCGCAGACGGTCGTACGAGACCCCCTGGCCCACCAGCCAGACCGCCTTCTCACCGTACGGCTGGATCTCGTACTGATGCACGAACTCACGGATCTGCTCCGTCGTGAACCCGGACTGATCGACACCCTCGCCAATCCCTCGCTGACCATGAATGACTCACAACCAGCCTGGCGGAGAGGGAACAACCCAAAGAACGTCTCAACCCCGAGATCCCACGACGCACCGACGTGGTCGGCATCTTCCCGACCGAGCCAGCATCATTCGGCTCGTCGGCGCCGTCCTTGACAGGGGGGCACTTCCGCTTGCGTGGGCGCAGCACGACGAGTGGGCCGAAGGCTGCCGCTACCTCGGACTCGACGTCCTGGACCGTGCCCAGATCGTCGACCACACCTACGCCGAGGAGGTGACCCAACCCGAACTCCGAGCCCTCGCGGCCTGACCAACACGCCCAACCGAAGGATCAACTTCGTACGCCACACCACATCACGGGCAGGGCCT
>JBOFBK010000404.1:0-14675 GCA_051645525.1 Dermatophilaceae bacterium | reverse complement strand
CGACCCCGTCCGACCCGGCTGGTTGGATGACTCCGTGTCCGCCCTCGTGACCGCCGACGACCTCGCCGACGTCCTCACCCGCGGCGAGGCCGTGATCGTCGACGTCCAGTACGAGCTGCTCGGCCGCCCAGGCCGCGAGCTGTACGCCGCGGCGCACCTTCCCGGCGCCACCCACCTCGAGCTCGACACCGCGTTGGCCGGGCCACCCGGGCCGCGCGGTCGTCATCCGCTCCCCGACGCCGGCGTCCTCGAGGCAGCCCTACGGGCCTGCGGGATCGACGACGACACCAAGGTCGTCGTCTACGACCAGCGCACCTCGCTCGCCGCGGCCCGGGCGTGGTGGGTGCTGCGCTGGGCCGGGCACCCCCAGGTGCGGGTGCTCGACGGCGGCCTGGCCGCATGGACCCGCGCCGGATACCCGACCACGACCGAGGTGCCGACCCCGCCGCGGGGCGGCATCCGAGTGCGCCCCGGTTCGGTACCCGTGCTCGACGTCGACACCGCCGCCGAGATGGCCCGCCAGGGGGTGCTGCTCGACGCACGCGCACCCGAGCGCTACCGCGGCGAGGTCGAGCCGATCGACCCGGTGGCGGGGCACGTCCCGGGTGCGATCAACCTGCCGGCGACCGAGCTGCTGGCGCCGGACGGCACGTTTCTCTCGCCGGATGCCGTGCGCGCCCGCGCCGCGGTCGCCGGCGTGCACCGTGACACCCCGGTCGGCACCTCGTGCGGCTCGGGCGTCACGGCCGCCCAGCTGGCGCTCGCGCTGCACACCACGGGCATCGACGCGGTGCCGTACGTCGGCTCGTGGAGCGAGTGGGTGGCCGAGCCGTCGCGCCCCGTTGCCGTCGGCCCCGAGCCCGGATGACGCCTGACGCACCGTGACGACCCACCCGGCGCTGGGCGCCCAGCGCCGGCTGCCCGGCGCGCTGGTGCCGCACCGCCACGACCCGCTCACCGACACCCCGCGCGCCTCCTCCTCCGACCGTGCCGTTCGCGGGCGTGGGCGTGGGCAACCGAGCCGCTACCACCACCCGAGCGCTGCGACGCGTCATCCGCCGGTCTGGTTGGATGCCCGCATGACGGAGGCCACGTCGACGGTCCACGTCGACCCATCGAGGAGGGGCGAACCGGCGCCGGAGCACCGCCGGGTCGGCGCCGAGGTCGTCGACGGACACCCCGGATGACGCAGTGGGACCTGGTCTCCGACGAGTTCGCCCAGGCGTCGAGCGCCGCGGTGGAGGCCCCGGCCGGCCCCGAGCGGGTGCGTGCGCACGAGTCGTGCCTGCAGCTGGCCCAGCGTCACGGCTCCTTCGCGGAGGAGTTCGTTGCTCGGCTCGACCTCACCGAGGCGCTCGACCACCTGCCCGACGACCCGGCCGGCCTCGGCCACGTCGCCTGGCTCCGCGACGCGCTCACCTCCGGGCACGGTGTCACCCAGGAGGACCGGGACGCGGTGCTGTGGCGCCTGAAGTGGGCCGTCGACCTCGCCGTCGACCTGCCCGAGCTGCCACTCACGGCGCTCGTCGCCGCGATCGACGACCTCGAGACGGCGCTGCGCACCAACAGCTATCACCTCCGACCGGTGCACGCCGCCCGGGCCTGGCTGGCCCGCTGGGTGGGCGACGGCGCCGGTGTCAGCCGCCAGCTGTCGGCGTGGACGAGCGAACCGCGGGACGCCCAGTCCGACTGCGAGGCGTGCGAGCTGCGCGGCCAGGCCCGTCTCGTACTCGACACCGACCCTCAGCGTGCGCTGGAGCTGCTCGAGCCGGTCACCCGCGGCCACCTCGTGTGCGACGACGAGCCGCACTCGAGTCTGGGCATCGAGGCCGAGCTGCGGCTGGCACTCGGCGATGTCGACGGCGCCGTGGCGTCGTTTCGCAGGGCCTGGCTCCTGGCCCAGGACGACCCGATGGCGTCGGAGACCGTCGCCACCTGCTTGAGGGTGCTGCTCGGGCTCGGTAACACCGAGCGCGCCGTCGACCATCTCCTCCCGCGGCTGGGGTGGCTGGATCGGCTGCGCACGGCCACCGACCGCATGTGGTTCGCGGGCACCGCGGCGATGGTGCTGCACCGCGCCGTCGAGCAGCAGCTCGCCCCGCGCCAGGTCGACGGGCGTGCGGCCAAGGATCGGGCCGCCGAGCTCGCCCGTACCGCAGCCGAGATCGCGGCCGCCTTCAACGGACGGTACGGCTCGACCGTGGTGTCCGACGACCTCGGCCGCCGGCTCCGCACCGAGGGGCTGCCGGACCAGCCGATGCTTCCCCCGACCCGCCTCTCCGACGATGTCCTCGACGCACCAGGCCCCCCTGGCGCGTCCACCGCCGCCGCGTCGGTGGCGTCGTCCACACCAGTCGTCGTCCGCGCCGACGCCGTGTCCCGAGCGCTCCTCGAACTCAGCGCCGACGTCGACGGCCTGCTCGAGGCGTGGCGACGTGACCGCGACCGCCTGCTTCCCGTGTCGACTCCGCAGGAGTGGGCTGCCGTCTCCCTCCTCGACCGGGTCGCCGGGGGGGACCTCCCGCCCGCGGGCCGGCGTGAGCTGCTGCACTCCGCGCTTGACGCCGCCCGCCGGTCCGGCGACCCGTCGGTCGTCATCCGCGCCGAGGCCGAGATCGCGCTCGAGGAGGACGACACGGCATCCGCGCTCGCGGCGGCCGCCCGACTGGAGTCGGCGGGCGAGCACGTGGAGGCGGCCGGCCTGCTCCGGCGGATGGCGAACGCCCGCGGCGCCGAGCTGCCGTGGGAGCTGCTCACCCGGGCCGCCGCCGGCTACGCCCGCGCGGGTGCCGACCGGCGGGTGGCGCTGTGCCGTCTCGAGGCGGCCCCGGCCGGGGCGGCGCACCTCGACCCCGCCTCGGTGATCGCCCACCTCGACGCCGCCGAGGAGCATGCCGCCGCCCATCCCGAGCTGACCGCCATGGTGCTGCACGCCCGCGCCCGGCTGGCCGGCGCACGCGATGAGCGCGACGCCGCGCTCGACCACCTACGTCGCGCCGCCGCGCTGCGCGACGTGCCCGCGCGCACCCGAGCCGGCATCCTGCTGAGTCTCGGCGACCATCTCGTCGCGCGTGAGGAGTGGGCCGAGCTCGAGCGCACGGCAGCCGACGCGGTGGCCGCGACCGCCAGCGCCGGTCACCCGGTGCTGCTCGCCGTGGCGCAGCGCCAGCTCGGGCTCGCCTATGTCGAGACCGGCCGTCCGGTCGACGGAGCCGAGCTGCTGGAGGCCGCGCTGCCCACCCTGCGCGACACCTATCCCGGCCTGGTCGGGCCGGTCGGCTGGGCTCTCGGCAACGCCCTCGCCACCCTGGGCCGCTGGTCCGATGCCCGCGACGCGTTCGCCGCCGCGGCCACCGCGTTCGAGGCCGAGGACCGCCGCGGTGAGGCCGCGCACGCCCAGTGGCGCGCCGGCAACGCGGCCATGGACGACGACCGTCCGGATGTCGCGACCGCCCACTTCGAGGCCGCCGGCGAGCTCGCCCGGGCCTCGGGCGCCGTCTCGGTGCTCGTCGAGGCGCACCGCGCTCGTGCGGCTCTGCGAGCCGCTGACGGCGATCTCGCCGGCGGGCTGGCCGACCTCGACGCCGCGATCGCCAAGGGCCAGCGCCTGGCCGACGGCCTCGCCGCCGCGGGGCGCGAGCCGCCGCCGGGCGAGGGCGAGTTCGACGGCGAGGTCCTCGAGCCGCTGGTACTCAGGCAGGGAGCGCACCTGCTGGCGGCACATGGCCGGACCGACGAGGCCATGGAACGGATCGCGCGCGCCGAGGCACTCGTTGGAGCGGATCTCGAGGTGGTGCTACGAGCGGAGGGGGCGATGTTCCTCGCCGACGCCGACCGGGTCGCCGAGGCCGAGCCACGGCTGCGGGCGTCGATCGCCGAGCTGAGCGAGCACGGCATCCCGGACACGCGGGTGCGGGCAGCGCGGGCCCTGGCGCGCATGCTCGACCGCGCCGGCCGCACCGACGAGGCCGAGCAGGTGTGGCTGCAGCACGGCCCGCAGCCCTGAGCGTCCGGGCCCGACAGGCCTGACAGTTCCTCGGGCACCCGGTAGCGGCCGACCCGGAGGGCGCGGCGCCGTCACCGGCAGTTCAGCAGCCGACCAGCCGCCCGGCGAGCCAGCTCTCGACCTGATCGAGAGCGACCCGCTCCTGCGCCATGGTGTCGCGTTCGCGGATGGTCACCGCGTGGTCGTCGAGGGTGTCGAAGTCGACCGTCACGCAGTACGGCGTGCCGATCTCGTCCTGTCGGCGGTACCGGCGGCCGATCGCCCCGGCGTCGTCGACGTCGACGTTCCAGTGCCGACGCAGGCCGGCTGCGAGATCGCGGGCCTTCGGGGTGAGGTCGGCGTGGCGCGAGAGCGGCAGCACCGCGGCCTTGACCGGTGCGAGTCGTGGGTCGAGGCGCAGCACGACGCGCTTGTCGACGCCTCCCTTGGTGTTCGGCGCCTCGTCCTCGGCGTAGGCGTCGACGAGGAACGTCATCAGGCTGCGGGACAGCCCGGCCGCGGGCTCGATGACGTAGGGCGTGTACGTCTCCCCGCCGGCCTGGTCGAAGTAGACCAGGTCGGTGCCGGAGTGCTTGCTGTGGGTGGTGAGGTCGAAGTCGGTGCGGTTGGCGATGCCCTCGAGCTCGCCCCACTCGCTGCCGGCGAAGCGGAACCGGTACTCGATGTCGACCGTGCGCTTGCTGTAGTGGGACAGCTTGTCCTGCGGGTGCTCGTAGTGGCGCAGGTTCGCCGGGTCGATGCCGAGACCGGTGTACCAGCGGGTGCGCTCGTCGATCCAGTACTGGTGCCACTCCTCGTCGTCGCCGGGCTTGACGAAGAACTCCATCTCCATCTGCTCGAACTCGCGGGTGCGGAAGATGAAGTTGCCGGGGGTGATCTCGTTGCGGAAGCTCTTGCCGGTCTGGGCGATGCCGAACGGCGGCTTCTTCCGCGAGGTCTGCAGCACCGCGAGGAAGTTGACGAAGATGCCCTGTGCGGTCTCGGGCCGCAGGTAGTGCAGGCCCGAGTCGTCCTCGATGACGCCGAGGTGGGTCTTGAGCATCATGTTGAACTCGCGCGGCGCGGTCCACTGCCCGCGCGTACCGCAGTTCGGGCAGGCGATGTCGGTGAGCGGGATGGAGTCCGGGTCGACCTCCTTGCCCTTCTTGGCCTCGCGGTCGGCGATGGCCTCCTGCATGTGGTCGACCCGGAACCGCTTGTGGCAGCTGAGGCACTCGGTGAGCGGGTCGGTGAACTCGCCCACGTGGCCGCTGGCGACCCATGTCTGCCGGGGCAGGATGATCGAGGAGTCCAGTCCGACGACGTCGTCGCGCGCGGTGACGACCGACTTCCACCACTGCCGCTTGATGTTCTCCTTCAGCTCGACGCCGAGCGGCCCGTAGTCCCAGGCCGAGCGGGTCCCGCCGTAGATCTCGCCGCACGGGAAGACAAACCCCCGGCGTTTGCACAATGAGACGACGGTGTCGACGACGGAGGTCGGGGCGGGCATGCGCGCAAGGCTAGTCGGGCGCGTGCGACCCGCTCGAGCCGGTTCGCGCCCGGCACCCTACGCTGAGTTGCCGTGTCGAGTCTCCGCGATTCCCTCGAGCGTGCCAGTCTGCCGGCCCTCACGCGGCTCAGCCGGCTCCCTCGTCCCGTGCCGTTCCTCGTGGTGCTCGCGTTGGTCGTCGGGGGACTGCTCGTGCCGGGCTGGGGCTGGGTTCTTCTCGCCGTCGTGTCGGCGGTGCTGCTGTGGTTCCTCGTCCTCGCCTGGCCGAGGCTCACACTGGCCGAGCGGATGATGCGCATCGCCGTCGTCGCCATGATGCTGGCCATCACCGTGACCCAGGCGGTCCCCCGGGCCTGACCCGGCGTGGCCTTCCGGGGCTCACTCAGGCGATCCACGAGGTCGCCTCGACGGGCGTCCCTGGTCCGCGCACGAGCTCGTCTATACCAAATTTGACAATCGTTCTCAGGAAAACTGAGAATGCTGGTCATGCGCCGTCTCACCGTTCCCGCCGCGACCGTGGTCGCTGTCCTCGCCCTGGCCGCCTGCGGCTCCTCCGACGGGTCGTCCGCCTCGGGCGGCGAGTCCGCGGCATCCGAGACCCCGACCGCCCCGGCGCTCGCGGTGACGGCGGCGTTCTACCCGCTGCAGTGGGCGAGCGAACGGGTCGGCGGGGATCTGGTCGAGGTCACCGGCCTCACCAAGCCCGGGGGTGAGCCGCACGATCTCGAGCTGACGCCGAAGGCGGTGGCCGAGCTCGCGGAGAGCGATGTCGTCGTGTACCTGCGCGGCTTCCAGCCGGCTGTCGACGGAGCGGTCGACACCCAGGCCAAGAGCACCGCCTACGACGTCACCACCGACGCCAAGCTCTCCCTCGCCGTGTCCGAGCACGGTCACGAGCACGAGGGCGAGGAGAAGCCCGCGGAAGGGGAGGAGGAGCACAGCGACGGCGTCGGTGCCGACGGCACGAAGGACCCACACTTCTGGCTCGACCCGCAGCGGCTCGCGACGGTGGTCACCGCCATGGGAGAGCGGTTCGCTGCGGCCGACGCCGAGAACGCGGCGACCTACCGGGAGAACGCGAAGGCGGTCGTCGCCGATCTGACGACCCTCGACGCCGAGTTCACCAAGGGCTTGGCGAGCTGCAAGACCAAGGACCTCGTCACCGGTCACGCCGCCTTCGCCTATCTCGCCGATCGGTACGGCTTCGCCCAGGAGGGCATCGCGGGCGTGAGCCCCGATGCCGAGCCGGATGCCGCCACCATCCGCGAGTTGGCCGAGCATGTGAAGGAGCACGGGGTGTCCACGGTTTACAGCGAGACCCTCGTCGACCCTGCGCTCGCGCAGACCGTGGCCCGCGAGACCGGTGCCAAGGTCGCCGTGCTCGACCCGATCGAGGGACTCACTGACACCTCGGCCGGCAAGGACTACCTTGAGGTGATGCGCAGCAACCTGCAGACGTTGCGGACGGGGCAGGAGTGCGCCTGAGCACCACCAGCGCCCCTCTGCTCGCGGTGCGGTCGGCATCCTTCGGGTATGCCGACCGCGCCGTCGTCTGGCGCGCCGACCTCGCGGTCGGCCCCGGTGAGGTGGTCGCCCTGCTCGGGGCGAACGGGTCCGGCAAGTCCACGCTCGTGCGCGGGGTGCTCGGTCTCGCCGACCACGTCGCCGGCGATGTCGAGCTGTTCGGCACGCCACGCCGGCGGTTCCGCGAACACACCCGCGTCGGATACGTCCCACAACGGCACTCGCTGTCGGCGTCGGTACGGGCGACGGTCACCGAAGTCGTCGAGGTGGGCCGCCTCCCCCACCGACCGTGGTGGAGACCCGCCTCCCGCACCGACCGTGCCCTGGTGCGCGAGGCCGTCGACGCGGTCGGTCTCGGCGACCGCGCCCGCGAGGAGGTCGCCTCGCTCTCCGGCGGGCAACAGCGGCGCGTGCTCGTCGCCCGCGCCCTCGCCGGCCGACCCGACCTGCTGCTCATGGACGAGCCGACGGCGGGCGTGGACCGCGCAAGCCAGCTGGCCCTGTCGTCGGTGATGTCGACGATGGCGGCGGCCGGCACCGGCATCCTCGTCGTCACCCACGAGCTGAGCGCCCTGCACGACGTCGTCACCCGGGTCGTCGCGCTCGACCACGGCCGCGTCGTCTTCGACGGTGCGCCCGGTGACCACCGCGGCGCCGAACACGACCACGGCCACCACCACGACGACCCACCCGACCCGGCGTGGCGCCGAGCCCCGCTCGACCCCGACACCTCGCGGAGCACCCGATGACCGAGCTCCTCGCTCTCGACTTCATGCGGCAGGCGCTCCTCGCGGCGCTGCTCGCGGGCACCGCGGCACCGCTGGTGGGCGTCTTCCTCGTCCAGCGGCGGATGTCGCTCGTCGGCGACGGCATGGGCCACGTCGCGCTCGCGGGTGTCGCCGTCGGCCTCCTCACGGGACAGCAGCCCGTGCTCACCGCGCTCGTCGCCGCCGTCCTGGCCGGTATCGCGATCGAGCTGATCCGAGCCTCCGGGCGCACGAGCGGCGACGTCGCGCTGGCGGTGATGTTCTACGGCGGGATCGCGCTCGGGGTCGTGCTCATCTCGCGGTCCGACGCGGGCACGCCGGCCAACCTCACCGCCTACCTCTTCGGCGCCATCCTCACGACGAGCTCAGGCGATCTCGTCGTGCTCGCGGTGCTCACCGCGGTCGTGCTCGTCGCCACGACGCTGCTGCGGGCCCGGCTGTTCGCCGTGGCCAACGACGAGGAGTACGCGCGCAGCGTCGGGCTGCCGGTCCGGGTCTACAACATCGTGCTCGCGGTGCTCACCGCCACCACCGTCGTGGTGTCGATGCGGGTCGTCGGGCTGCTCCTCATCAGCGCGTTGATGATCCTTCCGAACGCCACCGCGCAGCTGCTCGGACGCAGCTTCCGGGGTGCCCTGCGCTGGGCCGTCGCGCTCGGCGTGGCCTCGGCAGTGGGCGGCGTGCTCGTGTCGTACCAGGCCGAGACGCCGTCCGGGGGCACCATCGTGCTGCTCGCGATCGCCGCCTTCGTCGTGGTCACCCTCGGCGCCGGGGTGGTCACTCGTCTCGGCCGCGTCGTCCACGCCCATGCCGAGGGCCACGACGACCACGAGCACGGCGCCGACTGCGGGCACCCTGCCGTCACGCACGAGGACCACGTCGACTATCTTCACGACGGTCATCGGCACGCCGTGCACCAGGGACACTACGACGAGCACGGTGACCATCGGCACCCGGAGATGGAGACGCGATGACGAGCGAGGTCCGCACCGAACGACGCCCGACCCGCCAGCGCGCCGCACTCGCCGACGCCCTCACCGGCCGGGGAGAGTTCCGGTCAGCCCAGGAGATCCACGCCGAGCTCGCCGCCGCCGGCACCCGGGTCGGTCTGGCGACGGTGTACCGCAACCTCCAGGCCATGGCCGCGGACGGCGACCTCGACGTCATCCGCACGGCCGACGGCGAGGCCGTCTACCGCGCGTGCTCGACCAGCCACCACCATCACCACATCGTCTGCCGCTCGTGCGGCCTGACCGTCGAGGTCACCGGCGACGCCGTCGAGCGGTGGGCCTCGGCCGTCGCCTCCGAGCACGGGTTCGCCGAGGTACGGCACACGATCGAGATCGACGGTCTCTGCGCTCGATGCCGCGCCCGGCGGGACTGACTACTGACCCATGAGGCGAGACTGACCCCGCGAGGCGGGACTGATCCCTACTCGTAAGGGTTCTCCGGGATGCCGATGGGCCGGAGGTCGTCGACGACGAGCACCGGCAGCGCGTCCGCTCCGGCGACACGCTGGGCATTCGCGTCGAAGGTGCCGGTGACCTCCACCCACTCGTCGGTCCCGACCTCAGGGGCGTTCTGCACGCTCACCTTGATCGCGAACCCGTCGGCGGCACAGCAGTTGAGCGCCATCCGGGTCAGGACCCACCGGCCGCCCTCACCGGGCGACGAGAACCCGATGAGCCGCACCGACCGGCCGGCCAGGGACCCCGGGTCGTAGAGCGCCCGCGCCGAGTACTCCCCCAGCCCGATCTCCGCCGGGTCACCCGGGGGCAGCGGCCCGAAGTCCCCTGCGTTGGACTCGGCGACGATCCCGTCATCCTGCTGCGCCGCGTACGAGCCGAGCGGCGGTGGCACGACCACGCCGAGCATGAGGAAGGGGATGACGAGCAGCCATCCCACGCGCGGACCGTGCGACCCGTGGCCGTGCCCGCCCGCCTGGTCGGCGACCGCCTCGGCAGGTCGCAACGCCTGCCGGCGGCGCTCCTCGACGAGGAACCCGTACAACCCGAGGCAGATGAGCAGGACCGCCGCCACGATGAGCGGGATGCGCAGCGCGGGCTTGACGAAGTTGAGGAACAGACCGTTGACCGCGGCGGTCGCGGAGGTGACCCCCACGACGAGGACGACACCGTTCTGGGTCGCGCGTCTCACAGCAGCACCGTCCCGACGAGTAGGGCCGACCCGACGGCGACGACGAAGGTCAGCGGAGCGAAGATCGACGCGAACTTCCGGCCGAACGTGCCGGCCTGCATCGCGAACAGCTTCACGTCGATGGCCGGCCCGACCACCATGAACGCCAGCTGGGCCGTCCGGGGGAACTGGCTCATGCTCGCCGCCACGAACGCGTCGGCCTCGGAGCAGATCGCGACGACGACGGCGAACACGGCGAGCACGAGCACCGACACCAGGAGGTTGCCGGCGAGGGTGTCGACCCACTCCCTCGGTACGAGCACGTTGACGGAGGCGGCGACGGCGGAGCCGAGCACGAGGAACCCGCCCGCGTGGAGGAGGTCATGGCGTGCCTCGGACACGAAGGCGGCGAGTCGGCCGTCCCCGGTGTCGCGGCGTCGGTGCGGCATCGAGATCAGGCCGTCCTTGCCGAGGGCGAGCCAGATCCAGCCCATCAGCACGGCGGTGAGCAACGAGGCGCCGAAGCGGGCACCGACCATCTCCCACGCGCCGTTGAACGCCACCGCGGTCGACACCAGGACGATCGGGTTGATCGCGGGCGCGGCCAGGAGGAACGTCAGCGCGACGGCGGGCTTGATGCCGCGCGCGACCAGCGAGCCCGCGATGGGTACCGACGCGCACTCGCACCCCGGCAGCACCACCCCCGACAGCCCGGCCACCGGAACCGCCGCAGCCGAGCGCTTCGGCAGCCACCGGCTCAGGGCGTCGGCCGGGACCAGCACCGCGATGGCCGACGAGAGCACCACACCCATGACGAGGAACGGCAGGGACTGCAGCCCGATCGACACGAACACCGTGAGCCAGGTGGCGAGCGCCGGGTACGCGTCGACGAGGTCGCTGATCCGGGGACGGAGGAAGATGAGCGCCACCATCACGACGGTGAGCCCGATCATCGCCCAGTCGCCGAGACCACCTCGACGGTCGTCGTCGTGGTTGCCCCCCGCGACCGGCTGCACCGCTCCGTGCCGGGGCTCGTGCTCGGTCGTCGACGTCACGGGAGACGAGACTAGGCGAGGTGCCCGCGGCTGGCGAGCGTGAACGCCCAAACGAGTCAGAAAGCAGTGACCGTCGGCGGCTGCCGCTGCGGCCGACTGAGCGTGCGGAGCACGGCGGTCACCCCGTGCCGGGTCGCCGCGACCGAGTCTTCCGCGGCACCGTCAGCGCGTCGGGGTGTCGACCGCACCTCCGTAGCGCCGCTCGCGGTCGACGTAGGTCTGCACCGCCGCCCAGAGGTCGCGGCGGTCGTAGTCGGGCCAGAGCCGGTCCTGGAAGACCAGCTCGGCGTAGGCGCTCTGCCAGAGCAGGAAGTTGCTCGTGCGCTGCTCCCCTGAACTGCGCACGAACAGGTCGACGTCGGGCATGTCGGGCTCGGCGAGGTACCGGGCCACCGTGCGCTCGTCGACGCGACCCGGTCGGAGCCGCCCACGAGCGACATCCTCGGCCAGCCGCTGCACGGCATCCCCGATCTCGGCGCGACCGCCGTAGTTGACGCAGAAGTACAGCGTGAGACCCGTGTTGTGGCGGGTGAGCTCCTGGGCGGTCTCGAGCTCGCGGATCACCGAGCCCCACAACCGCGGCCGCCGGCCGACCCAGCGCATGCGCACCCCCCAGGAGTGCAGCTGGTCGCGGCGACGACGGATGACGTCGCGGTTGAAGCCCATGAGGAAGCGCACCTCGTCGGGGCTGCGCCTCCAGTTCTCGGTGGAGAACGCGTAGGCCGACAGGTGGGTGACCCCGACCTCGACCGCCCCCGCGACGACGTCGAGCAGCGCCGCCTCCCCGGCCTCGTGACCCGCCGTTCGCGGCAGGCCGCGCTGGTTGGCCCAGCGCCCGTTGCCGTCCATGACCACGGCGACGTGCCGCGGCATCCGCCCAGGGGGGATGACGGGCGGCCGGGCCCCGCTCGGATGAGCGAACGGGCGCTCGTACGGTGCCGGCGTGCTCACCGCTGCACCAGTCGAAGACTGCGGATGCCGCGCTCGAGATGCCACTGGAGGAAGGCGGCGGTGAGCCCGCTGCCCTCCCGCCGGTGGCGGGTGTCGCTGGCGTCGGCGAGCGCCCAGTCGCCCGCAAGGAGCGCGGCGAGGAGCAGGAGGGTCTCCGGCGCCGGCGCGGCGGAGCCCGGCGGACGACACGACGGGCAGACTGCCCCGCCCGCGACGACGTGGAACGCCCGGTGCGGGCCCGGCGCACCGCACTTGGCGCAGTCGGCGAAGCTCGGCGCCCAGCCGGCGACGGCCAGCGCGCGCAGCAGGTAGGCGTCGAGCACGAGGCCCGGGTCGTGCTCGGACCCGGCGAGCGAGCGCAGCGCACCGGCGAGCAGGAGGTACTGCTGAAGGGCCGGCTCGCGCTCTTCGGTGAGCCGGTCGGCGGTCTCGAGCACCGCGGTCGCGGCGGTCCAGGAGCCGTAGTCGCGGGCGATCGGCTCGCCCCACGGGTGCAGGGTCTCGACCTGGGTCACGGTGTCGAGGCTGCGACCTTCGTAGCACTGCACGTCGATGTGCATGGCCGGCTCCAGGCGGGCCCCGAACCGTGACGTCGTGCGCCGCACCCCCTTGCCCACTGCCCGCATCTTGCCGAGCCGGCGGGTGAGCAGGGTGACGATGCGGTCGGCCTCACCCAGCTTGTGGGTGCGCAGGACGATCGCCTCGTCACGGTAGAGCGGCACCGCGCCATTGTCGCTTGCTCGTCCTGCACCACCGCGGAGGCCTGGCCGGTCTCGTCGAGCGAACGTGGGTGAACACCGTCGTCAGCGCGGCGATGTTCACCCACGTTCGTCGAGAGCCGGGGATGGGTCGAGCACGTGATGGGTCCACAGCTGGATGACGGCCAGAGACCGGAACGGCCGCCACGCCTCCCCCATGCGGTCGGCCTCCCGGGCGGCGACCCCGCCGAGTGCGCGGCGGACCGCGAGATCACCCGGGAGGAACACGTCAGGGTGACGCGCGCACCGGAGAGTCACGAGGTCGGCGGTCCATGGGCCGACCCCGGGGAGCGCCAGCAGGCCGGCCCGGGCGGTGCCGTCGGTGAGGTCGAAGCCGTCGGCGACGGCGCGGGCGAGCGCGACGACGGTGCGGGCCCGGGCGCCGGTGAGGCCGACCGCGGCGCGGAGGGCGGCGTCATCCGCACTCGCGAGGATGTCGGCGGTCGGGAAGACGCGACGGATGCCGCGCGCCTCGCCGTACGCGTCGACGAGCCGGCCGGCGAAGCGGCACGCGGCCGCGACCGACACCTGCTGGCCGAGGACGACGAACACCGCGGTCTCGAACGGGTCGGTCGTACCAGGTATGCGGATGTGCGGCCGGGCGGTCACGAGCGGGCCGAGCAGCGGGTCGGTGGCGAGGGCATCGACCGCGGGTGCCGGGTCGACGTCGAGGCCGAGCCAGCACCGGCCGGCGGCGAGGGCGTCGTCGGCGTGAGTACCGCTGCTGCCGAGGTGAATTCGGTCAGCGATGCCGGCCGGGAACGTGACGGTCAGCTCGGCGGGACCGCCGCCGGTCGGGACGAGTCGGGTCACCTCGACCCGGCCGTCGTCGTGACGGACGACGTGGTCGACACCGGGCACGAGGTGCGCGAGCACCCACGCCCGCGACGCCGCGACGTCGGTGGGCGGCCCGTCGTCGAGGTGCATGCCGTCACCCAACCAGTAGCGGCCGACCTGGTGCTCGTCGGACCATCCACCCGTCGGAAACCGACACCGCCGGGCGCGGTTGTCGGCGCCGGGCGCGCAGACACCGGCGTCCACGGCCGGTTTCCCCGTCCGAGCACCGGCCGCGGTCTCACCGTCGTGGCGAGTGGCGCCACCTCTCATCGACCCCGGCGCGAGGCTGCCGAGCCGAGGAGTCCGAATCCGGCTGAGAATCAGCCGAAGTCGGCGCTGGCAAGCTCGGTGCGGCCCGACTCGACGGCGTCGAGTACGGCCTCGGCGACCCCCTGCGGGTCGTGGCCCTCGGGCAGGGTGGGCGCCGTGCCGGCGATCGGCCGGCCGGCGAGACCGGTGTTCGTGTGCGGCGGGCGGACGTCGATGACGTCGACGCCGTGCCGCTTCAGCTCGCGCGACACCGCGGCGTCGGCTGCGGTCAGCGCCGCCTTGCTCGCGGAGTAGGCGGCCATCCCCGCGGTCGGCCGCTCGGCGGTGATCGCGCTGATGTTGACGACGAAGCCACCGTTCTCGGCGAGCACCGGTACCACCCGCTTGAGCAGGAACAGCGGCCCGGTGACGTTGGTGAGGAACAGCTCCTCGATGACGGCGTCGTCGGTGTCGACGAGGTTGCCGAAGGCGACGACCCCGGCAGCGTTGACGAGGCCGTCGAGTCGACCGTATCGCTCGCGTGCCGCGGCCACGACGCGCTCCCCCAGCCCGGCGTCGGCGAGGTCCCCGAGCACGCAGGGGATGTCTTTCGAGGGGTCTCCGGGAGGCGGAGCCCCCTGGATGGCGTCATCCGCCACCTCCTTCAGGCGTGGCCTGTCGCGCCCGACGAGCACCAGGCGCGCGCCCCGCGCCGCCGCGCCACGCGCGATGAGCCCGCCGAGAGCACCGGAGGCCCCGACGACGGCGACGACAGTGTCCTGCAGGGGATGTTCGGCCATGGGCCATCCTTACCCCGCGCCGACACTCGGACGCCACGCCGCGCACCGACCTTCGACAACCACCGCGCCGCACCCGGACGGTGGCGACACCACGAGCGAACAC
>JBOFBK010000403.1:0-2962 GCA_051645525.1 Dermatophilaceae bacterium | reverse complement strand
CGCAGGTTGTCGCGCTGCGCGATGTCGTGCGTGAGCACCACCCGCGAGTTCTGGCCGATCCGGGAGAGGACCGTGAGCAGCACGTTGCGCTCGAGACTCTGCGCCTCGTCGACGATGACGAAGGCGTCGTGCAGGCTGCGGCCACGGATGTGGGTCAGGGGCAGCACCTCGAGCATGCCGCGGTCGAGCACCTCCTCGACGACCTCCCGCGACACCAGCGCGGAGAGCGTGTCGAACACCGCCTGGCCCCACGGGTTCATCTTCTCGGCCTCGGAGCCCGGCAGATACCCGAGCTCCTGGCCGCCGACCGCGTACAGCGGCCGGAAGACCACCACGCGGCGCTGTTGCCGGCGCTCCATGACCGCCTCGAGACCGGCGCACAGCGCCAGCGCCGACTTCCCGGTGCCGGCCCGGCCGCCGAGGCTGACGATGCCGACGTCGGGGTCGAGCAGGAGGTCGAGGGCGATGCGCTGCTCGGCGCTGCGTCCGTGCAGGCCGAACGCGTCGCGGTCGCCGCGGACGAGGCGCACGTGCTTGTCGGCGCCCACCCGCCCCAGACCGGAGCCGCGTGCCGACGTGAGCTTGAGCCCGGTGTGACACGGCAACTCGGCTGCCGTGGCGTTCTCGAGCCGGCCGTGCTCGTAGAGGTGGTCCATCTCCTCCGGCGTGACGTCGAGGTCGGCCATGCCGGTCCAGCCACTCTCGATGGCCAGCTCGGCGCGGTACTCCTCGGCCTC
The DNA here is from genome assembly GCA_051645525.1 of Dermatophilaceae bacterium. Classification (GTDB taxonomy): domain Bacteria; phylum Actinomycetota; class Actinomycetes; order Actinomycetales; family Dermatophilaceae; genus JBOFLG01. The sequence continues at coordinate 2,225 of JBOFBK010000403.1, read as the reverse complement.
CAGACCACACGCCGAGGCCTTGACCCGCATCGGCAGGTCCTTGCTCACCACCGTGACCAGACGTCCCTGGTCGGCGAGGTTGCGGGCCACGGCGAGGATACGGGTGTCGTTGTCCGCCAGCCGGAAACCGGCCGGCAGCGCGGCGGTCTCGGTGTGGTTGAGCTCGACCCGCAGCGTGCCGCCCTCCTCGCCCACGGGCACCGGCGCGTCGAGGCGGCCGGCCTTGATGCGTAGGTCGTCGAGCATGCGTAGCGCGGTGCGGGCGAAGTAGCCCAGCTCCGGGTGGTGGCGCTTGGCCTCGAGCTCGGTGATGACGACGACGGGGAGCACGACCTCGTGCTCGGCGAAACGCGAGACCGCCCTCGGGTCGGACAGCAGCACCGACGTGTCGAGCACGTAGGTGCGGCGTGCCTCCTCTCCCCGAGTCCCTGCTGCTGATGCGCGCGTGCCTGAGGCCATGTGCGACTCCTGACGGTGGGGTGCTCCGTACCGAAACGCTACGTCGCCGGGGCCGTCGGTGGCGAACCGCGTCTCGCGTGTCGCCGATCTCACCGCGGCGGCATCAGCGGCATCCGAGCTGCTCCCAGGGCCCCGAGTCGGCGGCGCTACTGGCCGAAGCGGCGCTGCCGCTCCCCGTAGGCGCGCAGTGCCCGGAGGAAGTCGACCTTGCGGAAGTCGGGCCAGTACGCCTCGCAGAAGTAGAACTCGCTGTGCGCGCTCTGCCACAGCAGGAACCCCGAGAGCCGCTGCTCACCCGAGGTGCGGATGACGAGGTCGGGGTCGGGCTGGCCCTTGGTGTAGAGGTGCTCGGCGATGTGCTCGACGTCGATCACCTCGGCGAGCTGCTCGATCGAGGTTCCCTTCCCGGCGTGCTCGACCAGGAGCGACCGCACGGCGTCGGCGATCTCCCGCCGGCCGCCGTACCCGACGGCGACGTTGACGATCATCCCGGGCACGTCACGGGTGCGCTCCTGCGCCGCCTTGAGCCGGGCGGCCACCGGCGCCGGCAGCAGGTCGAGGGCGCCGACCGGGTGGATGCGCCAGCGGCGTGCGTCGGCGAGGGTGTCGACTGCGGCCTCGATGACGCCGAGCAAGGGCGCCAGATCGCGCTCGCTGCGAGCGAGGTTGTCGGTCGAGAGCAGCCAGAGGGTCACGACCTCGACGCCGACCTCCTCGCACCATCCGAGCAGGTTGGCGATGTTGGCGGCGCCCGCCTGGTACGCCTCCTCGTGCCCGGCGCCGCGAGCCCGGCCCCACCGGCGGTTGCCGTCGAGCATCACGCCGACGTGCCGCGGGGTCGACTCCGGCCCGAGCTCGTGTGCCAGGCGGCGGGTGTACGCGGCGTACAGGAGGTCGCGGACCCGCATCTCCCGACCTCCCGCACCGTCAACTGGCCGGGCCCGGTCGTCCGGGCCACGCCGCGGTCAACGCTACCGCGCGGCACGGATGACGGCGCCCCATCCGCGGATGACGGCGCCCCATCCGCGACGGTCGCCCACCGGTTACGCCGCCGTAGGTTACGGTGGCGTAGTGACGCGCCGCCTGCCCCGACCGGCTCGTGACGAGCCCGGTCGCCGGTCCGCTCGTGACGACAGTCGTCGCGAGGCGATCGAACAACGAGTCGACGCACTCTCGACCAAGGTCGAGTCGGCGCTGAGCCAGGTGAAGCCACGGTTGCGCGGCTGGCTGCACGCCGGGATGGCGCCGATCGCCGTGGCCGCCGGCATCGTGCTGGTGACCATCGCCGGCACCACCGTGGGCAAGGTGTCGGCCGGGGTGTTCGCCGGCACGGCCGTGCTCCTGTTCGGAACCTCGGCCGTCTACCACCGTGGCACCTGGTCGCCGCGGGTCGGAGCCTGGCTGCGCCGCGTCGACCACTCCAACATCTTCCTCATCATCGCCGGCACCTACACCCCGTTCGCCCTGCTGCTCCCGGCCGCTCAGGCCCGCAGCCTGCTGCTACTGGTGTGGTCCGGCGCCGTGCTCGGTGTGCTCTTCCGGGTCTGCTGGGCCGGCGCACCCCGCTGGCTCTACACCCCGGTATACGTGCTGCTCGGGTGGGTCGCCGTCTTCTACTTCGGCCCACTGCTCGAGCACGTCGGTGGCGGTGCGATGACCTGGGTGGTCGTCGGTGGCGTGCTCTACAGCCTCGGCGCGGTGGTCTACGGCACGAAGCGTCCCGACATCTCGCCGCGCTGGTTCGGGTTCCACGAGGTGTTCCACTC
>JBOFBK010000402.1:0-4033 GCA_051645525.1 Dermatophilaceae bacterium | reverse complement strand
CACCGTGGCCGGGGACAGCGGGGAGGAACGGCGCGGGCCACGACTTCACGGCGCGAGCCTACGGGCCGGCATCCGCGCCGGCCCGACCACCCGGGCGCACCGCGCGGCAGCAGCCCGGCGACGAACTCGGCCGGCCCAGCCACCCGGCGGCCTAGCGGCCGGGCGGCCTACAGCGCCGGCCAGGGGATCGCCGGCCAGCCCGGCTGCGGTAGCGGGTGGATGCCGTCGCGCAGCAGCGTCTCGACCCGGCCGGCCAGCGCGGCGATCTCCTGCCGGGTGAGCAGCGGGGCCAGCTCGCCGGCCAGACCGTCGCCGAGCGCGCTGGCCAGCCGCTCGAGGCGCACGCGGTCGGCATCCGGGATCGCCGAGCCGGCCCACCCCCACAGCACGGTGCGCAGCTTCGGCTCCACCCCGAGACTGACGCCGTGGTCGCACCCGCGCACCTGCCCGTCGTGGCAGATGACGTGGCTGCCCTTGCGGTCGGAGTTGTTCAGCGCCGCGTCCAGCACGGCCACCGTACGCACCCCGGGGTCGGGGCTGTGCGACACCACCACCGGCCGCCCGGTGGGCGTCTCGCCCTCGAGCACCACCAGCCAGCCGTCGCGCACCGCGGCCCGCGGGGTGACGTCGACCAGCGGCTCGGCCTCGTCGTCGACCGGGCCCACCCACAGCTGGACGCTGCCCGGCCCGAGCGGGCCGTCGCGCAGCACCGTGGGTGGCACCACGCCGAACCCGCCCGCCTCGCTCACCAGCCAGGCGGCCCGCTCGCGCGCGACGAGGGTGCCGTCCGGGTAGTCCCACAGGGGCTGCTCGGTGGCCTCCGGCTTGTGGATGACGAGCGCCTCCTCGGTGCCGTCGCTCACCGTGCAGAGCAGCGCACCGTTGGAGGACCCGACGACCCGCCCGACCGGGGTGAGCGTGCCCCGGGCGAGCAGATCCTCGAGCTCAGCGTCGGTATCCGTTGGCACGAGGGCAGATGTGGCCGGTGGGATCGAGCGGCTGGCCGCAGAACGGGCAGGCGGGCCGCCCGGCGCTGATGACCGCGGCGCAGCGCCGGGCGAAGGCGCGGGCGGCGGCGGGGTCGAGCACGACCCGCAGCGTCTGCATCGGCGCCTCGCCGGCCTCGTCGGGGTCCTGGTCGTGGGCCTCGATGACGACGACGCCGCGCTGGGGGTCCCACGCGAGGCTGAGTGTGTCGACGCGGAACTCGTCGTCGATGGGGGTGCCGAGCGGGCCGGTGTCGCCGCTGTCGCCCGGCTCCTCGGCGACGCCGGCGGCATGCGCGTCGAGCAGGTCGTTGACCCGGTCGGCGAGCACGCTCACCTGAACCTTCTCGACCGACACCGACACGAGGCGCCCCGCGCCGCTGGCCTGGAGGAAGAACGTGCGGCCCCCGGGCGGGCCGACGGTGCCGGCGACGAAGCGCTCCGGCGGGTCGAACTCGGTGGACGGCATGGCGTCCACCCTAGATCGAGAACCCGGCGGGCAGCTCCAGCCGGTGGGCCGCGAGCAGGCGGGTGTCGCCGAGCACGTCGCGGGTCGGCCCGTCGGCCGCCACGGTGCCGGCCGAGAGCACCACTGCACGCCCGCACAGCTGCAGCGCGTAGGGCAGGTCGTGGGTGACGAGCACGATGGTCACGGCCAGGCCGCGGAGGATGTCGGCGAGCTCACGCCGCGACGCCGGGTCGAGGTTGGCCGACGGTTCGTCGAGCACGAGCACGTCGGGCCGCATCGCGAGCACGGTGGCGATGGCCACCCGGCGGCGCTGGCCGAACGAGAGGTGGTGCGGCGCCCGGTCGGCGAGGTCGGCCACCCCCACCGCGGCCAGCGCCTCGGCGACCCGTGCGTCGAGCTCGGCGCCGCGCAGCCCGAGGTTGGCCGGGCCGAACGCCACGTCGTCGCGCACCGTGGGCATGAACAGCTGGTCGTCGGGGTCCTGGAACACGATGCCGACCCTGCGCCGGACCTCGAGCAGGTTCTCGCGCGCGACCGGGATGCCCGACACCGTCACAGACCCCCGCTCGGGGATGAGGATGCCGTTGAGGTGCAGCACCAGCGTGGTCTTGCCCGCGCCGTTCGGCCCGAGCAGCGCGACTCGCTCCCCCGGGTGCACGTGCAGGTCGACCCCGTGCAGCGCCTGGTGCCCTCCCGGGTAGTGGTACGCGACACCGCGCACGTCGATGACCGGCACGCTCACGACAGCCGCACCGCCGCCGATGCCAGCGCCGCCAGCACCGCCGGCGCGAGGGCGAGGGCCCACTGGGCCGGGGCTGCCGAGAGCGGCTCGGTGACCGGCAGCCGGCCCGACCACCCCCGGCTGAGCATGGCCAGATGCACCCGCTCGCCACGCTCGTAGGTGCGGATGAAGAGCGCGCCGGTGCCGGCGGCGAGCACCGGCCAGGCCCGTGGCGACCGGGCGACGAACCCCCGTGACGCCCGGGCGACCCGCATGCGGCGCACCTGGTCGAGGACGACGTCGGCGTAGCGGATCATCGAGCTCGCGATGACCACGAGGGCGTCGGGGACGCGGAGGTGCTGGAGCGCGCGGAGCAGGTCGCGTGGGCGCGTGGTCACCGCGTACGCGACCGCGGCGAGCACCCCGCAGGTGCCCTTGAGCAGCAGCGCCACCGCGGCATCCAACCCGGGCTGTGACACGGTGACCGGGCCCAGCTCGACGCGGGGCCCGGTGGCGACGAACGGCAGCACCACGGCGAAGACGGCGAACGGCACCTCGACGGCGAGCCGCGGCAGCAGGTGCCGCGGGTGCACGCGGGTGCTCAGCACCACCAGGATCGCCACGGCGAGCAGCCCGAGCAGCGCCCCGTGCTCTGGAGCCGGCACCGAGACCACGAGCACCACGAAGGCGAGCAGACCGACGAGCTTGGCGTGCGGCGGCATCCGGTGCAGGACGGTGTCGCCCTCGATGTGCAGGTGCGCCCGGTGGCCTGCGCCCACCTCAGCCGCGCCGGCGGGACAGTCGCCGCAGCACCAGCACGAGCCCGCCCATGACGAGCCCGGTGACGACGACCCCGACGACGCCGGCCAGACCGCCCGACAGCCGGGCGTCCTCGACGCCGCTGACCCCGTAGTCGGCGAACGGGGAGTCGGCGGTGGCGGAGTCCTGCGCCGAGTCGAGGAAGCCGACGCTGCCGGCCACGTACTCGAGCCCGTCGGGGTGGCCGGAGGCGTAGAACGACAGCCCGCCGGCGAGTAGCAGGCTCACCGCCAGCCCGCCGAGCACGAGGCGGCGGGTCGTCATCCGCGGCGCCGCTGCGGGGGCGCTGCCCGTGGCCGCGTTCACGCCGCGACCGCCGCGTCGGTGCGGGCGCCGGCGACGCGCGCTCGGGCGGCGACATGGACGAGATCGGGGCGGCTCCCCACGACACTCGCGACCACGAGCGCCGTGATCGCGGCCTCCCCGAGCCCGATGAGCAGGTGCCAGCCGACCATCGCCGCCACCAGGTCGCCGAGCGGGACCGGGGCCGCCCCTCCGACCGCGTAGAGACCGGCGAAGACGAGCGCGGCGGCCGGCACGCTCGCGAACGCACCGAGGGCGGCCGCGGCCGGCACGCCCCACCGCCACCGGCGCAGCGCGATCAGCGCGAGGCGGCACGTGCCGTAGCCGGCCCAGACGGCGACCACCGCCATGAGCACGACGTTGGTGCCGAGCGCGGTGACCCCTCCGTCGGCGAACAGCAGCGCCTGGACACCGAGCACCACGGTGAGACACAGCGTGGCGGTGGCCGGCCCGACGAGGACCGCGGCCAGCGCCCCGCCGATCAGGTGGCCCGACGTGCCCGCCCCGACCGGGAAGTTGAGCATCTGCGCCGCGAACACGAACACCGCCACCAGACCGGCGAGCGGCGCGGTGCGGTCCTCCAGGTCGCGAGGCGCGCGCCGCAACGCGACCGCCACCGCCCCGCCGGCGACCACCGCGGTGGTGACCGACGTCGTCGCGTTCAGGAAACCGTCGGGCACGTGCATGGCTGCTCCTGGTGTCGTGATGCTCGGCCAGTTCGGACGCCCGGCGGCC
>JBOFBK010000401.1:0-1437 GCA_051645525.1 Dermatophilaceae bacterium | reverse complement strand
CCACCGAGCCGGCCAAATGGGTGGCGCGGCTGCGTGACGCCGCGACCCATGACCAGCAGGCACGGCCGGTGCTCCTCCGCACCGAGATCAGCGCGGGGCACGGTGGGCGCAGTGGGCGCTACGCGGCGTGGGAGCAGGTCGCCTGGGAGTGGGCGTTCGTGCTCGACCAGCTCGGCGCCACCGAGCGCCGAACCGACGTGCCGGACCCGCTGCGCGCCGGCGGCTGAGGACTCCGTCGAGGACGACGACACCCGGGGGGATGGTGCGTAGGGTGCGGTCATGACGTTGCTCGCCATCACCTGGGACGGGTCGGCCGGAGCCGACGGGCGTGGGGCGGTGCGGCTCCTGGACCAGACGCTGCTGCCGGGTGAGACCCGCTACCGGGTCGTCGAGCGCACCGCCGACCTCGTCGCCGACATCCGGGCGCTCGCGGTCCGGGGAGCCCCGGCGCTCGGTGTGGCGGGGGCGCTGGGCGTGGTGCTCGCGATGGACGAGGGGGCTCGTGAGGGCTGGGACGACGCCGGTGTCCGCGCGGCGGTGGACGCGGTCCGGCGGGCCCGGCCGACGGCGGTGAACCTCGCCTGGGGTGTCGACCAGGTGCTGCCGTCGATGGCGCAAGGCCGCGACGCGGTGCTGCGCGCCGCCCTCGACCTCGCCGCCGCGGACGAGGCCGCCAATCGCGAGCTGTCGCGGCTGGCGGCCGACTGGCTCCTCGACCGTCTCGACCGGCCTCGGCTGCGGGTGCTCACCCACTGCAACGCCGGTGTGCTCGCGACATCGGCGTGGGGGACCGCCCTCGGTGTGGTGCGCGAGCTGCACGGTCGCGGGCGGCTCGAGGTCGTGCACGTCGACGAGACCCGGCCGCTGTTCCAAGGCTCTCGGCTGACGGCCTACGAGCTGGCCGCCGACGGCATCCCCCACGTCGTGCAGGTCGACGGAGCGGCCGCGTCGGCGCTGCTCCGCGGCCTGGTCGACGTGGCCGTCGTCGGTGCCGACCGCATTGCCGCCAACGGCGATGCCGCCAACAAGATCGGTACTCTCGGAGTCGCCCTCGCGTGTCGTGACGCCGGCGTCCCCTTCGTCGTCGCGGCCCCGTGGTCCACCGTCGACCTCGAGGTGGCCGACGGGTCGGATATCGAGATCGAGGAGCGCGACGGGAGCGAGGTCCTCGAGGTGTGCGGTATCCGGCTCGCGCCACCGGGCACGAGGGTGTTCAACCCGGCGTTCGACGTCACCCCGGCCCGGCTCGTCGACGCGGTGGCGACCGAGCACGGTGTCGCGGAACCAGCGCGCGGTCGGACCCCGGCCGAGCTCGCCGCGACTCCGGGCGACGCGGGATCGCTGGGAGCCGACGGAGATCTTCATCCGACTCAAGTGAAGTTATGATCTTCAGATGGCGCTGATGAAGCCGAGCGGTTCACCACCGTGTCACGTACT
>JBOFBK010000400.1:0-1952 GCA_051645525.1 Dermatophilaceae bacterium | reverse complement strand
CGCCACAGGCCCCACATCCCGTGGTGGAAGTGCGGGTACAGGTGGCAGTGCCAGATGACGTCGCCGAACAGGTGCTGCCGGCTGCCGGACCCGTACAGCGGGTCGATCGTGACCCCGGTCTGTGGTCCGATCGTGATGGCGTCGAGCAGCTGCGAGCCCTTGGGGAGCGGGGAGCCGTCGGGTGCCACGCCCCACACGCCGGGCGGGGCGACGTCCTGCGGCACCGCGCGCCACTGGTGCACGTGCAGGTGGTAGACGTGTGTCTCCTTGACCCCGGCGTGCACGAGCCGCACCCGCGCCGGGTCGCCGAGGTAGGCCCGCAGCACCGGCGTCACGGGCTCGCCGAACAGCCACGAGCTGTGGTGCTGCTCCTCACCGGCCACCCGCTCGAGGTACTCCCCCTCGGGCGTGCGGGCGATCCAGAACTGCTCCTCGAGCTCGGGGCCGAGCCGCACCTCGACGGCCGTGCGGTCCACCCCGACCTGGTCGTCCGGGGCCTCGGCCGGCGTCCGCTCGGCGTACCGCCGCATCCGATGTGGCAGGCGGTTGTGCATCGGCTCCGCGCGATACGACAGCGGCATCACCGAGTGCTCCCCGCTCGCGTGCAGCCCGGAGTGGATCTCCGGCTCGTCGTGGATGAAGACCGTGAACTCGCGGAAGCTGCGCGGCACGTCGTCGCTGTGGAAGTCGGTGAACGCGAGGTGCTCCGGCGTGCCGGCCGGCTCGTCGGGCACGACGACGTCGAGGTGCTCGCCGACACCCCACGGGGAGTAGGTGAGGTCCTCCCCCGTCTCCGGGTCCAGCCATCTGACGCCGGCAGGCTCGACGATGACCACCCCGAACAACCCGTGCGCGTTGGTGCCGGCCTCACCCCCGCGCACGTCGGCGCAGTCGTTGACCGGCCAGACGCCCTCGTGGGGTGAGGCGTAGGTGAAGACCCGGTTCGGCCCGCCTGGGGCGATCGTCGTGTCGGGGTTGTCGCCGACGTGCGAGCCGTCGCCGTGCTGCACGCCGGCACCGGGCGTGCCGGAGTCGTCGACGCTGCCGAGACCTTCGCCCTGTACATGGAACCCGAGCCGGCGGCCGCGCAGCGAGTTCTCGACCTCGACCGTCATCGTGCTGCCGACGTGGGTGCGCAGCACGAGCGGCCGGATGACGGGCAGCGGCTTGAGCGGGTTGAACCGGTCGTAGGGGGGCGCGTGCTCGCCGAGCCCCGAGACATCGCGCGAGTGGTCGTTGAGGAGGAGCCGGCGCACCCGCTCCTCGGGCATCCGCGTCCCACACGCCGCCTCGACGGCGTCGGCGAGCCGGGCGGCGTCGAAGCGCCGGTCGGGGTCGGCGTCGAGGTCGGTGAACCACTGCGCGATGGCGCGGTCGAGCAGGTGCAGCTGAGCTCGGAAGTGCTCCCGCCACCGGGTGCGCTCGGTGCGGCCGAGCGTGACCAGCGGCGGGTCGGGCACTCCCGATCGGTCCTCGACAGCGCCCTCGGCGTCCTCGGCGGGCCGCGGCTCGCTCGCGGGGCGCGGCGGGCCGTCATCCGCACCGAGATCGGCGAGCGCCGTCCGCAGCTCGGCGATCGTGGCCTCGACGTTGGCCCGCACCGCACCGGCCCGGTGCGAGCGCCGCCGCGGCCCGTGCGCGAGCCGGTCCTCGGGCTCCCCGTGCTCGGGGACGCTCTCGCGCCGCACGAGCTCGGCGTACAGGTCGACGTCCTCGTCGGGGCCCCGGCGCAGCCGGTCGAGCATCTCCTCGAGCCGCCCCAGGCCGTCGACGACGAGCTGGGCCCGCTGCCGGCGGTGGTGCAGCCGGGGCAGTCGCTCGTCGCCGTCCTCGAACCGGTCGCGCGCCCAGCGCAGCAGCGGCTCGTGCGCCTTGACCGTGAAGAGCATGCCGTCGGGGTCGTGGTCGCCGTCGGCGGTGTAGACGATCGGCATCGACATCGCGACGACGTG
>JBOFBK010000399.1:0-2419 GCA_051645525.1 Dermatophilaceae bacterium | reverse complement strand
GCGGCTTCCTCGGCGGCGCGTGCGGCCGCCACCCGGTTGACGCCGAGCTTGCTGTTCTGGATCTGGTCGTGCAGCTCGAGGATGGCGTTGAGCAGCATCTCGGGCCGGGGCGGGCAGCCGGGCAGGTAGATGTCGACCGGGATGATGTGGTCGACGCCCTGGACGATCGCGTAGTTGTTGAACATCCCGCCCGAGCTGGCGCACACCCCCATCGAGATGACCCATTTGGGGTTCGGCATCTGGTCGTACACCTGGCGCACGACCGGTGCCATCTTGTTGCTCACCCGGCCGGCCACGATCATCAGGTCGGCCTGCCGGGGGGTGGCCGAGAACCGCTCCATCCCGAAGCGGGAGATGTCGTAGTCGGGCGTGCCCACCGCCATCATCTCGATGGCGCAGCAGGCCAGTCCGAAGGTGGCCGGCCACAGTGAGGACTTGCGCATGTAGCCGGCGACGTTCTCCAGTGTCGTGAGCGCGAACCCGGCGGGCAGCTTCTCCTCGAGACCCATCTCAGACCTCCTCGGTGGGGGTGGTGGTCGTGGGTGCGGTGCGCGCGGAGCGGATGGTGCGCCGCGTCATCCGGGCGGTGGTCAGTCCCACTCGAGCCCCCCGCGCTTCCAGACGTAGGCGTACGCCACGAACACCGTGGCGACGAACAGCACCATCTCGACCAGGGCGAACAGGCCGAGCTGGTCGAACGCCACCGCGAACGGGTAGAGGAACACCGACTCGATGTCGAAGATGATGAACAGCATCGCGGTGAGGAAGTACTTGATCGGCACCCGCCCCCCGCCCTCGGCCCGCGGGGTCGGCTGGATGCCGCACTCGTAGGCCTCGAGCTTGGCCCGGTTGTAGCGCCGGGGCCCCACCACCAGGCTGGTGCCCACCGAGAGGGCAGCGAACCCGAAGCCCAGCACCAGGAGGATGAGGATGGGCACGTAGGGGTTGCTCATCGCCGTACGACTCCTCTTTCCGGGACCGGCTCGGTTGCGGGCACGCCACGGGACGGGCGCGCGCCTTCGACATCCTAGGGGGACCTCCGACCCGGGCACCCGGGTGGCCGACGTGGGGTCTCATGCGTTCGGGGCGAGGGTCGACAACGTGTTGATGACCCGGTCGGATGCCGTGCGCCCGCCCTTGTCGGGCAGGTTCGCCATGAGCTTGAGCAGGAAGCGCATCATCGTGGTGCGGGGCAGCCCGTACCGGGTGGCCAGCCGCATCACCTGCGGTTGCCCGATGGCGTGGGCGAACCAGCGGCCGAGGGTGAAGTAGCCGCCCAGCTCGTGACCCATGACCTGCGGGTAGCGGGCGAGCACTCGCTCGCGGTGCGCGTCGCTGCCGCGGGCCAGCGCCTGCGCCACGAGCTCGGCGCCGAGCCGGGCGGCCTCGAGGGCGTAGTCGATGCCCTCGCCGTTGAACGGGTTGACCATGCCGCCGGCATCGCCGACGAGGAGGACACCGCCTGCGTAGAGCGGGCTGCGGTTGAAGCCCATCGGCAGGGCGGCGCCCCGGATGGGGCCGGCCGACTCGTCGTGCTCGAGCTGCCAGTCGGCGTCGATGTCGGCGACCCAGCGCCGCATGACGTCCTTGTAGTCGGTGGTCCTGAAGGCGGAGGTGGTGTCGAGGGTGCCGAGACCGACGTTGGTGCGGCCGTCCTCGAGCGGGAACAGCCAGCCGTAGCCAGGCATGAGGATGCGGTTGCCGGCGGCGTCGCGGGTCCACAGCTCGAGGTGGCTCTCGAGGTAGTCGTCGCGGCGCGGGGTGCGGTAGTACGCACGCACGGCGACACCCATGACCCGGTCGGTGCGCTTCTCCCGGCCGAGTGCGGTGGCCAGGCGCGAGGACACGCCGTCGGAGGCGATGACCACGGGCGCGCGCACCGTCAGGGTCTCGCCGGTGGCGCGGCCCCGCTCGTCGAGCCGCCGGGCCGCCACCCCCGTGACCCGGCCGGTGTGGTCGCGCAGCGGCTCGGTGACGCTGGTGCGTTCGAGGAGCAGCGCACCGCGAGCCTCGGCGTGCCGCGCGAGCGCCTCGTCGAACTGGGCCCGGGTGCGCACCATCCCGTAGTCGGGGAAGGTGTCGGTGGTCGGCCAGTCGAGCTGGAGGGTGTGGCCCCCGCCCTTGATCCGCAGCCCCCGGGTGCGCTGCCAGCCGGTGGTGTCGACCCCGAGCGAGATGAGCTCCTTGGTGGCGCGTGGGGTGAGACCGTCACCACAGATCTTGTCGCGAGGGAACGTGCTCTTCTCGAGGAGGGCGACGTCGAGGCCGTGCTGGGCGAGATACGCCGCGGTGGCGCTGCCGCCCGGCCCCGCACCGACGACGACCACATCGGCACGCTCGGTGGCGGCCGGTGTCGGCGTGGAGTGCGGGGGGCGTGTCAACGTCGGTGCCTCGTCGTGCTCGTTCCGGTCTGCGGGGG
>JBOFBK010000398.1:0-1781 GCA_051645525.1 Dermatophilaceae bacterium | reverse complement strand
ATCGCCACCCGTCGGCCGGCCAGGGTGGGCCGGCCCCAGCGGTGCCGGGCGGCCGCCCGCATCCCCTGGAACACGCCGAGCGCGGTGAGCAGCGAGGAGTCGCCGGCGCCGCCGCGCTCCGGAGAGCGGCCGGTGGCCCAGCGGGTCTCCTCGCCGACGACGTCCATGTCGGCGACGTAGGTGCCGACGTCGCACGCGGTGACGTAGCGGCCGCCGAGCGACTCGACGAACCGGCCGTACGCGCGCAGCAGCTCGGGGGTCTTGTCGCGCTGCGGATCGCCGACGATGACCGCCTTGCCGCCGCCGTGGTCGAGCCCGGCGACGGCGTTCTTGCTGGTCATCGCCCGCGACAGGCGGAGCACGTCGGCCAGCGCGTCGTCGAGCGACGGGTACGGGTGGAAGCGGGTGCCGCCAAGGGCCGGGCCGAGCGAGGTGTCGTGGATGGCGATCACTGCCCGGAGCCCGCTGTCGGGGTCGTGGCAGAACACCACCTGTTCGTGCCCGGCGAGGTCGACGAGGTCGAGGGTCACCGGGCGAGAGTAGCGGCCGGATGACGTGGGCTCGGCCTCCCGGCCCTGGCCTCTGCGCGAACATCTTGCGCGAACGTGGGTGATTTCCGTCGTCCAGCCGACGGGAATCACCCACGTCTCCCCGGAGGTGGGCCAAGAGCAAGGACCGGGCTCGGGCGACCGCGGAGCGTGGACAGAAGTGGTGCAGGGCAGGATGGGGGGATGGCAGTCACGCGTGGGCTCAGGGTCGGGTACAAGGCGTCGGCGGAGCAGTTCGCCCCGGGTGACCTCGCGCGGTACGCGGTACTCGCCGAGGAGGTCGGCCTGGACTCGGTGACGATCTCCGACCACTTCCAGCCGTGGCGGCTCGAGGGCGGCCACGCCCCCAACGCGCTCGCCTGGATGGGATGGGTGGCGGCCAGCACCGAGCGGGTGCTGCTCGGCACCTCGGTGCTCACCCCGACGTTCCGGTACAACCCGCCGGTGCTCGCGCAGACCTTCGCGACGCTCGCCTGCCTCGCCCCCGGCCGGGTGTTCCTCGGTGTCGGGACGGGTGAGGCACTCAACGAGGTGGCGGTCGGATCGGTCGCTGACGGCGAGTGGCCCGAGTTCAAGGAGCGCTTCGGGCGGCTGCGCGAGGCGGTGCGGCTGATCCGCGAGCTGTGGACGCAGGACAGGGTCACCTTCGAGGGCGACTGGTACCAGACGAAAGATGCCGCGATCTATGACCGCCCGGATCAGCCGGTACCGCTCTACGTTGCGGCCGGCGGTCCGATGGTGGCGCGCTACGCCGGCCGGGTCGCCGACGGCTTCATCTGCACCTCCGGCAAGGGCCGCGAGCTCTACGCCGACCAGCTGGTTCCTGCCGTCGCCGAAGGGCTCGCGAAGGCCGGGCGGGCGTCATCCCAGATCGACCGGATGATCGAGGTCAAGGTGAGCTGGGACCCCGACCCCGAGCGGGCGCTCGAGAACCCCCGGTTCTGGGCACCGCTGTCGCTCACCGCGGAGCAGAAGCACAGCATCCACAGCCCGGCCGAGATGGAGCGGGCCGCCGACGAGCTGCCGATCGAGCAGGTCGCGAAGCGCTGGGTGGTCGCGTCGACACCGGAGGAGGTGGTCGAGGCGCTGCGCACGTACACCGACCTCGGGTTCGACCATCTCGTGCTGCACGGCCCGGGCCACGACCAGGAGCGGTTCCTGCGCACCTTCGCCGAGCAGGTCCTGCCCGGAGTGCGCGAGCTCCAGCCCACTCCGCACTGACGACCGACCCGG
>JBOFBK010000397.1:0-7150 GCA_051645525.1 Dermatophilaceae bacterium | reverse complement strand
GAGCGTGACGGCGAAGCGCGGGTCGTCCTCGAAGGTCGTCCCGGTCGCCGAGCGGCGGGTCGTCGCCACGAGGTCGCGGGCGAGCGACACCAGCTCGAACCCGGGGGAGTCGCCGCGCAGCGAGCCGAACACGTCATCGGTGCGCACCTCGACGTCGCGGTCGACCCCGGCGAGGAGCCGGGTGTCACGGGCCGGGATGACGCGATCGCGCCTCGGGTCGTACCGGTCACCGCGGGTGAGCCACGACCACCGCACGCCGCGGATGCCCCACCGGCCGTCGGCGTCGGTGCGCACGCGCGCGTCGGCGAGGTCGACCACCGAGACCCCGCGCTCGCCGACGACGGACAGCCGCTCGTGCGCCGTGCCGGCCGCGTCGACGACGAGCGCGGTGTCGGGGTCGAGCCCGAAGACGCGGCGCTCACCGGTGTCGGCGGCCAGGCGCACCGCGCGGCCCTCGCGGCCGTACTGCGTGAAATGGGTGTCGAGCAGGCCGGAGCGGAAGAATCCGAAGCCGCCGCGCTCGAGATAGCCGAGCCTGGTGGGGTCGTCGAAGTAGCCCGCCTCGGACCCGTCGACCAGTCCCTCCCAGGACTCGCCGCCGGTCACCATGTGCGCGCCGGCCTGGATCTGCGCACCGGCCGAGGTGCCCGCCACGACGGCGCCGTCCTCGAACGCGGTGCGGATGGCCGCGAGCACACGCGAGTCCCGTTGTCGCTCACCGCGTTGCAAGGTCTGGACGAGGCGGTACTGGTCGCCGCCGCCGAAGAAGAAGCCGTCGTAGCCGCGCACGGTACGGGCGAGCGCCGGGTCGTCGGCGTTCGCGACGCGGTCGAGGTCGACCGGGACCCACTCGGCGTCAGCGCCGTACGACTCGAACAGGTCGACGTAGAACTCCCCGTTCGCCACCGCGTTGCTTGCGTCCGGCGTGCCGGCGTCGGGGTCCTCCGACTCCGGGAGCGACGCCGCCGTGACGACGCCGATGCGAGCATCCGCTCCACCCGCACGCCGCACGATCTCGTCGTAGATCGCGGCGTTGTCGTCGCTCAGGCCGCCACCGACGAGTACCAGCTGCCCGCCACCGGTGCGGTCGGATGCCGCCGCCGCACCGGTGCTGCCCACCGGCCCGGGCGCCGCCGCAGTGACCGGCGGCGCGGTGACCGGCGGCGCGGTGACCGGCGCCGCGGTGACCGGCGCCGCGGTGACCGGCGCCGGGACGGCGAGAGCGCCGGCGACCACCGCGACCAGGGCGGCACGGATCGTCATCCGCCGTCCGGGACGGGCCGTCATCCGGCGTTCGACGCACGAGGAACGTTCGGCACGGGAGGACGTGGAAGCCATGCGGACCATGCGGACCTCCGAGTTCCGCGGGATCAGGACCATCCCGCTCACTCAGGACGCTATACCGCCATGAGTCGACGACAACACCCTGACTCGACGGGATGCCGCTGACCCCGCGAACCCACGACGACACCGGGTCGCGCGACCGCGGAACCGCCCCTGACCCGACAGACCCATACGGCACCACGCATCGCGCCACCGCGGCACGACCCGTGCCTGCTCCCCGGCGAGCCAGGCGCGGGCGGCCACCTGAGGGGGCGACCGCCCGCGTCCGAAGCCCGTCACCGGGCCGACTCGGTACCTCGCGCTGCGTTCAGTGCTGGTGGCCGCCCGTTCCGGTCGCGACCAACGCGGTGGGCGCGGCGGGGAACGCCACCGACCGGACGAGCTTCCCGCGCTCGAGATCGACCCGGACCACGCGCTGGGTGCCCGGATCGGTGACCAACGCCTCGTGACCGACGACCGTCATCACCGGCCGGGGCGTCGTGTACTCGGCCGGCCGCGTCCACGCAGGCACGGCGGTGACGGAGGACTCGATCTCACCGGTCTCCGGGTCGACGACGTGCACCTTGCCGTCGGTGCCGAGCACGACGACGTCGCCATGCTCGTCGCGGGTGAACGAGCCGTAGGCCTGGCCGAGGTCGACGACCTTCGTCGCGCCGGTCGCGGTGTCGGCCAGCAGCATCTGAGTCTCGGTGTAGTTGCCGGCAAGCACGGTCGACTCCTCGGAGCCGGCCAGCGTGCCGACCTGCCCGGCGACGTCGGAGGGCTCGGCGATCTTGCCGGCCGTGCCGTCCCGGTAGGTGAAGATGCCGTCCTCGCAGCCGAACGCGACCAGGCCGTCGGCGCCGTGTGCCTCGCCGTGCAGGCCCGGGCAGGTGTCCCAGCGCTGCGCGATCCGGCCCTGCTCCGTCATCCGCGCCACGCCGACCCGGCTCGTCGAACCCTCGGCGGGCACGCTGACCAGGTAGCCCTTCGTCAGCGGAACGGCGACGCCGTGGTGCGGTCCGTGCGGCGCGAACACCCGCGTCTCGAGAACCGGGGAGTCGAGCTGGTCGTCGTCGACGACGGTGACCGTGCCCGTGCCGTCGTCGAACACCGCGGTACGCCCGTGCTCGCCGTTGACGTGAGCCGGCTTCAGGCCAGGGATGACGCCGCGCTCCATCGCAGGCCGGCGCTCGGCTCCGCGGGCCTGCGGGTCACCGGTGTCGAGCACACGGACCGTCCCGGTGGCGCTCGGAGTGAGGAAGACGTGCCGCCCGTCGCCGCTCGTCGACAGACCGGGCCGCGCCGGGAGGTCGAAGGAGCCCAGGGTGGCCAGGGTGCGGGCATCGAGCACGACCACGCCGGTGTCGTGCGCGACCACCAGTCGCGGACGTTCGGTCTGCTCCGTGGGTGCGCTGCGAGACGGCTCTGCGGCGGCCCCCGGCACGAGCACGGCGGCGGTCAGCACGGCCGCACCGCCGAGGGCGAGAACACGTCGGGACAGCGAGCGATGGCGATGGTCCATGTCAGCACCGTAACGATAACGGTTCTCATTTGCAATATGCTCGTCGTGCATCGGGACAGCGGCGCGCACCAGGGGAGTTCGTCGCGCAGGGGCGGGGCGCCATCCGCGTGCTGGGGAAGGGCACGGCTCCGTCCGCGCTCGAGAAGCGCGTCACTCCACGCGCGTAACGGGAAGGAGCACATCCACGTGACGGGGAGGAGCGCCGGGCTCCGGTACCGTGAGACGCGCTCGGACGGACGGAACAGACGACCCGTGGACTCGTACCCCAGCTTGTCCCGCGATCGTCGCGCACCATGTCCCCTGCTCGTCCCCGCGAGCGCACCGACCCACGGCCGCAGGTGCGAGGAGGCCACCATCGCCACGACCGAGACCGGCAGCGAACCGGCCATCGAGGCCGAGCGCACCACCTCACCAGAGGCGGCCCACGCGCCTCGGCGGCGCCTGCGGAGGCGTCGGGCCGTGCCAGGCGACCCGTCGATCTCGACCAGCGTCGCGGGTCCGGGGCCCGGCGTCGCCGGTTCAGGGTCCGAAGAGCGCCAGGTCGCCGCCGCCGGCCCGACGCTGCTCGCCGCGGTGTCCTCGCTGGCGGTGGTCACCGTCGTCACGGTCGTGGTCACCACCCTCTGGGCGCACCTGACCAGCACCACCCCGTTCGAGTCGGCGAGCCCCGATCTCGACCCGCGCTTCGAGCTGCGCGACCGCCTCGTGTGGGTGGTCTCGCTCGGAGCGGCCGCTGCCGCTGGGCTGCTGCTCGCCGCACCGCGATTCGGGGGCGCGCGTCTCGCGACGGTGCTGCGGTCGACTCCCGTCGTCGCCCTCACCGTCGTCGGAGCCGTCGGCGTCGCCCTCTCGGCCGCCTGGTCGGACCGAACCTTCGGGCTCGGCCCCGCCAACCTGCTCCTCGCCGCCGTGGTCGGTCCAGTGCTGCTCCTCGCCTTCGCCCCGGTCGCCGAGCCCGCGACCCGCTGGCTGTGGGCGCCCGTGCTCGTTCTCGTCACCGCCGTCTACCTGCCGGCGCTCTGGCAGACCCCGAGCGGCATGTACGACCCGATGCACGGGTCCAGGGTCGTCGACGAGGTGCTCGGCCCGGCCGCCGGGAACCTCCCACTGTCCGACTACATCCCGCAGTACGGCGGCATGCTAGGCTTGCCGCTCGCGCTGGTGCCCGGCGTGGTCGCGAGCTCACCGGCGTGGGCCGTACTCAGCCTGCTGTCCGTGCTCGCCATCGCCACCGTCGCCGCCCTGTGCGCGGTCGCCGCACTGATGCTCCCGCCCGGTCGTCGCGGCCTCGCGCCGCTCCTCGTCGTGCCGGTGCTGCTGATGAAGCCCAGCGCGCCCGAGGCGCTGCTCCCGGCCGGTGTGCAGCGCCTGTTCCAGAGCATCCCCGAACGCTCGCTGCTACCAGTGCTGGCCGGGATGCTGCTCCTCCTCGCGGCGAGCCGCCCGCGGTCGCGGCGCTGGTGGCCGTGGGTCGGAGTCGCCGCCGGCGTGGCGGCACTCAACAACGTCGAGTCCGGTGCTACCGCCACACTCGCCCTGGCGATGGCACTGGTGGCACTGCGCCCGGGGTGGCGGGCCACCGGGCTCACCGCCGCCGGCTGGGCCGGTGCAGTCCTCGCCTACCTGCTGCTGGTCGTACTCGGCGGCGGCACAGCGCGGTTCGAGTACTGGGTCGGCTTCAGTCTCGAGTTCGCCGCCGGCTTCGCCAACGTCGCCATGCCGCCGTACGGCAACTACGTGCTCGTGCTCTTCATCCTCGCGGCGGGGACGGCCAGTGGCTTCGCCGTGCTCCGGCGCCGGACGGGTCGGCTCACCGTCGCCGCGCTCGGCGGCTTCTACTTCGGAGCGTGGGGGCTGTTGATGTTCCCCTACTACGTCGGACGGTCGGCGAGCATGGGGCAGCTGCAGTTCTTCCTCATCCCGAGCGCCGTCGTCGCGGTGTGGCTGCTCGTCGGTGCCGCCTGGGTGGTCACCGCCCCTCGGCCACTGCCGCGCCGGTGGGCACCCGCCCTGCTGTTGTGCGTCCTGCCGGCGGCCGTGTTCGCCACCACCGTCGTCAAGGCGCCCTCGCCGGCCCAGAGCCTGGACCGCATGACCAAGGAGTTCGGGGCGGCGTCGAACTTCCGTAGCTCCGCATGGGCGCGCCAGCCGGTCGTCGACGCAGAGCAGGCGCGCGTCATCCGCGAGGTCGCCGCCCCACTGCCCCAGCCGGCCGGGGTCTTCTTCACGTCGGGCAACGTCGCGTCGTTGCGCACCGGGCTGCCGAACGTGTCGGTGCTCGCCGTGCCCGAGGAGCTGCTCTCTCCGCGACCGTGGTCGGGCGACCCGCAGGATGACGGCAACGCCACCTTCCGGCGGATCCAGTGCGAAGCCCTGTCACGCTCGGACATCCGGTCGGTGATCTCCGAGGACTTCATCGCCGAGGCCGTCGCCGGGTGCCCGGGGTGGGAGCGCACCGGCGTCGAACGCGGCTACGTCGTCGTCACCCGGACCGACCAGGCGCCCGGCTGAGCCCGATCCGCCGGCCGCGCCGGTGCGACCCGGTTCTCGGACAACGGTGTCCGAGACCACTCACGACCGCGGCAGGACGCCGCCTACCGCGACCGCTCCTGGTGACGGACCCGCCACCCAGCCCGCCGTGGGTGCCGTCCGCGACGAGATCGGCTCGCTCCCAGGCGCGTTCGGCGTCGAGGAAGGGCCGCTGCGTCATCCACTCGTCCCAGAACGCCTCGGCCTCGGCGGCCGGTCGTCCCGCCTCGACGTCGCGCGCCATGCCGCAGCGGCGAGCCTGCGCGTCATCCGACTGCACCCGGATCACCAGGTCGGCACGCGGAGCCGGCTCGTGCCGCGCGGCACCCACCTCCTCGACGACGAGCGGACGACGGGCGGATGCCGTGACGGCACCGTCGCGACCCCGCGCCACCCAGCCGGACGGCCGGTAGGTGACGTCGACTCTTTGCGACCACGGCTCGAGGAACCCGTCGACCAGCTCGGTGACCGAGTCGGTGGGATGCAGGTGCCAGGCGGCGGCGGTGGCGGCGGACATCGTTCTCGCTCTCGCTCTCGCTCTCGCAGAGGCGGGTTCTGGCGCACGAAGGCTGGGATCCAGGTCGCGGCCGGCCAGACCCATCGGGTAGGCGTCGCTGTCGTCGCGACCTCGCCGACCCGAAGCCGGAACAACCGACGGTGGCCGCACCGCGACGGTGTCGCCGGTGTCCTGAGACGTCACAACAGTGCGCAAGGGGGGATTTGAACCCCCACGCCCTTTCGGACACTGGCACCTGAAGCCAGCGCGTCTGCCGTTCCGCCACTTGCGCGTGGTCGCTCTCGCGAGCCCCCACAGTCTGCCCGATGCCCCCGGCCCCGCACAAAGCGGCGCGTGGACTCGTCCAAGATGCCCCCGGGCGAGGCCCACACGGCAGCGGGCACCTCGAAATCATTCAGAGCTTCGTCGTCCGCGGTCAAGGTGCGCACGTCATCGAACTCCGGCATCACTCGCACCACCCGGCGTCCCAGGCGCCCATGCGAGCGGAACAGGCGCGGCGTCATCCGAGAAGTGACTCCACGCGTCGGAGGCGAGGTCGCCGACCGACCGCCTCACCGAGGCAGTCGGGCGTATCCGGCTTCGCCTTCCGGATGCCGATCGACCTCTCCGCGGTGAGATGGGCGCGCAGACCCCGCACGACCGAGGGCCTGGATGACGGACGGTACTCCGCATCACCCTCCGGCCGGCGACGACTCGTGGTCAGGCCCGGAATGGCGAACCTGGTCGCGTAGCTCGGCGTAGTGGGCGGTCTCGTAGCCGACCAGCGCGGCCAGCACCAGTGCCACGACGGCGAGTGCCGCCAGGGCCGGTACCAGCGACACCAGCGGGCTGAGCGCGATGAGTACCGCAGCGGTCACCGCGCGCTCGGGCCGCACGAGACCGACCAGGCGGTACTTGAAGGCCACGTGGGCGAGCAGGTACACCGCTACTCCGACGTAGAGGGAGACACCGGGAACGCCCTTCACCGGATCGCCGAGGTCGTGGCCGTCCTCGCCGCCGACGTAGCCGAGCACCTTCTTCAGGCCGAGCGCCACGAGGATGACGCCTACCATCATCGGCAGGTGGAGATAGGAGTAGCCGTCGCGCCCGAGGCGGTTGCGCGCCTCGCCGCGCGCCCGGGTCAGCGCATGTTCCGCCATCCGGGACGTGAGATCGAAGTAGACCCACCACAGGGCGGCGGCCACCCCCAGCCCCAGCACCGATCCGACGACGATCGGCCAGGACACCGGCAGCTCGGTGACCCCGACGCCGATCGA
>JBOFBK010000396.1:0-5294 GCA_051645525.1 Dermatophilaceae bacterium | reverse complement strand
CCGCGTCGTCTGCAGCGCGGTCGTCATCCGTCGAACGTCCCACCATCGCACCGTCCGGCACGCCCCGGCCGTCGGTAGCGTGCCGGTCATGTCACTGCCGAACTCGCTGCACCGGCCGTACCCCGAGCCCGGCTACCTCGGTGAGGGTGGTGAGACAAGCGCGCGGCTGCGCCGGGACGACGCCCCCCGCCGTCGGTCGTGGTGTGCCGATGTCGGATGACGAGCGCGCCGCCTGCATGCTCCAGCACGACACGTTCTGGGTCTGAGGCCAGGCCGTTCCCGACCTTCTCGGCGAGGACGCGGCCGGCGCGCCGATGACTTCGGGCTCGGCACGCGGTCCGAACGACGAGGGTTGGATAACGACACCGGACGACCGGGACGCACCGGGACGAGTCCGCCGTGCTCCGCCTCGACGGCATCGCCGACCGCGACCGACCGGACCCGGCGACCTGACGCCGGTGCTCCGGTCGCCCGGCTAGGACGGGGCGGCGAGGTGCAGGCGGGCGAACGCGAGGGCCTCGGCGAAGTCCAGCTCGCGCTGGGTCTCGGTGCCGCGACGGCTCGCGACCTCGACGACCACGTGACCCGAGAACCCCTGCCCGGCGAGCGTTTCCAGCACCTGGGCGCAGGGCTGCGACCCGCGACCGGGAACGAGGTGCTCGTCCCGCGCCGAGCCGCTTCCGTCGGCGAGGTGCAGGTGCGACAGCCGTGGACCGAGCGCCCGGACCATCGCCATCGCGTCGGACCCGGCCGTCGCCGTGTGCGACAGGTCGAGCGTCACGTGGTCGTACGGCTGTGGCACCGGGTCCCAGTGCGGTAGGTACGCCTCGACCTCACGATGTCGCGGCCCACGCCACGGATACATGTTCTCGACCGCCAGCCGGATGCCGGTGTCGTTCTCGCGCAACGCGATCCCGTCGACGAACCCCGCCGCGTACTCCCGCTGCCACCGGAACGGCGGATGCACCACGACCGTGTCGGCACCGAGCTCGAGCGCCAGCTCGATCGACCGGTCGACCTTCTCCCACGGGTCGGTGCCCCAGACCCGCTGCGTCACCAGCAGCGTGGGCGCGTGCACCGAGACCACCGGCACGCCGTGGTGCTCGGCGAGCGCACGCAGGGCACCTGCCTCCCGGGTCACCGGGTCGGTCCACACCATCACCTCCACCCCGTCGTACCCGAGCCGGGCAGCGTGCCCGAAGGCGCCCGCACAGCTGTCGGGGTAGGCGGACGACGTCGAGAGCGCCACCCGGGCCGTCGGTACCTCGACCGGTCCGGCCGGCGCGGCCTCCACGGCGTGCGCGGCATCCGCGGCCGGTGCAGCCTGCGCGGCATCCGGGTTCACCGTCACTCCAGCCGGTCGAGCTGGCGGAGGATGATCCCCTCGCGCAGCGCCCACGGACAGATCTCGAGGGCCTCGAGGCGCAGCAGGTCCATGGTGGCGTCCGCGACGACCGCGCCGGCGAGCAGCTGCGGCGCCCGAGCCGCCGACACCCCGGGCAGCTCGGCACGCTCGGCCGCCGTCATCGCGGCGATCTCGGGCAGCCGAGCGGCCAGCTTCTCGCGCTCGAGCACCCGCTCCACGTACATGCCCTCCGAGCTCGGCGCCGCGCCGCAGATCCGGGCGAGCGAGCGCATCGTCTTCGACGTGCCCACCGCGTGGTCCGGTGCGCCCGCCTTGGCCAGCGGCCGCAGCTCGGCGGCGATCGCCGCTCGCACCGCGCGGCGCGCCTCCCGAAGCGTCGCGGCATCCGGCGGGTCACCGGGCAGCAGGTCGCGCGTGACCCGCCCGGCGCCGAGCGGCAGCGACAGCGCGACGTCGGGGTCCTCGTCCATCCCCTGCGCCAGCTCGAGCGACCCGCCGCCGATGTCGGCGACGAGCAACGTGCCGGCCGACCAGCCGAACCAGCGGCGGGCGGCGAGGAAGGTGAGGCGGGCTTCATCCGCGCCGCTCAGGACGTCGAGACGGATGCCGGTGCGCTCGCGCACGTGGGCCAGCACGGCGTCGCCGTTCGGGGCCTCGCGGATCGCGCTGGTGACGAAACCGCGCACGTCCTCGGCGCCGCGGTCCTCGCCGACCGCCGCGCACTCCGCGACGAACTCGGCGAGCCGGTCGCGCCCCTCGTCGGCGATGCGCCCGTCGTCGGTGACGTGCTCGGACAGGCGCAGGTCGATCTTGTGCTTGCTCGCCGGGAGCGGCTGCGCGCCCGGGTGGGCGTCGACGACGAGCAGGTGCACCGTGTTCGAGCCCACGTCGATGACACCCAGCCGCATGCGCCCAAGGTAGTCGGTGTGGGCCGGCTGCCCTCGTAGGGTGGACCGGTGCCCGAGACCCCGCTCGACACGCCGCGCACCTGGGCCGAGTTCACCGACCCGGCCGAGCCGGGCCAGCGCTTCCGCGTGGACCTCACCTGGCTGACGTCCAGCTGGACCTGCATCTTCGGGTCCGGATGCCGCGGCGTCGACGCCACCCGCCCCGACGACGGCTGCTGCACCCTCGGTGCGCACTTCACGGATGACGACGACGTCGCCCGGGTGCGCGCCGTGGTCGCCGAGCTCGGGGAGGACGAATGGCAGCTGCACCCGGGGTACGGGCGTCGCGGTGACCGGTCGCCGGCGCGGCTCGGTGCCTGGTCGGAGGTCGAGGAGGGCGGGGCGCGGGTGACCAAGGTCGTCGACGGCGCGTGCATCTTCCTCAACCGGCCCGGGTTCCCCGCCGGCGCGGGGTGCGCGCTGCACCAGCACGCCGCGCTCGCCGGGGCCCCGCCGCACGAGGCCAAGCCCGACGTCTGCTGGCAGCTGCCGATCCGTCGGTCGTACCGCACGGTCGAGCGGCCGGACGACACCTCGTACCTGGAGGTCACCATCACCGAGTACGACCGGCGCGGATGGGGCCCGGGTGGGCACGATCTCGACTGGTACTGCTCGGGCAACCCCGAGGCGCACGTCGGGCGCGAGCCGGTGTTCCGTTCGAGCAGAGCCGAGCTGGTGGCCCTGATCGGCCCAGCCGCCTACGAGCTGCTCGCCGAGCGGTGCGAGGCGCACCTCGACCTCGTGCGCCGAGCCCGCTCCACCGGCGGCCGGGCGCTCATCCCCCTGCTCGTGCACCCGGCGACCGTCGCCGCCGGCAAGAAGAGCTCCGGGCGCCGGGCGGCCGGCTCGTCGTGATCCGCAGCCCCAACATCTGGGACGCGCCCGACACCTACGAGCTCGAGAACCTCGCCGCCGACCGGGCCGGGGTGGTCGACGCGGCGATCGCCCGGGTGCACCCGCTCGCCGGGGCGGATGTCGTGGACGTCGGGTGCGGCAGTGGGTTCCACCTGCCGCGGCTCGCGGCGGCCGGCGCCCGGGTGGTCGGCGTCGAGCCGCACCTCCCGTTGGTGAGGAGGGCGCGCGAGCGGATGACGTCGCTCGCCGCGCGCCACACGGCCGGGTCCACCGCCACCGCCACCGCTGTCGTCGCGGCCGGCGCGGCCGAGGCGCTGCCGTTCGCCGACCGGTCGGTCGACCTCGTGCACGCGCGGTACGCGTACTTCTTCGGTGCCGGGTGCGAACCCGGGCTGGCCGAGGCCGAGCGGGTGCTGCGGCCCGGCGGCGTGGTCGTGGTGGTCGACGTCGACGCGACCCGGTCGACCTTCGGGTCGTGGTTCCGGCGCGGCTACCCGGGCTACGACCCGGCTGCGGTGCAACGATTTTGGGATCGGCAGGGGTTCACCACCGAGCAGTTGGACATCGAGTGGACCTTCGACCGACGGGCCGACCTCGAGGCCGTCATCGGTATCGAGCTCCCACCCGCGGTCGCCGACGACGTGCTGGCCGACCACCGCGATGCGACCCTCGATGTCGCTGTGGTGCTTCGTTGCCGGACCCGTGGCGCGGGCCCCCGGATGTCGGTCACGGCCCGTATCGGGCCTGCTGCCATGCAGCCGCGCCACATCATCGGCCCGGCCGGGTCGAGTAGTACTGGGCCCATCGCCAGAGGCCGTCATGCAGCCGGACCGCTCCTGCAATGTCACCGCGAGCGCCGTGAAAGTCGATGCCGTCCTCCGGCGGAGCGATGACGCTCTCGTACGACTGCTGCTGGCTGAATGGAGTGCCATACGGAAGCCGTCCTGGAGCGCTGAAGGTCGTGTGGCCGCCCCTCGTGCCCAGCACGTGAACGCCCACCAGCTGGGGGTTTCCGTTGTAGTCGTAGAGCCATACCGGAGATCCACTGGAACTGGGCCGAGAATAGTAGCTGAAATAGTTCACCCCGGGCTTCCACAAAGCCACGTTCTCGGGCAGCGTGTCACGTTTAACGGGCGTGAGAAAACCTGTGTCGAGGAACAGCTGCCGCTGCCGAGAGATCACGTTATCAGCACCGAAGAGGGCGTTCTCTGCCATCGCAGGGAAGTCGTCGGAGAGATTGAGGGATCCGCTGGGATAGCCTGCGCTGAATACCCGGGTGCCAGGTACCAGAGGTGGTCGATTGAGATTGAACAGCTGGTATCTGTTGCCCGGCGACTGCCCCGCGAGTGAGAACGGGTGCGATCCGCGAGTGGGGAACTCTGTCGTCGTCGGGACATACACGAGAGAGACGTCAGCCGCGCTGCCACGAGCAACGGTGTAGCTGGCTTCATTCGTCTCGAGATCTTCATACGTCGGATATCCTGGGCTGTTCCGAACCGCATACTGGCCGGGTAGCAGGTCGATCTCTTCGTACTGTCGAACGCCGGGTACTGGATATGTGATACCAGTGATCCTCAGCTCCTGAGCGTAGTCCTCAATGTAGCCGCTGGAGACGTTGTGCCGGGCTGTCATGAGCGTGAGTACGCCATCTCCTTCATGCACTCCGAAGGCCGTCCCCGAGTATTTTTCGCCCGTCTGCCAGTCTTCCGTATGCAACTTGAAGATCTGCCCGAAAATCCCATCTGCTCTCTTGATGTCACCCGGCTTGGCGTTCTGGTCAGCCATCTTGGTCCCGCCGGTGACGGCGTCCAGGATGGGGTCGTCGCGGTGGATGTCGTCGAGGTAGCTGTCGGGGACGTGGACGCCGGACGCCGTGGTGTGGGTTCCAGGTGGCGGGTCGGGCCGCCAGAGCGTGGTCGGGCGGTGGAGCAGGTCGCTGACGCGGCCCCTGCCATCGCCGGGGCGGCCCAGGACGGGCGTCTCGGTGGGGGTGGTGGGAGTGCCGGCCGCGCTGGTGACCGGGGGTGTCGTGGCGGTGGGGGCACCGTCCAGGGCCGGGGTGAGATCGTCCGGCGTGCGGACGGAACCGGCGTCGTCGAGGACGAGGTCGAGGGTGTCATCGCCGA
>JBOFBK010000395.1:0-7763 GCA_051645525.1 Dermatophilaceae bacterium | reverse complement strand
CACGGTCCGGGCCGACTGCGTTGCCCATGACTGACCAAGGCATCATCCTGGGCGTACCGCAGCATCGTCAATCGGTACCTGCCCCACCCGTCCTGACCGGTGGCCTCGATCGGTGCAGTCCTGCGCCAATCGCCGGACCCTAACGGCATGACATGGCGTGCTACGCGGTTGAATGAGGTGTGACCGCCACCCAGCCAGCCACCCGTCATCCGTCCAGGACCGACCGTCACCGGGTCGTCGTCGTCGGCTCCGGTTTTGGCGGCCTCTTCGGCACCCAGGCTCTCAAGCGGCGCCGCGACGTCGACATCACCCTGGTGGCCCGCACCGGGCAGCACCTTTTCCAGCCACTGCTCTACCAGGTGGCCACCGGCATCCTCTCCCAGGGCGAGATCGCACCCAGCACCCGCGAGGTGCTGCGCCGTCAGAAGAATGCTCGTGTCGTGCTCGGCGAGGTGACCCGGATAGACCTCGAGTCGCAGACGGTCACCTCCCAGCTGCTCGGCCGGCAGACCGTGCACCCCTACGACACACTGCTGGTGGCGGCCGGCGCCGGGCAGTCGTACTTCGGGAACGACGCGTTCGCCGAGTTCGCCCCGGGTATGAAGTCCATCGACGACGCCCTGGAGCTGCGTGGTCGGATCTTCGGCGCGTTCGAGATCGCCGAGCTGGCCACCAGCGACGACGACATCGAGCGTGCCCTGACGTTCGTCGTGGTCGGAGCCGGACCAACCGGTGTCGAGATGGCCGGTCAGATCGCCGAGCTGGCCCGGCGCACCCTGCGCCACGACTTCCGGCGCATCGACCCCACTCGCGCCCGCGTCATCCTCGTCGACGGCGTCGACCAGGTGCTCCCCGCGTTCGGCGAGCGGTTGGGAGAGGCCGCGCGGTCCAGGCTGCGGAAGATGGGAGTCGACGTGCGGCTGCGCACGCTGGTCACCGATGTCGACGCCGACGGTCTCGTGGTGAGGAACCCCGACGGCGACACGAGTCGGATCGAGGCCCTCACCAAGGTCTGGGCGGCCGGTGTCCAGGCCAGCTCCCTGGCCGGCCAGCTCGCCGAGCAGAGCGGCGCTGCGCTGGACCGTGCCGGCCGGGTGCGGGTGCAGCCCGACCTCACCCTCCCGGGGCATCCCGAGGTGTTCGTCGTCGGCGACATGGTCACGCTCGACGACCTCCCGGGTGTGGCGCAGGTGGCGATCCAGGGC
This sequence comes from Dermatophilaceae bacterium, assembly GCA_051645525.1. GTDB lineage: Bacteria > Actinomycetota > Actinomycetes > Actinomycetales > Dermatophilaceae > JBOFLG01. Next base: position 6,558 of record JBOFBK010000395.1, on the reverse strand, counting down.
GGTCGGTACGCGGCGAAGGAGATCGGCAGGCGCCTCGACGGCACACCGCCCCAGGGCCGGTTCCGCTACCGCGACAAGGGGTCGATGGCGACCATCTCCCGGTTCAGCGCGGTCGCGTCGATCGGCCGGCTGAGGTTCTCGGGTTTCATCGCGTGGGTGCTGTGGCTGGCGGTGCACCTCGTCTACATCATCGGCTTCAAGCACCGCGTGACCACCCTCCTGCACTGGGCGGTGAGTTTCGTGGGCCGCGGGCGCTCGGAGCGGGTGGCCACCGAGCAGCAGGTGTTCGCCCGGCGAGCCATGGACGAGCTCGACTCCAGGCGCTGAGCCCCGGGCGGTGGCACTGCCCAGCGGGCCGATGCCGCGGCACGTAGGGTGACCGCCATGCCGCTGGACTACCCGATCCATTCGCGCACCCTCGCCAACGGTCTGCGCGTCACCATCTCTCCCGATCACACGGTGCCGAACGTCACCGTCAACATCTGGGTGGGCGTGGGCTCGCGGCACGAGGTCGCCGGGCGCACCGGGTTCGCTCACCTCTTCGAGCACCTGATGTTCCAGGGCTCGCGCAACGTGCGCAGCGGTGAGCACTTCGAGGCGTTGATGGCCGAGGGGGGCCGGCTCAACGCCACGACCTGGTTCGACCGCACCAACTACTTCGCCACGGTGCCCACCGGGGCCGCCGAGCTCGCGCTGTGGCTCGAGGCCGACCGGCACGGGTACCTGCTCGACGCCGTGACGCAGGACAACCTCGACAACCAGCGCGACGTCGTCAAGGAGGAGAAGCGCCAGCGGTACGACAACCAGCCCTACGGCAACGCTCTGGTCGACCTCTATGCCGCGGTCTTTCCCGAGGGGCACCCGTATCACCATCCGACCATCGGCTCGATGGCCGACCTCGACGCCGCCGGCCTCGACGACGTGCACGACTTCTTCCGGCGTTTCTACGCTCCTGACAACACCGTGCTCACCCTGTGCGGAGACATCGAGCCGGATGACGGGTTCGCGGCGGTCGAGCGCTACTTCGGCGGGCTCACCGGCCGGGCCTCCGGGCCCAGGCCGCCCCTGCCGCAGGTCGGGCCGCTCGCCGAGCCCGTGCGGGTCGACCGGCACGAGTCGGTCCCCAACGACCGGCTACACCTCGGTTTTCGGCTGCCGGTGGACGGCACCGACGAGTTCCTCGCCGCGAGCGTCGCCCTCGACTGCCTCGCCGGGCTCTCCTCGAGCCGGCTGGTGCGCCGGCTGGTCCGCCGAGAACAGAGCGCACTCGGCGTTCACGCGTCGGCCTGGGGTCTCGTCGACGGTGTCTCGCTCGGGGTGCTCGTCGCCGATGTCGCCCCGGATGCCGACCCCGGCGCGGTGGAGGCCGTGGTGCTCGAGGAACTCCAGAGGTTCCTCGGCGACGGGCCCACAGAGGTCGAGCTCGAGGCGTCGCTGGCCCAGGCGGAGCGGGCCTGGCTCACCGCGCTCGCCGGCCAGGAGGAGCGCGCCGACCTGATCAGTCACCACCTGCTGCTCCACGACGACCCGCGCGTCGTCAACACCCGGCTGGACCGGCTGACCGCGATCCATGCCGAGCAGGTGCTCGCCGCAGCCCGAGCCTGGCTGCGGCCGGAGCACCGCGCGGTGGTCGCGTACCTCGCGGCCGACGACGCCCCGGCGGAGGCGGTCGCGTGAGCGTCGCCCGCCCGCTCGTGTCGCCGCCGGAGCCATGGGCCTTCCCTGCCCCTGAGCAGTACACGCTCGACAACGGCATCCGGGTGCTGCTCCATCACGTACCGGGCCAGTACGTGCTTTCACTCCGGATCGTCGTGCCCGCGGTGCTCTCGGCGGAGCCCGCAGGTCTCGAGGGCGTCGCGTCCATGACCGCCCGCCTCCTCGACGAGGGAACCGCCACGCACGGCCCGGAGGAGTTCGCCGAGCTGATGGAGCGGCACGGCATGGTGCTCGGGGCCGGCGCCTCCGACGGTGGCCTGCTCGTCGACGCCGACGTGCCGCAACGTCATCTGCGCACTGCCGCCGGGCTGGTCACGGCCGCGTTGGCCGAGCCGGCATTCCCCGAGCCTGAGGTGCACCGCATCCTGCGCAACCGCCGGGCCGAGATCGAGCAGGAGCGCGCTTCTGCGGCGCACCGAGCCGGCCGCGAGCTCGCGCGAACCCTGTGGGCGCCCGGCGAGCGGGCCGCCACCCCGATCGCTGGCACGGCCGAGTCGATCGGCCGGCTCGGCCGTGAGGACATCCGCCGCTGGCACGAGCGGTCGATCGGCCCTCAAGGTGCCACGGTCGTGCTCGCCGGCGATCTCGTCGGCACCGATGCGCTGGCCGTGCTCGGCTCCACGCTCGGTCAGTGGTCGGCCACCGGTCACGAGACCGGGCCCCGCCCGGTGGCTCCGTTGCCTGCGCCGGATGCCGCGCGGGTGGTGGTCGTCGACCGGCCCGGCTCGGTGCAGACCGAGATCGCGGTCGCCTGCCCGGGTCCCGACCGGTCCACGCCGCACGGCTGGGCGCCGCACCCGGTGATCTCCTTCGTCCTCGGCGGCTCGCCGAGCGCCCGCCTCGACGCCGTGCTGCGCGAGGAGAAGGGCTACACCTACGGCATCCGGTCGGGCTTCCGGCCGCGAGTCGCGGGCGGGTCGTTCGTGACCACCGGCTCGGTGCGCTCGGAGGTCACGGCCGACGCGGTCGGCATCCTGCTCGGCATCCTCGACGACGCCGCGCGCGACGGGTTCACCGACGCCGAGGTCCGCTCCGGGGTCGACTTCGTCAGCAAGACCGCGCCCGGCCGGTACGCCACGGCCGACGCGGTCGCCGACGAGACGGCCGCCCTTGCCCTGGAAGGACTGCCGCTCGACTTCACGACCACGAACCTGCGCGCCGTGGCGGCGCTCACCCGGGACGACCTCGACACCGCGTACCGGCGGGTGGCCACCGGCGCGTGGACCGTGGTGCTCGTCGGTGACGCCTCGGCGATCGCCGGCCCGCTCGAGACCCGGGTGGGTCGGCCGGTGGTCGCTGTCGGCCTGTGACGCCATGATCATGCGCATGGACGTCGAACCGCTCCGTACGGATGCCGGGTCGCTCGCCTCGGATGCCGCGACCGACCGGTCGCGAGTCGTCGACTCGCCGATCGGCCGGCTCGAGCTGGTCGAACGGCACGGTGCGCTCGTCGGCATCCGGTTCGACGGCTCGCCGGCGACCCGCTCGTCGGCCGCGGCAATGCCGCCTGGCCCGGCACGGTTCGGGGGATCCCCGGCCGACCCGCCGGGCGACGAGGTCGGTGCGGCGTCCGTCGACGTGCTGGCGGAGGCGCATCGTCAGCTTGCCGAGTACTTCGCGGGGGAGCGTCGGGTCTTCGACCTTCCACTGCGCCCGGCGGGCACGGCGTTCCAGCAGCGGGTGTGGACGCTGCTCGCGACCGTCCCGTGGGGGAGCACCACCACGTACGGAAAGCTCGCTGCGTGGCTCGGGATGCCGCCCGGCGCGGCCCGAGCGGTCGGCGCGGCCAACGGGGCCAACCCCGTGCCGATCGTGCTGCCGTGTCACCGCGTCGTCGGGTCCGACGGCACCCTCACCGGCTACGCCGGCGGGCTCGAGCGCAAGGCGTCCCTGCTGGCGCTGGAGGGCGGGCCGACCGAACCCGACCAGGCATCACTGTTTTGACCACACGGGTCCGCGCCCCCGTGGCCCCAGACGAGGGTTGCGGCCCTGTCGACCCGTCGGCGCATCACCCTGAAGTGCGACACCGTGAATCCTCGCCGATCACATCGGGCTGCCGCGCGGTGGGCCTCACTGAGTTGCGCGTGCAGGGACTCTCGGTGCCTTTCCGATCACGCGGTGCCGATGCGGGCGAGGACGTCGTCGTGGAGGAGGCCGTTGGTCGCCACCGCGTTGCCGCCGAACGGGCCGTCGACGCCGCCGAGCGAGGTGAACCGGCCGCCGGCCTCGGTGACGACCGGGACGAGAGCCGCCATGTCGTGCAGACTCAGTTCCGGCTCGGCGGCGATGTCGACCGCACCCTCGGCGAGCAGCATGTACGACCAGAAGTCGCCGTACGCACGTTCGCGCCAGCAGTCGCGGGCCAGGTCGAGCACGGCCGTGAGCCGCCCGACCTTGTCCCAGGAGCCGACACTCGACAGCGACAGCGAGGCGTTCTCGAGGCGCGACACACCGGAGACCGAGATCCGCTTCGCGCTGGTGAGGCTGCGACCGGCCCACGCCCCCGACCCTTGTGCCGCCCACCAGCGTCGGCCGAGTGCGGGAGCCGCGACCAGGCCGATGACGGGCACGCCGTCATCGACTAGGGCGATCAGGGTGGCCCAGACCGGCACCCCGCGCACGAAGCTGTGGGTGCCGTCGATCGGATCGACCACCCATTGCCTGCGGCTCGAGCCGGTGGGTGGCAGCTCCTCACCGATGACCGCGTCGCGCGGGCGGGTGCGGGACAGCTGGGCGCGGAGCAGCTCCTCGGCCTCGCGGTCGGCGTCGCTAACCAGGGTGAGGTCAGGCTTGGTCTCGACCACGAGGTCCTCGGCCCGGAAACGCGCGACGGTGAGTCGCTCGACCGCGTCGGCCAGCACGTGGGCGAGGCGGAGATCGTCGTCGTAGCCGGCCACGGGGCCACCGTAGCGGGTGGGTGTCGGCATCCTGGGTGCCGGCGACGAGACGGTCGCGGTTCGGTCACAATCGGGTCTCGTCGGCGTCCGTGCCTTCCATCCGTCCGGCTGGTGGTCTTTTATTGACCGGGCACGCAGAATGTGCGCCACCGAGACGCGCCCGACCAGGGCGGCTCACTGACGCGATCACCCGATCCCGGGTGAGCCCTGATCACGTAGGAGGACGTCAATGCGAGGAAATACTCGCACGGTCGCGATTGCGGCCATGTCCGCCGTTGCCCTGCTCGCCGCCGGGTGCGGTGGGGGCAGCGACGAGACCGAGAACACCTCGGCCGGCCGGACAGGTGGGGAGATCACGGTCTTCGGGTGCAACCCCCAGAACCCGCTCGTCCCGAGCAACACCAACGAGACGTGCGGCGGCAACGTCATCGACGCGATCTTCAGCAAGCTGGTGCGATACGACCCCGATACGGCCGAGCCGCAGAACGACATCGCCGAGTCGATCGAGACCGAAGACAACCAGAACTTCACGATCAAGCTCAAGAGCGGTCGCAAGTTCCATGACGGCACCGACATCAAGGCGAAGAACTTCGTCGACGCGTGGAACTACGCCGCCTACGGCCCCAACGCGCAGAAGTCGGGCTACTTCATGGAGCCGATCGAGGGCTACGCCGACACTCAGTGCGCCGGCCCCAACGAGGAGGACCCCTGCCAGGGCTTCACCCCGAAAGCCGAGACGCTCTCCGGTCTCAAGGTCGTTGACGACACCACCTTCACGGTGAAGACGACCGACAAAGTTGCGAACTTCGCGGTGCGCGTGGGTTACTCGGCGTTCTCACCGCTGCCCGACGCGTTCTTCAAGGACCCGAAAACGTTTGGCGACAAGCCGATTGGGTCAGGCCCGTACAAGCTCGACTCGTGGACGAAGAACCAGTCGATGGTCTTGTCAAAGTTCGCCGACTACTCCGGTGATTTCGGCGGCAGGGTCGACAAGGTCACCTTCAAGATCTACGAGAACGCCGATGCCGCGTACAACGACGTCGTCGGCAACAATCTCGACGTTACCGACACCGTGCCGACCAGCGCGCTGATCGACGACAAGTTCAAGACCGACCTTCCCGACCGCAACGCGCAGGAAGAGGTCGGCATCTTCCAGTCCATCACATTCCCCCCGACGAAGGTGGATCCTGCCTACGCCGACCCCAAGCTCCGTAAGGCGATCTCGATGGCCATCGACCGCGAGACGATCGTCAAGCAGATCTTCAACAACACCCGTACTCCAGCCACCGGATGGGTCTCCCCGGTCGTCGACGGCTTCAAGGAGGGCGCTTGTGGCGAGTTCTGCACGTACGACGCCGCCAAGGCAAAGGCGCTCCTCGACGAGGTCGGCGGTTTCACAGGCACGATCACGCTGTCGTACAACGCCGACTCAGACCACAAGCCGTGGACCGAGGCCGTCTGCAACAGCATCAACGACGCCCTCGGTGTGGAGTGTCAGGCGAAGCCGGTCGTCGACTTCAGCACCTTCCGCACACAGATCACCGATCGGAAGATGAAGGGCATGTTCCGCACCGGCTGGCAGTTCGACTACCCGTCGATCGAGAACTTCCTGTCCCCGATCTTCGCCACCGATGCATCGTCGAACGACGGGGACTACTCGAACCCGGCGTTTGACAAGCTGCTCCAGGAGGCGGCAGCCGAGCAGGACGAGGCCGCGTCGAAAGCTAAGTACCAGGAGGCCGAGGCGCTGCTCCAGGGTGACTTCCCATCGGTCCCGCTGTGGCACGTCAAGGCCACCTTCGGCTGGTCCGACAAGGTGACTAACGTGAAGCCGACTGCTTTCGGCACCTACGACTTCACCGCGATCGCGCTGAAGTGACGCCTTAGGTCCCGGCACACCTCCACGGGCCGCTACGGCCTGGCCCGATCCGTGGGGGGGGGGCCC
>JBOFBK010000394.1:0-9251 GCA_051645525.1 Dermatophilaceae bacterium | reverse complement strand
GAGGATGTCGTGACCTTCCGTCGATCGCCAGGTGCCGCGCGGCTGCAGAACCTACGGTGGTGCACCATGCGCACCCGTGCCGCCACCGGCTCCGTCCTGGTCATCGCTCTCGCGGTCACTCTTGCGGGTGGGTGCTCCGACGACCCGGCGAGTCGGGCGACCGGGCCGACCTCGGCGGCGGCGGCACCGTCATCCGGCACGCCGACGCCCACGCCCACCCCGACGCCACCAGTGGTCGTCCGCGGTGGCGACGCCGGGCTGACCGCGCTGCTCACGAAGGTATACGCCGGCCGGAGCGGCATCGTGGCGACCGCCACCGTCGGCACGTGGAAGAAGGAGAAGGTCGCGGTCGTCACGGCCGGGGATGACGTGACGCTCGCCGTGGGCCCGCGCTGGCAGCTCGCCGGTGGGTGGTGGCCCTCGCTCGGGAAGCCGGCGCAGCTGCCGGCCGGGCCGCGGTTCGTGCTGGCCGTCGGGTCCGACGCGCGGTTCGACCAGAACCTCAAGGGGACCCGCGGCGACACGCTCCAGGTGCTCGGCGTCGACGGCAAGGGCGGCGGCGGGGTGCTCGGCATCGCGCGCGACCTGTGGGCGCCGATGCCCGGGGGTGGGCGGGCCAAGATCAACGCCGCGTATGCCCAGGCCGGCGGGCCCGGCCAGCTGCAGACCGTGCGATCGGTGACCGGCCTGCCGATCCAGGGCTATGTGGCGGTGGGTTTCAAGGGCTTCATCCAGCTCGTCGGCTACAGCGGCGGCGTGCCCATGACGGTGCCGCGCACGATCACCCAGGGTGGCGTCACGGTGAAGGCCGGCCGCAACACTCTCGACAGTCGCGAGGCGCTGGCCTACGCCCGGGAGCGGAAGTCGTTGCCCGACGGCGACTTCGGCCGGTCCCGGCACCAGGGCGACATCCTCGTGGCCGGCGCCGCCGCCGCGCGGCTGGCCGGGCCGCGGATCCTCGCCACGACGCTGTCCCTGCTCAGCCCGAACGCCGACACCGACCTCTCCGCCACCGAGGCGCTGACCTTCGCCGCGCAGTTCATGCGAGCCGACCCGAAGGCGATCGGGCGGCACGTCGCCAAGGGCGGGTTCGGCACGTCCGGGGGGCAGTCGATCGTCCTCCTCGGGTCCGAGTCGAAGGCCGCCTTCCGGGCCTTCCGCGACGGTCGCCTCTGAGCCGGGTGCCCGGGGCCGGATGACGCCCACGCCGCCCAGCGGATGACGCCGAGCGCCTGCGAGCCGATGGCGCCCGCGCCCGTACCATGTGCGGGTGCCCGGGCCGGTGTGGCTCGGTGCCCGCTGGCGTGGCGCAATCGGTAGCGCACCTGTCTTGTAAACAGGTGGTTAGGGGTTCGAGTCCCCTCGCCAGCTCTCTGAGCAGGACGTCAGCGGACCGAGGCGCTGCGTCGACGGCGACGGCGCCGGGCAGTCGCTACGCCGGTGGGCAAGGCGGAGCCGGACTTGTTCGGATCACCCGAGGATGTGCTTGGTCGACGCGAACCTTCCCAACGGGCTGGCCTGTGGGTCAGTCAGGTCGGGAGAACTGGGTGATCTGAGTGACGGCAGTGAAGCCCAGTCGCCGGTAGAGGCGGATGCCGGGCCCGCTGGCGTCGAGACTGGCCCGGACCGCTCCTGATCTCACCGCCGAGTGCAGCGCTGCTGCCGTCATGGACAGCGCCACACCGCGGCGACGCGAGCCGGGGTCGGTGTTGACGAAAAACACGTAGGCGTCCGACAGGAAGGTCCGCGACCCGCTGGTGCCGCGCACCACACCATCGTCGTCGACCGCCGCCAACAGCTGAGTACCTGCCGGCAGCGACCTCAGGTACGCCACGAGTATCGCGGTCGACACCTCACGGGGTGCCACCGCTCGAGCGACCGCCGCGACCGCATCGGTCAGCGGCACCCCATCCGGTGGGTCTTCCGCGATGCGGCGTACCGGCCGCAGCGTCAGGCCGTCGGGCAGCGGGGGTGTGGGCATGTCGCCGAGATCTCGACACGTCATCGCGGTAGCCGCCGTCGGCGTCCACCTCCGGTCCTGGCGGATCAGCTCGGCGCACCGGTCGGCTGCCTCGTAGACCCGGACCGTTCCGGCCGAGGTCAGCGGCAACACCACGGACAGTGCGTCGAGGGCTCGGTCGTCCAGCACCAACAGCTCGGCGCGCGATCGGCCGTCGACCGGAACAACGCCTCGGACTCCCGGTTCGTCGACACGACGCATCCCGGGGCCGTCAGCGGCGGCACACCGCGCATCGAACGCTGCGGCGTAGGTGTCGTGCGGGCCCATCACGCGACGCAGCGTAGTTCCGGCCGACGTGGTTCGTCGTGTCGGCCGGGACGGCATCCGTCGCCGCCCACGACGGTGCGACGCATGTCGCAGCTGGTGTCGCTCAGTGAGCAGAAAGTTACCCCGACGCTCGCCGAACAGCACCTGCGCCCGACCCACGAGCGGCATCCGGCGACAGTGGTCTCCTACTGGCTGCCGATGATCGCGTGTGCGTCGAGAGTGACGTCCTCGACCGACGTGATCGTCTCCAGGTAGTCGACCCCATAGACGTCGATCGTTATCTGCACCGCTTGCTCGGCGGTGACACCGAGTGCGTCGGCCAGGGCGCGAATATCCACGCGGTCGCGCGCCCTACCGGCAGCGAGCTTCATCGCCAGCAGATGCTCCAGCGGCGCCAGCTCGATGTGCAGACCCGGGGCAGGTGGACGCGTCGATCCTCGCTCGGGGACGGACGGGATGTACGCGCGGGCGGAGTCGTTGAGCCAGTTCTCCGGCAGGCCCAGCTCGCCGGCCATCGCGGCGGCATGCTCGGCAACCCGGTCGTCATCTGTGATGCCGTCGACGTCCTGCGTCCGACGATCAGAGCCGGGGAGAGACAGCGAGATGGCAGCTCCTCCCACGATGTAGAGCGTTGCGGCGACCTCCCCGGCCTTCAGCCGCCGGTCGAGCTCGTCGAGCAGCGCTCGGATGCGGTCGGCATCGAGGTCGAAGCTCATGCAGTGGTGAGCTCGCGTCGGTCGACTTCGATGCCGAGCCGGGCGAGACGTTCGTCGAGAGAACGCCCCGCTCTCACCGGCAGTGGCGCCCACGACTCGCGAAGCGCCGTCGGTGCGGTCAGCCATCGCGGCAGCGGCCGCCCGTCATCGGCGCTGTCGCGCAGCACCGTATGCGCCAGAGCCTTCCACGGGCCCGGCAGTGGACGCCGCGGGTGTCCGGTGCACCAGATCGCGCGTCGGACCAGGGTGCTGAGGGCTCGCGACTGGTCGCGTCCCTGGAGCAACGCCCGCATGGCCCACACCGGATCGGTGTCGGCGTGCTCGGCAACGGCATCGACGACATCGGCGGCGCGCATCCACTGCCGGCCGGCTGCCTGTGTGGCGGCATCCTCGAGCGTAAGCAGGACCAGAGCCGAGGGGACGACCCGCCCCGCGAGGTAGTCGCCCATCCTGGTCGGAGTGCATCCGACGGCGTACGCCGCCTGCCGGTTGTTCAGCTCGGCAGTGGCGAGAAGGGCCGCGAGCCGCGAGCACAGCCGGTGAGTAGACAGCACTCCTCAACTATATGACCAGGAATGGTGATGTGAGTGCTCTTCGCCTCCGCGGAGCACTACCGGCTCGTGCCGACCGAGGACGTGGTCATGAGCCAGTGGTTCGCGCTGCTCAGCCGGCCCGGGTGAACTGGGCGAACCGCGCCGCGGCATCCGCGCCGGTCGCCGGAGCCGAGCCGTCGACGAGCACCGACCGGAGGTCGCGCAGCACCCAGTCGACCGAGAACGCCGACGTCCCCAGCCAGGTCTCGCCGTTGACACGCGCCACGGCGTCGTCGGCCACGGCCTGCATCCGCGGCCAGAGCGGCGAGCGGGCGAGCCCGTCACCGTCGTACGCCGCCTCGTCGAGGACGAACACGTGGTCGCCGTCGTGATCGAGCAGGCCCTCGGCGCTGAACGTCACGAACGGCGGCGTGTTGGCCTTGCGCTGCGCGTCCGGGCGGGCGAGCCCCACGTCGGTGAGCACCGAACCCAACACGGTGTCGGACGGCGGGCTGAACAGTCCCTCGTTGTCGCCGATGACCGAAATCCGTTCACCGGCAAGTCCGTTGCCCCGCAGGTCCGCCCGGAGGTCTGCGACCTGGGCCTGGACCCGCTGCTCGACCTCCGCGGCCTGGCTCTGCCGGCCGAGCGCTGCGGCGGTCTCGCGCAGCTGGTCCTGCCAGCTGCCGGCGTAGTCGACGATCGTGACGTCGGCCCGCTCGGCGAGCTGCTTCTCCTTGTCGACGGTCGTAGGCAAAGACACGCCGATGACGATGTCGGGCCGCTCGGCCAGCACCTTCTCGACGCTCAGCTCGGCGCCGTAGGGCCCGGTCCGGATGCCGAGGTCGTCGAAGACGGCCTTGGTGGTCTCATACCGGAACGCGGTGAGCACGTAGTCGGGTCGCACGCCGAGACTGAGCGCCTGGACGGCGGCGAAGTCGTCGAGCGCCACGATGCGCCGCGGGTCGTCGGCGGATGACGGCGAGCTCGCGTTGTCGCTCCCGCTCGGGGTTCCTTGTCCGCAGGCGACCACCCCGAGCAGGGCGAGCGGTGCGACGAGCGCGGTCAGCAGGCGACGGGCTGGGTGGCGTGGCACAGCTTCTCCTTCGCTCTCAGGGACGAACCGGGTCGGTGGACGTGCGCCTGGCGAGCAGCTCGCGACACCAGGACCGCGCAGCCGCGAGGTCGTCGAAGATGCGGTGCGGGTACCCGGCGTCCGCGCCGCCGCGGTCGCTCTGCTGCAACGTCTCGGCCCGGCGGGTGTCGTAGACGTCGGCCCAGCCGGTGATCGTGCGGGCCACCTCCGGCATCAGCTCGTGCTCCCACTGCTCGAGGGCGGCGCGCCCGTCGGCGGTCGGGGCGGTCATCGCGCTGCGGTCGAAGACCACGACGTACGGCTGGTCGTCGGCGATCGCGTCGCGGAGGTGCCGGGCGAACTCGTCGACGGCCATCTTGGTCACCCGACCGACGATCGCGACCGACAGCCACGCCCCGTCCCGCTCCGCCGTGACCCGTCCCGCCGTCTCGCGGTCCGGTGCCCTCCGATTCGTCGTCTCTCGATTCGTCGTCACGTCGAATTAGGCTACCCTAAGTTCTCGTTGGGAGCGTGCCCCGTGGTGCCGTCGAGTCGACCGGATCTACCCTTGACTTCAAGTGAACATGAGGTCCGAGGCTCGACCATGACACCTCGGACCGACGTGCTCGATCGCGCCGCCGAGCTGCGGCGACTGATGACCCTGATGACCGGCGACGAGAAGCACGCCGCCGCTGCCACCTCCACACTCGATGTGCTGCGGGTGCTCTACGAGCGAGTGCTCGCGATCTCGCCGGAACGCGTGGATGACGTGGCGCGCGACCGGTTCTATCTCTCCAAAGGTCACGGCCGATGGCGTACTACGCGGTGCTCGCCGACCGCGGGTTCGTTCCGGAGTCCTGGCTGCCGGGCTGGGCCGCGTTCGACTCGCCGCCCGGGCACCACCCCGACCGCAATCTCGTTCCGGGCGTGGAGATCTCGTCCGGTTCGCTCGGCCATGGCCTGCCGCTCGGCGTCGGTACAGCGCCCGGGCTCCGGGCCCAGGGCCTGACCTCCCGGGTGGTGGTGCTGGTCGGCGACGCCGAGCTCGACGAGGGCGGCGACCACGAGGCCCTCGAGCGCCAGTACCTCAGCGAGGTGCGGCGGCGGCATCCGCACCGAGTGGCCAACGTCGGCATCCGCGAGCAGCTGCTCGTCAGCGCCGGGGCGGGGATGGCGCTCGCCGGGCTGCGGCCGATCGTGCACACCTTCGCCTCCGTCCTCGTGGAACGCGCCTTCGAGCAGTTCAACCGGATGTCGTCCGCCCCCGGGGCGCACGTCGTCCGCCGCGGTACCGGCCCGGTCGTCGTCATCCTCGGCCCGCTGCTCGACGCCACGCTCGCCGCCACCGAGGGCTCGACGCCACGGTGCTCTACACCTCGACGGTGCGGCACTTCGACTCCCGGCTGCTCCGGCGCTTCCTCGACAGGCCCCGGGCCGGTGACCCGGTGCTCCGGCGAGATTCCCCAAGGATGAAGGGTAGCCTCACCTCACGTGAGCCTGCTTCATCCTTCGTCGACGCTCCGCGAGCCCGCGGTGTCGACGCGGCCGGCCGGGATGCTCGGCGGGCCGAGGCGGCGTCTCGGCGGGCTGGCCCTCGCCGGCGCCCTGCTCGGTCTGCTCGTGCTCGCGAGCCTGGCGTTCGGCGCCAAGCCGATCCCGCTCGAGACGGTGGTCGCGGCGCTCACCGCCCCTGACACCGGCCTCCCCGACCACGTCGTCGTCACCGAGCTGCGAGTCCCACGCACCGTCATCGGCGTCCTCGTCGGGATGGCGCTCGGCCTCTCGGGAGCGGTCATGCAGGGGCTCACCCGCAACCCGCTCGCCGACCCCGGCCTGCTGGGCGTCAGCGCGGGCGCGTCGCTCGCGGTGGTGCTCGCCGTGTTCCTCCTCGGGGTGCGCTCCCCGGCGGGCTACGTGTGGTTCGCCTTCGCCGGCGCGGCGGTCGCCTCCGTGGTCGTCTACGCGCTCGGCTCGCTCGGCCCCGGTGGAGCGTCGCCGGTGAAGCTCGCCCTCGCCGGGGCCGCCCTGTCGGCGCTGCTCGCGTCGCTGACCTCGGCCGTCCTTCTCCTCGACATCAGCACGCTCGACGCCTACCGGTTCTGGGCCGTGGGGTCGATCGCCGGCCAGGAGCTCGACGTCATCGGGGCCCTCGCGCCGTTCCTCGTCGCCGGACTGGTCCTCGCCCTGTTGTGCGGTCGTTCGCTCAACTCGCTCGCGCTCGGCGACGATGCCGCCCGGGCCCTCGGAGTGCGGCTCGGCCGGGCTCGCGCGCACGCCGCGGTCGTGGTGGTGCTGCTCGTCGGTGCGGCGACCGCGGCGGCCGGGCCGGTCGCGTTCGTCGGCCTGGTCGTGCCGCACATCGCGCGGGCCGTCGTCGGCCCCGACTACCGGTGGATCCTCGCGTGGTCCCTCGTGCTCGCCCCGGTGCTGCTGCTCGCGGCCGACATCCTCGGCCGCGTCGTGGCCCGCCCCGGCGAGATCCAGGTCGGCATCGTCACCGCGCTGCTCGGTGCGCCCTTCTTCATCGCCCTCGTCCGCCGGCGCACCCTGGCCCAGGTGTGACCGGATGACGACCGTGCACCTTCGCCCGCCGTCCGCCGCTCACCCCCGGGTCGGTGCCGGGAGGACGACCGGTCGGCGACGGTCGCTCCTCGTCGGGTGTGGCCTCGGCGTCGCGGTCGCCACCCTGTTCGTCGTGTCGCTCGCGGTCGGCGACTTCCCCATTCCGGTGGGTGACGTGCTCGCCGCGCTCGCCGGGTCGGCCACCTCCGATGCCGGCTTCATCGTGCTCGAGCTGCGGCTGCCCCGCGCGCTCACCGGTCTGGCCGTCGGGCTGGCGTTCGGCCTGTCCGGCGCCGTGCTCCAGGCGCTGGCCCGCAACCCGCTCGCCAGCCCGGACATCATCGGCATCACCGCCGGCGCGTCCACCGCAGCCGTTCTCGTCATCACCTCCGGCAGCGTCATCGGCGTCGGTGTGCTGTCCTCGGTCGGCGTGCCGGCATCCGCGCTCGCGGGTGGGCTGCTGACCGCCGCGGTCGTCCATCGGCTCGCACGTCGCGGTGGGTCGGTGCCGCCCTACCGCCTGGTCCTCGTCGGCATCGGGGTCGGCGCGATGCTGACCTCCGCGACGTCGTACCTCCTCACGCGAGCCGACATCACCGACGCAGCCCGGGCCACGGTCTGGCTGACCGGCTCGCTGAACGGACGCACCTGGGCCGACGCGTGGCCGGCGGTCGCGGCGGTCCTGGTGCTGCTGCCGGTCATCCTGGCCCTGGCTCGCCCGCTGCGTGCACTGCAGCTCGGCGAGCAGGCCGCCGCCGGGCTCGGCGTGCCGGTGGAACGGACCCGGCGCCTGCTCGTGCTCGTCTCGGTGGCCGCGGCATCGGTCGCCACCGCTGCGGCCGGGCCGGTCGCCTTCGTCGCCTTCGTCGCCGCACCCGTGGCGCGGCGGCTGATCGGTACCCCGCTGACCCTGCTCCCGGCCGCGCTCGTCGGCGCCGTCGTCGTCCTCGCCAGCGACCTGCTCGCCCGGCTGCTCTTCGCCCCGACCGAGCTCCCGGTGGGCGTCGTCACCGGCGTCGTCGGCGCCCCGTACCTCCTGTGGCTCCTCGCCCGCGCGCAACGCACCGGCGCGACCGACTGACCACCGACCACTGACCACCGACCGGCCCACCACTGGACGACCGACGACCGACGACCGACGACCGACGAGAGGCCACCATCATGACCACGACCGTTCGTGAACCGGGTCGCAGGATTCCGCGGGTCGCCCCGGCGCTCGGTGGGCCAGCGTCATCCGAGCGTCTACGTGCCGACGGAGTCTGCCTCGGGTACGACGACGTGGAGGTGGTGCGCGACCTGTCGCTGTCCATCCCGACCGGACGCATCACCGGCGTCGTCGGACCCAATGCATGCGGCAAGTCCACCGTGCTGCAGGCGCTCGCCCGTCTGCTGCCGGCGCGCGGGGGCCGGGTCGTGCTCGACGGCGAGGACATCCACCGGCTGCCCACCCGTGAGGTGGCCCGCCGTCTGGGGGTGCTGCCACAGACCGCGGTCGCTCCCGACGGGATCACGGTCACCGACCTGGTGGCCCGCGGCCGGTACCCGCACCAGTCGTGGTTCCGGCAGTGGTCAGCCGGCGACGAGCGTGCGGTGGCCGGCGCCCTTGCTGCCACCGGCATCGTCGACCTCGCCGACCGCCCGGTCGACTCGCTCTCCGGCGGCCAGCGCCAACGGGCCTGGATCGCGATGGCGCTGGCCCAGGAGACCGACATCCTGCTGCTCGACGAGCCGACCACCTTCCTCGACCTCGCCCACCAGATGGAGGTGCTCGACCTGCTCGAGTCCCTCAACGAGTCCGACGGGCGCACCATCGTCATGGTGCTGCACGACCTCAACCACGCGGCGCGGTACGCCCACCATCTCGTCGCGCTGCGGGGCGGGCAGGTGGTGGCCCAGGGCGAGCCGGCCGAGGTGGTCACCGAGGCGCTCGTGCGGGACGTCCTCGGGCTGGCGGTGCGGGTCGTGCCCGACCCGGTGACCGGCACCCCGCTCGTCGTGCCACTCGGCCGCGCCGCCCGCGCCGCCCACCGCGGCACTGCCGGATGACCGGATGACGCCCGGGCGCGGCGATGCCGGAT
>JBOFBK010000393.1:0-1033 GCA_051645525.1 Dermatophilaceae bacterium | reverse complement strand
GCGGCGTCGGGTAGGCGACCACCCGGTAGTCGTGCACCGTGCGGCGCGAGCCGTCGGTCCACACCGACTCGATGTCGACCAGGCTGCCGGGCCGCAGCCCCAGCGCCGTGATGTCGTCGGGGTGCACCAGCACCACCTGACGGCCGCCGGCGAGGCCCCGGTAACGGTCGTCGTGGCCGTAGATGGTCGTGTTGAACTGGTCGTGGCTGCGCATCGTCTGGAGCAGCAGATGACCGTCGGGCACCTCGAGTACCGCCAGCGGCGAAGTCGCGAACTCCGCTCTGCTGGAGGCGGTCTCGAAGGTGCGTGAGTCCCGCGGTGAGTGCGGCAGCACGAAACCACCGGGTCGGCGCACCTTCTCGTCGTAGGCGTCGCAGCCCGGCACGACCGCGGCGATGTGCTGCCGGATGACGGAGTAGTCCTCGGCCATCGCGTCCCAGTCGAGGCGTGAGCCGGCCGGGCCCCCGTCGAGGGTGGCCTCGGCGATGCGGCACACGATCCACGGCTCGCTGCGCAGGTGCGGGCTCGCCGGCTCGGCCCGGCCCACGGAGAGGTGCACGCTCGACATCGAGTCCTCGACGGTGACGCCCTGCCAGCCACCGCGGCGCACGTCCTTCTCGGTGCGGCCGAGGCACGGGAGGATGAGCATCTGCCGGCCGGGCAGCACGTGCGTGCGGTTGGGCTTGGTGGAGATCTGCACACTCAGCTCGAGCGAGCGCAGCGCCGCATGGGTGAGGCCCGAGTCGGGAGTCGCCGCCGCGAAGTTGCCGCCGAGACCGACGAGCACCCGCACCCGCCCCTCGCGCATGGCACGGATGGTGTTCACCACGTCGAGGCCGCGCCCACGCGGTGGCTCGAACCCGAACTCCGCGCGCAGGGCGTCACCGAAGCGGACCGGCAGCTTCTCCGAGATCCCCATCGTGCGGTCGCCCTGGACGTTCGAGTGCCCCCGCACCGGGCACAGACCGGCGCCGGGCTTGCCGATGTCGCCGCGCAGCAGCGCGAGGTTGGCGATCTCCTTGATGGTGGCGAC
>JBOFBK010000392.1:0-1027 GCA_051645525.1 Dermatophilaceae bacterium | reverse complement strand
CCGACGCTGACGTCGAGCGGGACGTCCATGGACGCCGCTGCACCCATCTCGCGCCGCACCAGTGCCTCGAGCGCCTCGCGCTCCCCCGGCGCCACCTCGAGCACCAGCTCGTCGTGCACCTGGAGGAGCATCCGCGAGCGAGCACCCTCGGCACGCAGCGCGGCGTCGACGCCCTTCATCGCGAGCTTGATGATGTCGGCGGCCGAGCCCTGGATCGGCGCGTTGAGCGCCATCCGCTCGGCACCCTCGCGGCGCTGCCGGTTGTCGCTGGTCAGGTCGGGGAGGTAGCGGCGGCGGCCGAGCATCGTCGCGGTGTAGCCGGTGGCCCGGGCTTCGGCGACGACCTCGCGCAGGTAGTCGCGCACGCCGCCGAACCGGGCGAAGTACTCGTCCATCAGCTCCTGCGCCTCGCCGGTCGAGATGGTCAGCTGCTTGGACAGCCCGAAGGCCGAGAGACCGTAGGCCAGGCCGTAGCTCATCGCCTTGACCTTGCTGCGCATCTCCGGGGTGACCTCGGCCGGCGGTACCCCGAACACCCGCGCGCCGACGAAGCGGTGGAGGTCCTCCCCCGTGCGGAACGCCTCGATCAACCCGTCGTCGCCGGACAGGTGCGCCATGATGCGCATCTCGATCTGGCTGTAGTCGGCCGACATCAGCGACTCGAAGCCGTCGCCGACGACGAACACCTCCCGGATGCGGCGCCCCTCCTCGGTACGGATCGGCACGTTCTGCAGGTTCGGCTCGGTCGACGACAGCCGCCCGGTGGCCGCGATGGTCTGCAGGTACGTGGTGTGGATGCGCCGGTCGGGCGCCACCGACTTGATCAGCCCCTCGACGGTGACTCGGAGGCGAGCGGTGTCGCGGTGGCGCAGCAGCGCCTCGAGAAAAGGGTGTTCGGTCTTGACGAAGAGGTCGGCGAGCGCGTCGGCGTCGGTGGTGTAGCCGGTCTTGGTGCGCTTGGTCTTCGGCATGCCGAGCTGGTCGAAGAGCACCTCCTGGAGCTGCTTCGGGCTGCCGAGGTTGACGT
>JBOFBK010000391.1:0-2550 GCA_051645525.1 Dermatophilaceae bacterium | reverse complement strand
GTTGCGGCACTCGATACCGATCGCGCGGTCGACCTCGACTGGGTGGACGACCTCATCCACCTCGGTGACGATCTTGGCGGCGTCGAGATTCGTGCGGTCCCGGACGAGCCGGCGCCAGCAGCCGACCTCGACCGCGCGTGACCGTCCTCGACACCAACGTGCTGACCGCCGCTGTCGCCATCACCTCTGGCAGGCGTCCCACCAGATGAATCGGGCGCCGCCATCGCGCCGCTGTTCAACCCTTGAGGGCGATGGCCTTCAGGTGCCGGTGAACCCGATCGGCAGACCTAGAGGCGTGGGCGCGCTAGAGATTGCCGACGAGGTCGGCCTCACCACACTTCCTTCCCCAGTACTGCGCCTGCTCCCGAACGACATCAGTGACCAGCGCTGGCGCGGCATCGTCCACGAGGCAGAAGAAGTCGTCCGGCGTGATCGCCTCGCACTCCGGCGTCTCGGGAAAGTGGGCGACGTTGCAGGTCAGCAGGAAGTCCGCGCAACAGGCGACGGCCGCACCGTGAACGTGGGCATCGTGCGGATCGTGGCCGGTGTAGCTGCCGTCCACGGCGACGTCGTCGACGCGACCCACCTCGAAGGTGTCCGCGATGTGCTGCCGGATGACGCTGATCTTGCCGCCGTCCCACTCCGGGTGCGCCTTGCGCAGGTTGCTGAGCACCTCGGCGAGCACGTCCTCCGACCAGAACACCGTGAAGACCGATCGCTCACCACGGAGGTACATCAGCGCCAGCCAGTCCCTCAACGTGCGCGAGAACAGCACGTTCGAGTCGGCGAATACCCGATGAGCCCCCACGACCAGCACATGCGCAACCTTAGGCGGCTGTTGGCGCCGCTATGACTCACACGTCGAGGTCGCGAAGCGCGTCGAAAGCGGCTCGTTCGCGAGAGCGCCGCGCGCGTAGCTCAGCCAGGACGTCCTCCACTTTGAGCCGAGTGTGCGTCCCGACTTTGTGGGCATCGATCCGGCCCTCGCGGACCATCTTCATCAGCGTCGGCCGCGACACACCGAGCAGGGCTGCGGCCGACGATGTCGTGAGCTCGGCCGGAATCGAGGTCACCGTCACCGCTCCTCCTCGGGCCACGGTCTCGAGTACCTGCTGGAGGATGCGGCCCAGCTCCGGGGGGATGTTCGCCACACGGCGACCGTCACGGTCGACGGAGATCGAGCCTTCGGGACCGCGGAGGTCCTGCTCAGCCGGAAGCTGCGATGCAGTCGCCGTCATCCGTTGGTGTTCTCGCGCAGCGGTGGGAGCAGCGCGGGCAGCACGAGCCGGCGTCGCAGCCGCCAGTCGGATGACGCGAAGAGGCCGGCCATCGTGCGCGTCGTGCCCGTGAGGTCGGCCCGACCCGTGAGGTAGGCCCACCGCTGACGCTCGGGCAGGGCGAAGAACACGTCGAAGAAACCGGGCACCTCCGCGGGCGGCATCCGGAGCATCGCCTCCAGGCCGATCCGCCGGAGTCCGTGCACCACTCGGGCAGGCGGCGACCACACGACGCGCTGCGCGGCGGCCACTGCCGCGGCGGGCCCGGCACCGAGGTGCGTCGCCACCGCATCCGCCACCGGCTGGGCCAACCCCAGGGCCGCGCCGATGCTGAACCCGGTGGCCGGATGGACCAGCGGGGCGGCGGCCCCGAACCCGACGACACCGTCGGTGTCGTGCCGCGGCCGGTCGACAGGAAATCGCACGGTCTCGGTCGGCGCGTCATCCGGCACGCGGATGCCGTGCCGCTCGAGCCGGGCGCGGAGCCTGCGCCGCAGCACGGCGACGGGAAGGCCCGGCCGGCGGGCGAGCGAGGTCTCCTCGAGCAGCACCCGGTCGTCGCAGAGCGGGATGCCGTAGAGGAAGGTGGGCCAGCCGCCCTCGCCGTGGTGGGCGCGCCAGTCCATGAACAGCGCATCACCCTGCGGTACAACGGCTTCCGCGGCCCTCGCCGACACGACCACCCCGAACGCCGTCTGCTCGGCGGCGATGCGGCGCCGGTCGCCCGCACCGAGACCCGCACCGACACCCGCACCGAGAGCCTGCCAGCGGCCGGCAGCGTCGACGACGACGGACGCCGCGAGCTCGCCACCGCCGTCGAGCGCCACCCGGCCCGGCCCGACGCGGCCGGCCGCCCGAGCGGCGTGCACGTCGACCGGGCCCAAGCCGGCATCGAGATGGGCGCGAAGGGCGGGAACGTCGAACACCGCGTACTCCCAGCCGAGTTCGTGAATCCGGTGACCGATCGCGCGCCCTCGGGCGCGGGCTGCGACGACGGATGACGGAAGGCCGGCGGGCAGCTCGTCGGCCCAACAGCCGTACGTGGCGGTGAACGGCCGGTCGGGGTGGGGGTCGACGAGCGCGGTGCTCAGCCCGGCTCGGGCACACGCCCCGGCAAGGGCTCGCCCGGCCGGCCCACCTCCGACGACGAGGACGTCGTGGCGTGCGGTGCTCATCGTGAGTCCGACGGGGGGTTCACGAGGACCACTGCGGTGGGCATGTCGTCATCCTGCACGGTCGCCGGACGGGCGCTCCGGAAGGGTCGGGTAGCCGT
>JBOFBK010000390.1:0-1530 GCA_051645525.1 Dermatophilaceae bacterium | reverse complement strand
AAGCAGTGCCGGAACGAGCCGGTGAACTCCTCGTCATCGCGAGTGGCGGCGTCGAAACCAGCTGAGCGGGGCGGCTCGGAGCCCGCACCGAGCGGTGCCGACAGCGACGTCGTCCCGGACCGGTCGGCTGCTGTGACGGGCCGCTCGGCGAGGCTCGCGGATGCCGTGGGCGGACTCGTGCTGCGACGTTCCATAAGGGCCTCCAGGTGATACGGCTGTTGACGCGTGGGCGATGGTGACCGGTCGATCGAACCCGAGGTCGATGGTGCAAGATCGGCTCGAGCCTGGTTAGAACGGAGTTGCGGTCCTGCCGGATCCGTTCCAACTCGAGGCAGTTCGAGTCCGGTCTGCCCCATGATCGACGCCACGACCCGGGAGCACAGGTGCGAGAACCGATCCGCGTCATCCACTCCGAGGCAGTGCCGGGGGTGACCTGCATCGACGCTCACTGGGCGCAGCAACCGCCGGCCGACTGCCTGTTCGAGTCCTACGTGGTGCGGCGCCAGGACCTCGGGACCGTACCCGTCACGCACCGTGGCCGAGAGGTGATGGCCGGGCCGGGCGTCTACACCATCCAGGCCGGGCAGATGCTGGTGCACGGAGACTGCACGGACCTGCCGCTCGCCTCGGTGGCGATCTCGGTGGACGGCGAGACGTTGCGCCGCATCGTGTCGGAGATGACCGGCCAGGTCGGTGACGACCACCTCGCGTTCGAGAGCTTCCGGCTGGCGCCTTCGCTGGCCGCCTCGACGGGCGACGCCGTGACCGAGCTGGCCGCCGCGATGACCGACCGGGAGCCGCCGCTCGCACAGCAGGTCGGTGTGTATCGCCTTGTCGAGCAGCTCCTCCCGAGCCTGTGCCGACGCGCCGCGCCGGTGGTCGGCAGCGGCGCCGCACCGCCGGGTGGCTGCCCTTCCTCGCGGGCTCGACAGCACCTGTCGGACAACCTCGCCGTGAACGTCAGCCTCGACGAGCTCGCGGCTCTCACCCAGACGAGCAAGTACCACCTCCTACGGGTCTTCGCCCGCAGATTCGGCGTGCCGCCGCACACCTATCAGCGGCACCTTCGGGTGGCCCGTGCTCGTCGGCTGCTGGCCGCGGGTGTCCCTGCGGCGGAGACGGCCGCTCGAGTCGGGTTCGCCGACCAGAGCCACCTCGGCCGACATTTCCGGGCCGTCACCGCCGTGACGCCGGCGGTCTACGGCCGGCGTCCGGCGGGTCCGGATCGTGGTGCCCGCAGCAGACACTCCGTCACCTCGCGCGACACCGACCACCAATCGCGTCGTGCCAGGGGCGAGGAGGGCTGCAGACCTCCGTCGTGACGCATCCCGGCGGCGCCGACGGGGGGCACCCGAGCGGGAGCACCCTCCGGCGGGCGTCATCCGGGCTGGTCCGGCGACGGCACGGTGGCGCGCACCTCGACGACATCGCCCATCGCCACGAGGATGCCGCACACGTCGAGCAGGTCGGGGAGGTCGTCGGACTCCACGACATAGAACCCGCCCAGCTGCTCGACGGTCTCGGCGAACG
>JBOFBK010000389.1:0-1163 GCA_051645525.1 Dermatophilaceae bacterium | reverse complement strand
GCGCTCCGGTGCTGCTCGGCATCCTCGGCCCGCTGCTCGAGGGGCGGGTGCCGGCGCCGCGCGGGGTCGCGGCGGCGGTGGTCGTGACTGCTGGAGGAGTGCTCGTCGAGGGCGCCGGGCGGGCGGATGCCGTGGGCGTCGCCTGGGCGGTGACGGCGCTGTGCTGCGAGGCCGGGTTCACGCTGCTCGCGGTCCCGGTCCTGCCCCGGCTGGGTGCCTGGGGGGTCTCGGTGCACTCGGTCTGGCTGGGCGCCGTGGGCTTCGCCGTGCTCGGTGTGGCAGTCGAGGGTCCGGATGCCGTGGCGCGGCTCGAGCGGGACGACCTGCTCGCCGCCGCCTACCTGGCCGTGGTGGTCACCGCGGTGGCGTTCGTGCTCTGGTACTCGGCCGTGCGCGCATTGGGCTCGGCGCGCGCCGGCCTGCTCACCGGGGTCGCGCCGATCGCCGCCGCGGCCGCTGGTGCTGCACTCGGGGCGGGATGGCCGCGGCCGGCGGTCTGGGTCGGCATCCTCGTCGTCGGCGTCGGGCTGGCGGCCGGGCTGGCGCCGGCCCGGCGGCGAGCAGGAGAGCAGGAGGTGCCCGGTGTTCCGGCACTCGGCTGAGCTGTGGGCGCAGTTCCCGGCACTCGTGCCCGGAGTCCTGCTCGTCGACGGCATCACGGATGACGCCGTCGTCGACCTCTCCCCGCATCTCGCGCGTGCCACGGAGCGGCTGGGCGCCGGGCCGGAGTCGCAGTTCCCCGAGATCGTCGCCTGGCGCCGGGCGTTCACGGAGCTCGGCGTGCGGCCGACCCAGTACCGCTGTGCCGCAGAGGCGTTGCTGCGCCGCTACCGGCGCGACCGGCACCTGCCACGGGTGCACCCACTGGTCGACCTCTGCAACGCGACGTCGATGGCGAGCGGCATCCCGGTCGCCGCCCTCGACGTCGACGGCATCGCCTGGCCGCTCGAGGTGCGCCACGCGACCGGCGACGAGCACTATCTCGCGTTCTCCGGTGAGCTGGAACGGCCCCACCCCGGCGAGGTCGTGTTCGCCGATGCCGACGGCCAGGCCCACGCCCGGCGGTGGACCAACCGACAGAGCGCCCGGTCGGCGGTGTCGCCGGCCACCCGATCTGCGCTGGTCGTCGTCGAGGCCCTGCACGAGGGCGCGGCCGACGACGT
>JBOFBK010000388.1:0-5473 GCA_051645525.1 Dermatophilaceae bacterium | reverse complement strand
CTCCTGTTCCCCGGCATCACCGGCGCCGGCCGTCGTTCCCGGTGGCGCCGCCGGGTGCTCCGTCGCCTGCTCGCCGGGGTACTCGTCGCCACCGCGGTGGTGGTCGTCGTCGGGCAGTTGACACCCGCGCCACCAGCCACGATCGCGGTGGTCGCTGCCGCTCGGCCCGTTCCCGCCGGTGCCGAGCTGGCTGACGACGACCTCCGCCTGGTCGCCGTGGTCGCCGACACCGTCCAGCCCGGCTCGATCACGGATCCCGCGGTCGCCACGGGGCGCCGGGTCGGTGCGGCCCTCGTCCCCGGTGAGACGTTGACGCGCAGCCGTCTCGTGCCGCGCTCGGCGGTGGAGGGCCTGGCCCGGGGCGAGGTCGCCGTGCACGTCGTCGTCGCCGACCCTGCGGTGCTCGGACTGCTCGGGCCCGGCCAGCGGGTCACCGTGGTGGCCGCGAGTGGCGGCCGGCCGCTCGTGCGCGGCGCGACGGTCCTGGCCACCGACCCACCGGTCCCCGAGGACCTGGTCGACAGCCTGTCGGGGTCGCCGGCTCGCGGTGTGGTGCTGGAGCTGCCCGCCGCCGCCGCCGAACGACTCCTCGCAGGTCACGGCGGGCTCGACGGGCCGCCGGTCGTCAACGTCGTCGCGACCGGCCCGGGGTGATGCCGTCCCGCACGTCGTCCTGGTCGTTGACACCGTTGTCGCTCTGTGGGACCGTCATGCCGCTTTCCTTCCCTCGAGCGCGGCCGACCCCCGGCCGCCCCCCCACATCGGAGGTCTCATGAAGGGCTTCAAAGACTTCATCATGCGCGGCAACCTCGTCGAGCTCGCCGTGGCGTTCATCATCGGTGCCGCGTTCGCGACCGTCGTCACAGCGTTCACCGCGGTCATCATCGAGCTGCTGGCAAAGGCCGGCGGAGCACCCAACTTCGACGACTGGGAGCCCGGCGGGCTCACCACCGTCGGTCCGTTCCTGACCGCCCTGGTCGCCTTCGTCATCCTCGCTGCCGTCGTGTACTTCGGCATCGTCAAGCCGTACGAGGCGGCCAAGGCACGGCTGTTCCCCGCCGAGCCGGAGGCCGAGACCGTCGACCCGAACACCCAGCTGCTCACCGAGATCCGCGACGCGCTGCGCGTCCGTCCCTGATCCGGCCTCACGACACTCAAGAGGCGGCGGCCCACCGTGGTCGCCGCCTCTTGGCGTGTCGGGTCGCTTCAGTCCCAGTGCGGCGGACGTTGGTCCCGGAGCCAGCGGTCGCGAGACCCGTCATCCGTGGCGGGCTCCCGCTGAGCAGGCACCTCCGGAGCGTCATCGGCCCCCGGATTCGTTCCCGGCCGCACGGCCCGTCGCGGCCGCCGCCGCCGCAGGCTCCGCCGGGGACCGCCGCCCACACGGCCGGTATCGGCCACCAGGCCGTCCACGTCATCCACCACGCATCGAGCGTCTGCAGGGGGGCCGCTCGCGTCATCCTTCGATCGGGCGGCGTCACTCATCGGGCGGCCCGCCGACACCCAGCACGTCGAGCACCCGAGCCACCTCGCGAGCCGGGTCGCGGTACAGGTCCGTGGACCACACCCGCAGGTGCTGCCAGCCGAGTCGTTCCAGGTGCTCGGCTCGAAGCCGGTCGCGGTCGCGCGTCGACGGCACCGAGGCGTAGCGGGGGCCGTCGGACTCGACGGCGAGCAGCAGCCGGCCCGGCTCGTCCGGAGCCTCGACCGCGAGATCGACCGGGTGCGCCCCGACCCCCCGCCCTGCGTGGGCGGAGCCGACACCCTCGTGGACCACCAGCCCGTGCGAGCGCAGTCGCCGCGCCAGATCGGCGACCAGCATGGCCGAGGACCGTGCACCACCGTGCGGAGCCGAGGTGGATGACGGGAGCGCGCCGGTGGCCGCGTACGCGAGGAAGTCGCGCAGCAGCACCGCACCACGCGCCTTCAGCCGGTCGGGGTCGAGGTCGCCCGCCGCGATGGACGACACGACGGTCATCGAGCGCCGCGCCCGGGTGACGGCCACGTTGAGCCGCCGCTCGCCGCCCTCGAGGTTGAGCGGGCCGAAGCGGTGCAGCACCCGACCGTGCGGCGTCTTGCCGTAGCCGATCGTGAGGATGACGTCGTCGCGCTCGTCGCCCTGGACCCGCTCGAGGTTCTTGACGAAGAACGGCTCGGGCCGGTCGTCGGCGAAGAACTCGGCATGCGGTTCGTCGGCCGCGGCGAGCGCTCGGCGCACCGCCTCCTCGACCCGCTGCGCGTGGGTGCTGCCGAGCGCGATCACGCCCAGCGATCGCCCGGGCTGGGCCGCGGCGTGGTCGAGCACGAGCTCGACCACCCGGTCGACCTCGGCACCGGTGGTCTCGACGGCCGCCTCGCCGTCTCCGACGATGCCGTGACCGTCGACCAGCACGTGCCGCACCACCGGGGCCGTGCCGGTGCCGGGGAAGGTGACGAGCGAGCCGTCGTACACCGCCGCGTTGGCGAACGCGACCAGCCGTTCGTCGAGCGAGCGGTAGTGCCACGACAGCCGCCGGGCCGGCAGGGCAGCGGCGAGCACGTCGAGCACCGACTCCACACCCTCGGTGAGGGAGTCCGGGGCGTCGTCACCGCCGTCGGAGACACTGGTGAAGAAGGTGGTCGGTGGCAGCTGCTGGGCATCTCCGGCCACGACGACCTGGCGGGCCCGTGAGATCGCCGAGACGGCCTCGGCGGGTGGCACCTGTGACGCCTCGTCGAACACGACGACGTCGAACTGCCGGCCGGGTGGTAGCACCGACGCGACGACCAGCGGGCTCATCGCCCAGCAGGGCCGGGCAGCGGTCACCAGGTCGAGGCAGCGGAGCACGAGGTCGCGCAGCGGGGCGAGCCGCCGGGAGCGGGCCGCCTCGGCGCGCAGCAGCGACTCCTGGTCGGGGTGCTCGGCACGCACCTCGTCAGCGCGGTGAGCGACAGCCGTTCGCACGCGAGCCGCGTTGTCGTGCACCAGCATTCGATCGGCATCCGCGTAGGCTGTGACGGCTCGGCTCAGCGCACGCCCGTCGTGCGCGGCCACCCGCGGGTCCGTGCGCGACACCTCGTCGGCGATCGAGCACCACCACACCCACTCGGCCTCGGCCGCCGCGGCATCCGGCGTAAGGCGCCGGGCGCGCGCGTCGACGACGAGCGGAGCGAGACCGGCCGACTCCAGCAGATCGAGAGCGGACCGCACGGCAGGTGTCACCCCGAGCCGCTGCGCCGTCCGGTCGAGCTCGTCCACGCGGCGGCGCAGCTCGGAGAGGTCGAGATCGACGAGCGCGACCGGGTCGCCGTCCCCGCGAGCATCGCGGACCTCGCCGGGGCCGCCGGCGCCGCGGAGGCCGCGGGCATCGCTGGGACCGCCCGCCACGCGGCCCGCGCCGGAGCTGTCGACGGCACCGGGATCGCCGGCCGCGCGACCCGCGCCGGGCAGCCGCGCATCGATCCAGTCGAGATCGTCGACCAGCGCACGGTGCGCCGCCCGGGCGCGGTCGAGCTCCACCGGGATCTCGGGACGGCCGCCCGATCCGGCGATCCGCTGCCAGGCCAGCCGCTGCTCGCTCGCGGTCTGCAGTGCGGCGTGCAGGTCGTCCGGCGGGCGTCCCGGGCGGAGCAGCGCACGCGCCTGTCGCCGCAGGCGCCACCGGTCCAGCCAGGAGAGCTCGACCTGGGTCTGGCGACGGTACTCGCTGCTGCCGGTGGCGGAGACGAGGTCGTCGAGCGGGATGTCGAACACCGCGGGCCGGAACACCTCGAGGGTGTCGCGGACCGCACCGACCGTGCGCAGCACCTCGCCCCAGTCGCGCGTGGTCGGGGAGTCGGGCAGGCGGATGCCGTGGAACACGGCTGCGAGGGTGGCGGCGGTGTCGTCGACCAGGCCGCCGGCCAGCCGGCCGACCCTGTGCCGGGCCTCCTCCGCCTCGTCAACGGAGCGGATCGCCGCGCCGAACCAGGGGTCGTCGCCGCCCGGGCCGGCCCACTCGGACAGGGACGCCAGGTCGGCGAGCGCGGCACCGCAGCGAGCGGCCGCCTCTCGGTCGAGAGCGGCCAGCGCCGCACCGCGCACCCGCACCCGCGAGCGGGGCGGGGTGGGCCGGGCCGCGAAGGCCGACACCGCCTCCTGGACCTCGTGCAGCGTCGCGCCCCACGGCGCCCGCACCTCGTGGAGGGCCGTGACGTGCTCGCGTAGACGGGTGGATGCAGCAGACCGCACGTCGACCGCGGAGGCGAGGGTCGTCATCCCCGGTGGTCGGCCGCCGGCGTCAGGGCCCGACAGCGACGCGGCCGCCGCGACAACGCCGGCCCGGGTGTCAGCGCCGGCGGCTCCGGCGGCTCCGGCGGCTCCGGCGCGAGCGTGGCCGTCGGGGGCCGCCGCCAGGAGACGGTCGAGCCCCGCGACCAGCTCGCGAGCGACGCGACGGCGACCCTGCGCGCCGGCATGCAGGTCGAGGACGAGGTCGGCGAGCCCCACCGCGGCGAGCCGGCCGAGCACCGCGTCGATGGCGGCCCGCTTCTCGGCGACGAACAGCACCCGCTTGCCGTCGGCTGCGAGGGCGGAGACGAGGTTGGCGATGGTCTGCGACTTGCCCGTGCCGGGCGGCCCGTGGATGACGAGGTGCGACCCGCTGCGCACCGCCTCGACAGCCTCGCGCTGGCTGCTGTCGGCGTCGAGCACGAGCACGTCGCGGTCGTGGTCGTCGAGGTCGACGCTGCCGGGCCGCAGCTCCGCGCGAACCGCACGGAGCGCGTCCGGGTCACCGGCGAGGGCCGCGACGACGTCGTGGTCGGCGAGCCCGTCGCCCTGGCCGGTGAGGTCGGCGACCATCGGGAGCTTGGCGTACGAGAAGGTGCCGACGACGAGCCGGGGGTCGATGGCGAAGTCGGCCACCGCGGCGCATGCGTCGGCGAGCGCGGCGTACGCGGGGTAGGGGTCGAAGGCGGCGTCCCCGGCGACGAGCGCCTCCAGCTCGTCGGCGTCGACGTCGATCCCCTGCTCGGACGCGAGGTAGTGGGCGAGCACCGGGTTGAGCTCGAGCTCGTCGTCGAGCTCGAGCACGTGGTCGAGTCGTGCCGCACCGGTGGGCCGCAGCGTGCAGGCACGGAGGAACACCGGCGCGGCGGGACGCCGGCTCATCACCCGGCCGTCGGGAGCCCGGACCGTCCACGACGCCATGCCGATGGCGAGGAAGCACGTGACGATGCCGCGTTCCTCGGCCAGCTCGCGGCTCTTGGCGGCGACGACCCGGGCGCGGCGCCGGGCGTCCTCGAGTGCGGTCGGCTCGCGCACCAGCTCGGCCAGGCGGGTGGCCCGGCCGCTGAGCAGCTGCGCCAGGCCGGTGGGGTGGGCGGCGGAGAGGTCGAGCGTCCCCGAGGGCAGGTCCCGGTACCACAGCAGAGTGTTGCGACCGCCGAGGTCGACCAGGTGCCTGGTCCACGCGGCGCGAGCGGCGGCCACCCGTTCGGTGCGAGGGTCGCC
>JBOFBK010000387.1:0-1434 GCA_051645525.1 Dermatophilaceae bacterium | reverse complement strand
CGGGGAGGGCGCACCACCTGGCTCGTCGACCAGGTCCGCGGCGCCGTGGTCGACGGCCGGCTGCCGACGGGCGCGCGGCTCCCGGCCAGCCGGGCGCTGGCCGGTGACCTCGGACTGAGCCGAGGGGTGGTCACCGAGGCGTATCGCCGGTTGGCCGAGGACGGCGTCGTTGCCGGCCGGGGCCGAGCCGGCACGGTGGTGCTCGACACGCTCGCGGGGCATCCGACCACGTCGCCCCGCCAGGATGCCGCGAAGGGTGCCGGGAGCGGTGCCGGCCGGTCGATCGCCCGCGACGGCGGACGGACAGCGGCCGACCGGCCGGCCGCTTGCGACGCCGAACGACGTGCTGCCGTGAGTGCGGCGGCATCCGAGATCAGGCGGAAGGACTCCGCCGGGATGCGGTTCGAGCGGGGCGATGCCGCAGTGTTCGAGGCGCTGCGGGCCGCGGCGGCGCGGATCGACCTCACCCCCGGCGTTCCCGATCTCGGGGCGTTCCCGCGGGCCGACTGGCTGCGCGCCGAGCGGACGGTGCTCCGCGACGCACCGGCCGACGCTCTCGGCTACGGCGATCCGCGAGGCGCGCCGGCCCTGCGCACCGAGGTGGCCGCCTGGCTGGCCCGGTACCGCGGGCTGCGGGTCGACGCCGCGGAGGTGCTCGTCGTCGCGGGCGTGGCGCAGGCCCTCGCGCTGCTCGCCCAGGTGCTGGTCACCCGAGGTGTGCGCGCGCTCGCCGTCGAAGACCCGGGCTCGCTCGGCGCACGTCAGCAGATGGAGACCTGGGGGGTGCCGGTGACGCCCGTACCCGTGGATGCCGACGGCCTCGAGGTCGGGGCGCTCGAGTCCAGCGACGCCGACGCCGTGCTGGTGACCCCGGCGCACCAGTTCCCGACCGGAGTGGTGCTGTCCGGTCCTCGCCGCCGCGCGCTCGCCGCCTGGCTGCATGCCGGCGGGCTCGCCATCGAGGACGACTACGACGCCGAACACCGATACGACCGTGCCCCGGTGCCGGCCCTGCACGCCCTCGCTCCCGACCGGGTCTGCTACACCGGCAGCGTCTCGAAGGTGCTCGCTCCGGCGATGCGCCTCGGCTGGATGGTGGCGCCGCCGGACCTGCACGACGACCTGGTCGGCGCCAAGCGGGCGACCGACCTCGGCAATGCCGTTCTCCCACAACTGGTGCTCGCCGAGCTGATGCGCGACGGCAGACTCGAACGGCATCTGCGCGCAGTGCGTCGCCGACACCGACAGCGGCGCGACGCCATGGTCGCGGCGCTGGCGCGGCACCTCCCAGGAGCGCGGGTGCACGGTGCCGCCGCCGGCCTGCACCTCACGGTGACCCTGCCCTCGGGCGTGGACGACCTGGCGGTCGCCGCCGCAGCGCTCGCAGCAGGCGTCAAGGTGCACCCGCTGTCCTGGCACCGCGTCCACCCCGGG
>JBOFBK010000386.1:0-16124 GCA_051645525.1 Dermatophilaceae bacterium | reverse complement strand
CCGGCGAGGTAGCCCGCGCCGTAGCCCGCCTGGTCCTCGGGGAAGATCAGCCCGGTGACGTTCTTCGCGGTGACCTTGGCCGGGTCGTAGCCCTGGTCGACGCCGATGAACTTGGTGTCGGGCGAGGCCGCGGCGGCCGCGGCGGTGGCGTCGGTCATGAGGAAGCCGACGGTGATGACGACGTCGTACTTCTTGTTGGTGAACTGCGCCATGTTGGCGGGGTAGTCCTTGGGGTCCTGCGTCTCGATGTACTTGTAGAAGCCGTTCGTCTGCTCCTTGGCGGCCAGCGCGCCCTCGTGGGCCGACTGGTTGAACGACTTGTCGTCGACCTTTCCGGTGTCGGTGACCAGGCCGATGCAGTAGACCTCGGCGCTCGCGCAGTTCGAGTCGTCGGTGGGCGCGCCGTCGGCGGCTCCCGTGGACGTGCTGTCGGAGTCTCCGGTGCTGCCGCCGCAGCCCGCGAGGGCCAGAGCCAGCGCCGCGGGGACCGCGACGAGATAACGAGTGGACTTCATGGACGTAGCTCCTTGCACGGGCGGGTGAGACGCAAGGATGCTACGTCCTGTTCCGCCACCCGCTACGCGCCGTACGAGCGTCGTTGTGCGGTCGTTACCTCTGTTCGGCGGCGCGCAGGCGCTGCGAACCTTCCGGGACGGAGAATCCTCCGACACCGTGTCGGTGGCTGCTCACTCGGCGAGCGCTCGCATTCGTCGGCTCAGTGGGTCGACATCATCCGGATGGTGTGGACGCGGCGGCCGAAGGGGTCGGGGCTGCCTCCTCACGCGGGCGGCGCCGGTGCAGCACGACGAGGACGATGGTGAGGACGAGCATGACGGTGAGCTTGAGCTCGTATATCCCGATGGAGTTGTGGAAGGCGTGGTAGGCGACGGCCGGCCAGATGCTCCCGGTCGAGACGTAGAGGTACCAGTAGAGGAGTGCGCTCACCACCCGGATGAACAGGCCAGTGACGACGTCGCCGTCGAGCCCCCCCACGTCGGTGACGAACAGCGGCCCGGCCCAGGCGTTGCCGGTGAGCCCGTGACTGAGGTCGATGTCGTGCACGAACCCGAACACCGCCACCATGAGGACGACGGCCCAGCCGGTGGGGATGCCGCGCCGGCTCCGGTGCTCCCCGAGCGCGCGGACGAGCACGGCGAGCAGCAGGCCGCGGAAGAACAGCTCCTCGGCGAGCGGGTTCAACGGCCACTGCGCGAGCTGGTCGTGGACGTCGTCGCCGATGCCGGCGAGGCCGAACGTCGTGCCCGACCCGATGGCGAGCACCCAGGTGGCGACCACCCACCGACGCACGGTAGGCGTCATCCGGCGGCCGAGACCGAGATCGCCCGGCGTGAGGCTCCGCCACAGCAGCAGCATCGAGCCGATGAACCACAGCCAGAGCACGCGGGTGAGCCAGTCGTTCCAGTTCTCGGCGGCGGTCTCGCCGACCAGGGCGGTGAGGAACCCCGCGGCGACGACCAGCCCGAGAGCGAAGGTCAGTAGTGCGACCGCCGCGACGAGCACGCCGCCCCGCACCTGGGCCGGCGCCTGCGTCGCCCGCCACCGGCGGCTCGCCCACCAGGCCAGCACAGTGAGCGGGGCTGCGCACCCGATGACGGCGGTCCACCAGGCGAGGGCAGCACGGGCGACAGCGAGCGGCGACGGGGAGAGGAGCACGAGCAGCAGCGTCGGCGCCGCCCCGACGAGCAGCCCGCGCCCGGCCCCGCGCACCCCGGGCGCGGCGTGCCGTCGCAGCGCCTCCCAGCGTCGCGCGGATGCCGGCCTCGCCTCCAGGTCGGCAGTCGTCGACTCGCTCATGTGGTGCTCCCTGTCGTCTCTCGTGGGATCGGCGCCCACACGTCGGCCGCGATGCTTGCACACCGGCTGGCGAGTTCGACAGTGGCCGAAACCGGTAGACCATCCCGCACGGATTCGCGGGTGTGACAGGGCAGCGGGCGTGCCCACCGGGTCTGATGGGTACGCCCGCTGACAAGGTGCCTCCCGGCATCCGCCGGGTGCGGCGGGCAACTTCAGGGGGCCGGTGAACCTGCCGGCGGTGCGCAGCACGTCAAGCTCGTTGTGGCTCAGCGCTGCTCGGTCGGCGCCTTGCGTGGAAGGTCAGTTCGGAGCTGGCTCGGTGCCGTCGGGCGAGACGTCGGCGATCGTGGCCTGGGCGTTGCCGACCCGGTACTCGTCGGTGACGTACTGGATGGTGTCGGCGACGTTGTTCGGGTCGCCGGTGTAGATGCCGGTCTTGAGGTTGGGCTCGATGCCGGACCACCAGGTGGCTCCGGTGTAGTCGAGAACCTGCGTCCAGGCGCCGCCCTCGGGCTTGACCCAGAGGTTGAGCACGCCATCGGTGCCCGCGGTGTGGTCGACCTCGAGCACGATGTCGAGCCAGCCGCCCTTGACGGCCGAGACGTCGAAGAGGTCGTCGAACTTCTCGCAGGTGTTCTCGCTGTTCGGGCCGTCGGGGCTGGTCTGTCGCTGCAGCGTGTACCCGAGCTGGCCGTCGGAGGCGACCTCCATGTAGTGGCCGACGCCCGAACACGGCAGGTCGCTGCCGCGCTTGTCCGGCCACGCCGACATCTGCATGATGAGCGAGGCGTTCTCGCCGGAACCGTCCAGCGGAGCGAAGTCCTCCGGGATGTAGGCGGACCAGCTGTAGAGGTAGCGCTGGTCGGCGTCGAGCTTCTCGAACGAGAGCTCCGCGCGCTCGCCGCACGGCTCCATCCGGTGCTCGAACGCGACCGAGCCCGTGCGCACCGGCGTTCCGACCTCGGTGATCGACTCGCCGCCGGCGCAGACCTTCGACGAGTCGCCGTAGTTGATTCGAGCGGTCAGGTCGTCGGTCATCTCGTAGAGGAGGTTGTCGCGTTCGACGGCCGCGACGTCACCGCTCTCGACGGCCGCGACGTCACCGCTCTCGGCGGCCGTGACCTGCGGACCGGGGTCGGGCGCGGACCGGGCGGCGAGCGGTCCGAGCCCGACGATCAGGCCGAGCGCGGCGGCTGCGCCCGCACCGGCCCGCACGGCATGGCGGTGGACAAGCATGGGAGAGGTCTCCTTCGGTAGGGATGAACGTCAGGGCGGAGACGGCGGACCGGCTCGCCAGGCCGGGTTCAGGGGCACACCCTTCCTACGGACGCCGCAACTCACAGACAACCCCGTGACACAACCTGCACGGCGCGACCGGGCGACGTTCATCCGACACCGTTCGGCGACAACCGTCCTGGTCATCCCGTCCATGCTGTTCGTCCGTGGCGCCGAGATCGTCGGCCGTTGGCAGAGCCGGGCCTGGTCCGCCGCAACGATCGACGCCGGAGGCGGTCAGCAGCCGATGTAGAAGGTGTTGCTCCTCTGGTCCTCGGGATAGGGCAGCAGCCCGGCGTCCACCTGCTCCCATGCCTGTCGCAAGGCCGCGAGGTCGTCGGGCCGCCTACCGGCGAGGTTGGCCCACTCGCGGACGTCCGCGGCCAGGTCGAAGAGGTAGTCCCGGCCGCCGAGCCGCAGGTACTTCAGATCGCCGCGGCGCAGGGCCCGTTGGTCGACGAGCCGCCAGAACAGATCCTTCGACGGTGCCGGCTCGCCGCGCAGCAAGTAGCCGGCGAGGCTGGCGCCATCGAGCGGGTGACCGGGGTCGGCCGCCGCCCCGGCGAACTCCAGGAGGGTGGCCGTCCAGTCGACGGTCGTCACGGGCGTCTCCACCACCTGGCGTCGTGGCAGCGCGGCCGGCCAGGACAGGATGGTCGGCACCCGGATGCCGCCTTCCTGCAGGTGGCCTTTGGCGCCGCTGAACGGCCACATGTCGGCGAAGCGGTCGCCCCCGTTGTCGCTCGAGAAGAGCACCGCGGTGTTCTCGCGCTGACCGGTGCGGTCGAGCTCGCGCAGGACGGCGCCGACAGCCTGGTCGAGGTTCTCGACCAGCTCGCGGTACTTGTCGATCGACCCGCCGTCGAAGTGCTGGAGCACGCCGCCTGCGCCGAGGCCGCCCTCGCCGGACAGGATGCGGCCGGTGAGCTCGTCGCTGACGGCCTGGTCGTTCGGGCCCTCCCACGGGCAGTGCGGCGTGGTGTAGTTGAGGTTGACCAGCCAGGGCGCGTCGTCCTTGCCACGCCCGCCGATGAAGTCGACCGCCCGTTCGGTGATGATGTCGGTGTAGTAGCGCAGGTCCTGGTACTCGACCTCGCCTTCGTAGAGGTCGTACTGGGCCAGCTCGTTGACCTTCGAGAAGTAGTCGACGACGCCGCCGAAGTTGCCCACGAAGTCGTCCCAGCCGGACCGCGTCGGGCTGAAGGTCGGCAGGAAGCCGCAGTGCCACTTCCCGATCATCATCGTGTCGTAGCCGGCGCGGTTGACCAGCGACGCCAGGGTCGGCTGGTCGGCCGGGATGCCGTCGAGCTCGTTGGGCCGCTGAATCGGCTCGCGCAGCCCACCCTCGAGCCGGCCTGGATGACGGCCGGTGTACAGCGCGAATCGGGTCGACGAACACCACGATGACGCCGCGTAGCCCTGGGTGAAACGCAGCCCCGTGCTCGCCAGCCGGTCGAGGTTCGGGGTGCGGATCCGCTCCGCGCCGTAGCACGACAGATCACCCCATCCGAGGTCGTCTGCGAGGATGACGAGCAGATTCGGCCGCCGCGCCGGTCGGGGCCGCTCGGCCCCCTGGAACGGCTGCTCGCCGGTCGCGCTCGCGCGTGCCGCGGTGAGTCCTGCGCCAGCCGCACCGACCAGACCGCCGGCGACCATTCGCCGCGACCAGGTCGTTGCGGCGCGGTCCGGCTCGGCTCCGCGGGTGGTGTCGTCATCTGCCATCACTGCTTACCTCCTGGTGTCGTGGTGCTCGGCCGGTGCCCCTGGTGGCGGCGCTCCGGGGTTCTGGAGGTTTCGCGACATGACGACCTTGCCGGTGATGCGTCCACGAGCGAGGTCGTCGACCGCGGTGGCCAAGTCGGTGAACGGCAGCTCCTGCACGCGGAACGCGTGCAGTGCGCCTCGGTACACCAGCTCGGACAGCTCGCTCATCCCGGCCGGCTCGACCCGCATCAGGCACCACCGGTATCGGCTGCCACTGCGCGCCGCCGTCCTGGCCTGGGCTCGACGGAGGCGGGTAGCCGCGAGGAGCCCGCCGACGATGCCGCGCTGGTCGGTCAGGTCGAGCGTCGGGTGGACGATGCTCACCAGGGTCGCCCCGGCATCGGGCCGGAGGAGTGCGAGGAGGTCGGGTTCCACCGAAGGGTCGGCGCAGCAGAGGGCCACGTCGATCGGCGACGACACGGACCGGTGCCACAGGTCGTGCCGGTCGAGCACCAGATCAGCGCCGGCCGACCGGGCTGCATCCCTGCTGTTCGCACCGCAGACCGCAGTGACACGTGCTCCCCAGGCCCGGGCCAGCTGGATGGCGGCCAGCCCGACGGACGTTCCTGCACCGTGTACGAGCACCTCCGCTCCACGGGCCGTCGCCGGGCCGAGCCGCGCCTCGCGGCTCAGGGCCGACCAGGCGGTGAGGAACGGGTACGGCAGTGCCGCGGCCTCGAGGTCGCTGACCTCGGCCGGGGTGTGAACCAGGTTCGCCGCCGGAACGACGACCGCCGTGGCATGGCTACCCGACGACGAGGCCTCCTTGACGCCGAACACCCTGTCTCCGACCTCGAGAGCGCGCACCTCGCGACCGACGGCACACACCACGCCCGCGACATCGAGGCCCAGGGTCAGCGGTGTCGTCGCGGCTCCCCGCATGCGAAGCACCGTGCGGCCGTACCCCTCGCAGCGGCGGGCGTCGAGGCGGTTGAGCGAGGCCGCGGCGACCTCGACCACCACCTCCTTCCGACCAGGCTCGGGCACGGGCAGCCGCGGATGCCAGCGAAGTACATCGGCCGGCCGCCCGAACCGGCGTACCTGCCAGGCACCTGCGTGATGCTCGGGCGGGCGCTCCAGGAGGGCCTTCAGCGTCGGGAGCGCCCGTCGGAGACGCCGGCCGAGGAACAGCCGGGTGGCGAGCACCGTGGGCCAGGCGCGCCGGGTGGTGTTCCGCGCCCGGCATGTCCACGTGTACCGCGTGGTGTCGTCATCGACGGCGGTCACCTCGTACTCGAAACGGGGCAGCAGCGGCTCGAGGTCGACCTCGATGGCGAGCGCTCGACCGGGGTCACTGACGACGACGGTGACGGTCAGGTTCTCCTCCCTGCCGCCCGGGAGTCTGGCCACCTCCCGGTAACGGGTGCCGACGGCGGTGCGGTCGGCGGGGTCGCCGACCAGGTCCATGCACAGGACGCCGGGAAACCACTCGGGATAGTTCCGCAGGTCGGCGACGTAGGCGTACACCTCGTCCGCCGGTCGACGGATGAGAACCGACCCTCGAAGCACAGTGATCATCGGCGGCTCTCCTCGCTCCGGGGCGCCGGGTCGTCCCCGTCATCCGGCCGGTCCGCGCTGTCGGCGGCACCGCGACCGATGCAGTGCCACCGGATGGAGTAGCCGTCCAGTGCCGTCGTCAGCGTGCGTCGCGCGGCATCCGACGGCACCTCGGGAGGTGGTGTGACCTCGGCGACCGGGTGCCCGTCCTGGTCGACGACCACCGAAACCTCGACAGCGGCCATCCCGGCGTCGCCGGCAACCTCGCGTACCAAGCGGCTCAGCACGTCGGCGCGCAGCGCGACCTTGTCGGGCTTGCCGACCGGGGTGGTGGGGAGGTGGGGGACGACATGGACCTGCACGGGGACGGCGGCGGGCTCCGGGGCGTGCGCGGCGACATGATCGACGATCTCGCGGGGCGCGACGTCCGGAGCTACGACGTACGCCACGGGCACCTCGCCCGCGTGCCGGTCGGGTCTCCCGACGACCCCGGCCGCTTCGACCCCGGGGTGCTGCAGCAGCACCTCCTCGACGGCGAGCGGGTCGATGTTGTGCCCACCCCGGATGACCACGTCCTTGGCCCGGCCGGCGAGACGGACGAAGCCCTCGGTGTCGACGCTGCCGAGGTCGCCCGTGTCGACCCAGCCGTCGACGACGGCACCGGTGGGGTCCGGTACCGGACCCTCCGGTCCGTCGCGGAGGTAGCCCGCGAAGACGGTGGGCCCACCGATGACGAGCCGGCCTGACTCACCCGGCGGCAGCTCGATCCACCCGTCGTGACTGGGACGCACGGCTGCCACCGACTGGTAGGCGAGCCGCTGGCCGACCGTTCCCGGCCGGGGCACTCCTGGGAACGACAGCGCTGACACGCAGGTCGCCTCGGTCAGCCCATATCCCTCGCACAGGTCGAGCCCGGTGTGCCTGCGGAACCGACGGCGCACGGCATCCGGTAGTGGCGAGGCGCCGACCACCGGGAGTCGCAGGCTCGAGATGTCCGCGTCGACCGGCACCTGCGACAGCGCGGCGTAGACCGTCGGGACGGCTGACATGACTCCGATCCGGTAGTGCTCGACGATCCGCCAGAAGGCCGGGTAGAGGTCGGGGTCGCGGTAGCCCAGCGGCCCACCCCAGACGACGTGCTGGCCCGTGAACAGGCCGGCGAGCACCGTGGTGAGCGCGTTGACGTGGAACAGCGGCAGTGCAGCCCAGACCACCTGGTCGCGGGGCAGCCGGGCCGCGACCGTCCACGCCATCGTCACCTGATTGGCGTGGGTGTGCGCCGCAAGTCTCGGTGCCCCGGTGGTGCCGCCGGTGTGCACGTAGCTCGCCAGGTCCTCGGGCCGGGCAGCCGCGCCGTCGCCGGCGGGTTGGCAGCTTCGAGCCGCGCCGAGTTCGGATGACGCGCCGTCGTCCAGGACGGCCACGGTCGGGCCGTCGACCGGCGCGAGTGGGACGGACTCGGGCGAGCCGGTGCCCGACCCCAGGGCAAGCACCGACCGCAACTGGAGACGCCGTGCCACCGTGCACACTCGCTCCCACACCGTCGGGTCCAGGTCAGGCCCGGCAGTGACGACCACCTGCGCGCCGGAGAGGCGGAGCAGGTTCTCGAGATGGTCGGGGCCGAGCATGGGGTTGACGGGTGCTGCGATGCCGACGACCTGGGCAGCCAACGTCGTGGCCAGGACGTCAGCGGTGTTCGGGCAGACGATCGCCACGGCGTCGCGACGGCCGACGCCGAGACCGGTCAGCGCATCGACGAGCCCTCGCACCCGCTCGTCGAGGTCCCGGAACGTCCACACCAGTGGCTCGCGCCACCGCGCGGCGGAGGGCAGCACGCTGACTGCGAGCCGGTCGGGCCACTGGTCGGCGGCTCGACGGAGCAGCTCGCCCGTGCTGGCGGGTAGGCCGCGGTCGTGAAGCGGAACCCGCTCCACCCCGGCCAGGTCCTCAGACCTGGCGTAGCGAGGCCAGAGCGGCGGGGGCACCGCGGTCATGACGCGCTCCCGACGACCTCGGTGCGCTGAACCCCGAGGTCGAGGCTGCGGTCGGCGGTGGCGATGTGGGCGGTCACGACATTGCCGGGGCGCAGGTATGCGGGCTGCTTGGCCTGGCGGTCGAGAAACGCTCGCATCGCGAACCGCTCGGGCAGCAGTCGGCCGATCGCTCGAACCGGCGGTGGCGGCGCCTTCAAGGCGGTCCCGCCCGGTGTACCGGTCAGGAGCAGGTCTCCCGGGGACAGTGGTTGGAAGCGAGCCAACGCGGTCAGTGCCTGAGCCGGTGGGACGATCATGTCGGCCGCCGTGCGGTCCTGACGGATCTCACCGTCGACCGCCAGGGTCAGCCGCAGGTCGCCGAGCCGCGCGAGATCGGCGGCGTCGACGAGGGTGAGTCGCGGGCCTACGGGGGTGAAGGTCGGGTAGGACTTGCCTTCATAGAACTGCCCTTGGGCCAGTTGCACGTCCCGTGCCGACACGTCGTCGGCGACCACCAGGGCCCCGATGTAGTGGTGCAGGTCGTCCTCCGTGACGACGGTGCCGAGCCCGAGCTCGGCGCGCAGCACGAGTCCGAGCTCGATCTCGTAGTCCAGGAGCCTGACGTGCTCCGGGGTGTGGATCGGTGCGTGTGGGCCGCTGATCGAGTTGGACGCCTTGCGGAAGAACGTCGGCGAGGCCGCGTGCGGGTCGATCCCGGAGTCGCGGGCGTGGGAGTAGTAGTTGACCATCTGCGCCACCACCCGGCACGGCGTGGTGACCGGCGAGAGCAGATGCAGGTCGCTCACCGAGACCTCTCTGGTTCGGTCGGCGGCGTGGGCGATGTGGTCGCGAGCCGTCAGCAGCCTGCCAGTCGTCGTCTCCGGTGCGATGTCGACAGCACGGGCGGTGCCGCCGGACTCGACCCACCACCCGTCCGAGGTGCGGAGCACGTCGACACTCATCGGCTCATCGCCGTCACGAGAGCGAGCAACCGAGCGGGATCGATCTCGTTGTCCTCGCGGAGTGCTCGGGCCAGTTGACGCAGCCGTGACGGGGTGGGCGCACCGCCGAGGAAGTCCGTGGTGATGGAAGGTCCCCACTGCGCGAAGCCGCTTGCCGTCATCGGCGCCCACCCGGTCGGGACCGTGGAGTCGAAGAGATCGCCGTCGGTGAAGTGCTCGACGAGGAGCCGGTCGGGGTCGCGCCAGTAGTCGAAGACCTGGCTGCCCCAGCTGTGCCGTCCGATTCCCCATGAGCGCTGGTAGCCGCGTTCAGCGAGGTAGACGCCACCGCGCGCGAGCGCGTCGAGGTCGGTGACCTGGTAGGCCGAGTGCACATAGCGGGCAGCCGGGCCGAGATGCATCGCGATGGTGTGGTGGTCGACCGGCTCTTCGCCGCGGTCGCACCGGAGGAACGCCATCGCCGGCCCCCGGTCGCGCTGGCCCGGGAGGTGGAGGAAGTCGCTGGCGATCATCCCGAGCACGTTCAGGTACCAGTCCAGCGCACGGCGGAACACCGGGCTCTCGAGCACGACGTGTCCGAGCCGTTGCACCCGTGCCGGTGTCGCGGCCGGTCGTTGGGGCCGGTTGAGCCGCAACCGGTTCGGGCCGACGTTGAGCGGCAGTGGAGCCTGGTCGGGCAGTGCCGCCAGCTCTCGCGTGCCGTGCACGACCCGAACCGGTAGACCGCTCGGGTCACGCAGGTCGACTGCGTGACCGCCGTGCTCAGGTGGTAGCCGGACGACCCGAGCACCCTCGGCCGCGGCCACCCGGTGCAGGTCGCCCCGATCAGCGGCTCGTAGCGCCAGGGCCGTCAGCCTGGAGGCCACGCCCTGTCGCACCACCAGACACGGCGGTCCACGCCGCGTCCCCCGCAGATGCAACACTCCAGGTTCGCGGTGGGCGACCGCGAACCCGAAGTCTCGGGCGAAGGTCTCGGTACGGGCAAGGTCGGGCTTCTCGAGCTCGAGCCAGGCGAGGTCCATCACCGTGATCACCGGTGACGTGCTGCGGCCGGGGTGCTCGCCTCGCCTCGACCCCTGCTCGCTGTGCAGCCCGGCGTGGGGGTCGACCACAGGTTGCGCCATTGGCACCATCACCCTCGTTGCTGACGATTTCGTCAGTAATGATGTCAGCCTCATTGCGTTACGGCAAGGCCGAGTCGTCAGAGCGTGCCCACCTGGGTGTGCCTAGTAGTCTCGACGCTGTGCAGATGGTTGCGAGCGCTCCTGAGCCGGTACCGGAGGGTGGCGCGGCGTCATCCGGCCGGCACGAGCGTCGTCGAGCCCGGACCCGGCAGGCGCTCATCGGTGCGGCCCGACAGTTCCTTGCTGAGCACGGATCATTGAACGTGAGCATTCAGCAGCTCACCGACGCGGCCGATGTCGGCTTCGGCTCGTTCTACAACCACTTCTCCAGCAAGCGCGAGCTGGAGCGCGCCGCGATCACCGACGTTCTCGAGGCGCACGGTCGCATGCTCGACGAACGGACCGCGCACCTGGCCGACCCTGCCGAAGTGTTCGCTACGAGCCTGAGGCTGACCATGCGACTGGTCGACACCGATCCTCAGACGGCTCAGATCCTTGTCCGCACCGGATTCACCTACGTTATGGACGAGACGTCGGGCATCTACCCTCGCGCGCTGCGCGACATCAAGCGAGCGATGTCGGCCGGCCGGTTCCCCGTCCAGGACACCGACATCATGCTGGCAGCCACGGGCGGTGCGTTGCTCGCCATGGTGCAGCTCACCCTGCGCGATCGTGGCCGGGTCGACGGGTCATCCATCGAGCTGCTCACGATGCAGCTGCTCCGCGGGTTCGGCATGCCGTCTCGTTCGGCGAGGGCGGTCGCGTTCCGTCCACTGCCCGACTGAGCGTCCGGTCCTGCTCGACGAGTGTCCTCGTTTGAGGCCGGCACACTGCTCGCCCACATGGAGCGCGCCGCCGTCCGCCTGCGCGGCCTCGACGGCCGGCCCGACTCGGAGGTCGCCACGGCTGCCGTGCCCGACATCACCGGCTACCGGGCGAGGCGGGTGGGCGATGAGCGTGTCGTCCGGATGCCGCCGAACGGCAGCGAGGATGTCGCGGGCGGACGGCTCAGGCGTGTGCGGCCGTGTCGCGACAGCACAGGTCGGACCAGGGCGGACAGGACGCGGGCCGCGGTGCTCATGAAGCCCTCCGGAACAGCCGGACCGAGATCGGGACGAGCACGACGACGAGCCCGGCCGCGGTCGAGGAGCAGCAACGCGGCGCGGAAGAACAGCTCCTCGTCCAGACCAGGCATCGTGAGCTTGAAGATCGTCTCCCCGACCGAACGGTCGACGGTCGCTCCGAGGACGAAGGCGAGCGGGACGACGACTACGACGTAGATTCCCAGCAGCCATGACCAGCGGCCGACCTGCAGCCGGGTCGTGACACCTACGTCGGCGGCCGGGCGAACGTCATCCCCCGGATCAAGAACAGGAGCACGGCGACGGCGAAGAGCTTGCCGTCGAAGTTCCAGCCGGCCTCGTCAAGTACCGGGAGGTTGGTGCGATGCGCGATCGTGTAGAGCGCGTACAGCGCACCTGCGGGGCAGAGCAGCCGGAGCGCCCAGCGCCGGTCGGGTGAGCGCAGCACCCCGACAGCCACGAAGGGTGCGATGAGCACGGCGTGACAGGAGACAAGCGCGGCCGACTCGAGCACCGGAGCGGGACAGCTTCCGACCGTGGCCCACCGCACCAGCACGGCCACGCCCACCAGGCCCACTGCACCAGCCCACGCCGAACGCCGGAACGCGCTCGCACCTGGTCGTTCGCCGACCCGCCCGCAGGACTGCCCCTGCTCGCTCGCTGCCCGTGCCTCTCGCGTCGTCGAACGATCCGGCGTTGCGGTCAGCGAGTCTGGCGCGCAGGCTACCGGGCATGACAGACCCGCAGTCCGGTAGCCCTGGGCCGTGGCCCGCCGTGCACGAGGTGAGCGACCCGGCCGTCGCCAGGCTGCTGGTCGACGTCTCCCGCGCCCGGTTCGTCGGCCCGTTCCTCGGCCGGGAGGCCACCGCGTCGGATGCCGCCCGGCAGCTCGGCGTCACGCTCGACCAGCTGCTCGCGCGGCTGCGGCTGCTCAGCCGGGCCGGCCTGGTCACCGTGGTGCGCACCGAGCCCCGAGCCGGACGCGCGGTGAAGGTCTACCGCACGGTCGCGGACGAGTTCTTCGTGCCGCTGTCCACGCTCGAGCTCGACCGTGACACCCTGCGCAGCGAGGACCACTGGCACGGCGTCTTTCGCCGCGGTTTCGAGGCGGTCATGGTCGCCGAGCTCGGCCGCCACGACCGGCCTGGCGCCCGCATCTGTGCCGCCGGGCCAGGAGCCCGGGTGGAGGTGCAGGCGGCGGTGGCGCCCGGCATCCGCTACGACGAGGAGGCGCCGGCCGCGCCGCCGATCGTTTACTCCTGGCGCAGTATTCGCCTCGCGGCGGCGGACGCCAAGGAGCTGCAGCGCGAGATGTACGCGCTGGTGGCCCGGTTCGTCGAGCGGCACGACGACGCCCAGCCGGCCTACGTGGTCGGCGCCGCCCTGGCCTCGATGCCGCCCGACGCGACGTAGCCCGTCGAGATCACCTGACACGCAGGGGTGTCCACGCGGATGCCGTGCGTGTCGCGTCATCTCGATAGCGTGCACGGCGGCGTCATCCCGCGGTGATGCTGCGA
The DNA here is from genome assembly GCA_051645525.1 of Dermatophilaceae bacterium. Lineage (GTDB taxonomy): Bacteria > Actinomycetota > Actinomycetes > Actinomycetales > Dermatophilaceae > JBOFLG01. The sequence goes on along the minus strand of JBOFBK010000386.1, from coordinate 3,115 downwards.
GGATCACGGCACGGGTGTGGACGTCACGATTCCCGACGTCCCCGACCAGGTCCGTGACGAGCTGGCGTCCCGTGCGACCCGCAGCGGCGTGTCCCTCCAGGAGTACCTGCGTGGGGTGTTGATCCGAGCCACGGCGGGTCCTGCGGACGACAACATCGTCGCTCGAACCCGCTCCCGAGTCGAGGCCACCGACATCCGGGTCAGCGCGGAGTCGATCCTCGCCGCCCGTGATGTCGACCGCCGGTGAGCCCACCAGTCATCCACGATGCCGTCGATCAGATGGATTGCCCGTCGGGCGCTGCCTCGGCGAGTGGTCGTCGCCGGTACGCGACGACCAGCACCACGACGACGACGATCATCGCCGGAACCTGGAGCACGGCGAACTCAAGGCAGTTGTTGAGCGCGTGATAGGCCACACCCGGCCAGATGCTTCCCGTCACCGCGTACAGCGCCCAGAGTACGAATGCCACGATGATGGTCATCGCCAGAGCGAAGTAGCTGCTCACGTCCAGCGTTGCCCACGCTCCCTTGACGTCGACGAAGTGCGAGAACGTGAAGACCAGCGCCACGACGGGCACTGCCCATCCCCCAGGCACGCCCCATCGACGTTCACCGAGCGCGTGCACGAGGAGGCCCAACAAGAGTCCTCTGAAGAACAACTCCTCGGCGAGGGGGTTGAGCGGAAGCTCCAGGAGGGTGTCGAACGGGTCGTAGCGGTCGTCGGCGGACCCAGCACCGGCGAAGTGCAGGGCCGCCGCGGCCGAGGCGGCCAACGCCCACATCACCACGACCCACCTCTTGCTCGCTGTAGACAGACGCCGTCCGAGCCCGACGTCCTGCGGGGTGATGTCCCGCCATAGCAGCAGCATGGCGAGGACCGCCCAGAGGAAGAGCCCACGAGACAACCAGTTGTCCCACCTCTCGGAGGTGGCGTCGCCGACCAAGGGCTCGAGGAAGTCCTCTGTGACGGCCGCCCCGAGAGAGAAGACCAAGAACGACGCCATCGCCGCCACGGTCCATCCGCATGCACGACGCAGTGAGACATCGTTGCGCAGCCGCCATCGTCGACTCGCCCACCACGCAACAACGAACAGCGGAGCCGATGCTCCGAGCACCACCGACCAGTACCCGACCGTCTCCCGCGTGAGCTTCAACGGGTCGGGCGAGAAGATCAGCATGGCGAGCGCGGGTGCGGCGCCCACGGTCAGTCCGAGAATTGCTCCGCGCAGACCGGGCTGAGCTGCCCGTCGCAGCACGTCCCAGCGCTCGCCGGCCGTCGCGGCGTCGCCGCGCTGCGCTCTGCCGTCTGCTGCGTCGCCGCGCTGCGCCCTGCTGTCGATGTCGGACACTGGACCTCCTGTTCGCGTGGGCCGGCGAGATCCGGCTTGCGGCATGGGAGTCTGGTGCGGACGCTACTGGTCATGAAACCCCGAACGACCGCTAGCGCGGAGCCGGCGCAGGCGCCACGGATGATCGATAACCCGGTCGTCGCCCGGCTGCTCGTCGACATCGGCAGGGCGCGCTATCTCAGCCCGTTCCTCGGACATGAGGCGACGGCCTCCTCAGGCGCGGCACAGTTGGGAATCACCCTGGACCACATGCTTTCTCGCCTGCGACGGTTCACGGCGATGGGGCTGGTCACGGTAGTCCGACTCGAACGGCGAGCCGGTCGCCCGTCGAAGGTCTACCGCTGCGTCGCCGACGAGTTCTTCGTGCCGCTGTCGGTCCTGGCGATGCAGCGGGACACGTTGCGCAGCGCCGACTACTGGCACGAGCGCTACCGGAACAACTTCGAGGCGGCGGTCGCCCAGGACCTGGGCGCCCATGCGGCATCCGGTGCGCGCGTCTATACCGACCGCCAGGGCCGGCTGTTCGTCAAGCCGGCGGTGGCACCCGACGTCGACTACGACGAGGAGGCGACCGATGCCGCGGCCGTCACGTACGCCTGGGGAGCGTCCGGTTGTCCCGACAGGATGCCAAGGAGCTGCAGCGCGAGCTGAACACGCTGGTGTCCAGGTTCTTCGCGCGACACGACGACACCCAGCCCGCCTACGTCGTCGGAGCCTCTCTCGCGCCACTCCAGGACGAGCTCCCCAGCGCGTGACCGGCGCCGCCGACCAATTGTCGAGATGACGTGACACGCAGCCCAGTTCCGCCCGTGGACCTGCGTGTCGCGTCATCTCGACGGTCGATCGGACGCCGTCGCTACCAGCCGGGGGTGGCGGACCAGCCGGCATCGACGAGCACCGTCGTGCCGGTGATGCCGGATGCCGCGGGCGAGACGAGGAAGGCCACCGTGGCCGCCACCTCGGCCGCCGTCACCGGCCGGCCCAGGGATGACGCGGCGCGCCACCGCGCCAGCCCTTCCGGCCAGTGCTCCGCCAGCCCGGCACGGTCGACCAACCCCGGCGCCACCCCGACCACCCGGATGCCGCGGCGCCCGACCTCGCGGGCCGCCGACGCGACGAGGTGGTGCAGTGCCGCCTTCGCGGCGCCGTACGCCGCACCGCCCCCGGTGGCGCGCACTCCTTCCACCGAGCCGACCACCACGACCGCACCGCCGTGCGTCATCCGCGCCGTGGCCTGACGGAGCAGGACAGCGGTGGGTCGGAGCCCTCCGACGAGCATCTCGTCCCAGGCAGCGGCGTCGAGGTCGCTCCAGCGAATGTGGCTCTGCGGGAACGCGTTCAGTACGACGACATCAGGAGTACCAGCGGATGCCGCACACCGGTCGAGCAGGTCGGCGCAGGCGTCGTCCAGCTCGACCGCCCCGCCGACGGCGAGGTCGGCGTGGAGGGCGACCGCACGGCATCCGGCCGCCTCGGCCTGCTCGACGGTGACTCGGGCGCCCACCTCGTCGCCGCGGTAGTGCACCGCGACGTCGTGCCCGGCGCGGGCCAGCGCCGCCGCGACCGCACGCCCGAGACCCCCGCTCGCCCCGGTGACGAGCGCGACCACCGGCTCAGCCCGCCACGCTCGGCGGCGAGGACGAGTGCGTCGTGCAGCATCGGCACGCCGGCCGGGGCGTCACCGCTTCGACCCGGCCGGGACGTCGCGGATGAGCGCGGAGATCTCGGTGGCGTAGTCGGGGTACTGCTCCACCAGGGTGTCGCGG
>JBOFBK010000385.1:0-8442 GCA_051645525.1 Dermatophilaceae bacterium | reverse complement strand
GGGGGCCGCGGTGCTCGTCTTCGCGGTCGGCGACCGGACGATGTTCGCCGACATCATGCGGCGCGGCCGGGCCCGACGCCGCGGCGAGGCGGAGCGATGAAGGTGCTCGTGGTGCTCGGGAGGAGCGCCGGTGGAGTGGGCCGGCACGTGGCCGGTCTCACCGCGTCGCTGGTGCGTGCCGGGCACCACGTCGTGGTCGCGGCTCCCGCCGACGTGCTGGCCGCGTTCGACCTCCCGGCCGCGGCGTCCTCGACGGCGATGGTGGAGCTCGGTGAGCGCCCGCGTCCCCGGCAGGACGCGCGTGCGGTGCGGCAGGTGGCCGGGCTCGCCACCGGTGCCGATGTCGTGCACGCTCATGGACTGCGGGCCGCCGCTGTGGCGGCCCTGGCCACCACGGGGCGCGGTGCTCCGCCGGTGGTGGCCACCCTGCACAACGCCGCGCCCTCCGGCCGGCTGACCGGGCTGGCCTATGCCGGTCTCGAGCGGGTCGTCGCGTTGGGGTGCGACCTCGTGCTCGGCGTGTCGGCCGACCTCGTGCAGCGGATGACGACGCTCGGCGCCCGCCGTACCGGGCTCGCCGTCGTCGCCGCGCCACCGCGCCGGGCGGCGACCCGCGACCGGGAGACGGTGCGCGCGGCCCTCGGACTCGAGGCCGACACTGCGCTGGCGGTCGTGCTCGCCCGCCTCGCTCCGCAGAAGGGGCTGGACCTGCTGCTCGACGCTCACGAGCGCCTCCGCGACCTCGACCACGACCTCGAGCTGACCACGGTCGTCGCCGGCGACGGGCCGCTCCGAGCGACTCTCCAGGCACGCATCGACGGTGAACGCCTGCCGGTCCGGCTGCTCGGCCACCGGGGCGATGTCCCCGACCTGCTCGCCGCGGCCGACCTCGTCGTCTCCAGCGCGCGCTGGGAGGGGCAACCGGTCGGGCTCCAGGAGGCGCTGCACGCGGGCGCCGCGGTGGTGGCGACCGACGTGGGCGGTACCGCCGCCACCGTGGGAGACGCGGCGTTGCTGGTGCCCCCGGATGACGCCGCGGCGCTCGCTCGGGCGGTGCGTGACGTCATCCGGCACGGCACGGTGCGCGACGACCTGCGCTCGAAGGCGGTCGAGCAGGCGGGGCACTTGCCGACCGAGACCGACACGCTCGAGGCCGCCCTCGCGGCGTACAGGTCGGTGCGTCCTGCGCTCGACCGCTGAGGGCGGTCACGGCACTGTCGCGCTGCTCATGACCAGCGAGACGTCGGTACTTCGACCGGCGGCTGCCGGGCCGCAGTACCGATGCTCTCGATGAGGTGCGCCTCCTAGCATCAGTAATCGTGTTCCGCTCGATGCCGAGCGGCACGAGAGGAGCGCTCGTGGCCAGCCGCGAAGAGGTGAGCCGTCTCGTCGGCGCCGACCCGGACCTGGTCAACGAGGTCGGCCGGCACGCACAAGGCCGCGTCCGAACGTCCGCGACGGATGCCGAGCTGCTCGAGCTCTCTCGAGACGCGTACGGCGGTACCAGCGGAAGTGCGGACGCCTTCCACGAACGCACCAACAGGAACCAGACAGCCGTCGGCGACATCTCGGTAGGCGCCGATGGGGCACAGCGCGCGATCGAGACCTACGTGGACGGCCTCGCCTCGAATCGGAAGGTGGCCGCCTACGGCACCAGGGTCGAGGAGCTCGGGAACGAGAGGACGGAACACGCTGCCGGCTGGTTGCGGTCGAACACGCCTATCAACGACGCCACGCCGTCCGACCTCGCCAACGTTCAGCTCGCGGTCTCCGAGTACGAGCGTGGCAAGGAGCTCCAGCTCCGCGGAACCCGATACCAGCGGGACGCCGTCGTCTGGAACGTGGCCAACGAGTACACGCTCGCCCAGGCGATTCTCGGCACCGAGGAAAGCCCGCCGAGTGACTACGAGGAGAAGGTGCGAGACCCCGCAGACGGCAACGCCGACATGTTCGAGAGGACCGAAGGGAACTACGGCTCCGGCGGCGATGACGTCGTCAACGGTACTGACGCGAGAGGTCGAGGATATGTCGGCCCTGGAAACCCTCAGGACGGCAAGGGCGACTACCAGAACGGAACCGTCGAGTATTCGCTCGTGAGCCCCAAGGACTTCGGCCAGATGTTCAAAGAGGGCTACGCCACCTTCGATCGCAGTCGCCTCGACGGTCAGGCACAGGCGCTGGGTATCGAAGGGTCGGTCATCGCGGTCACGAACACCGCGAACTGGGCGCACTTCGACGACGTGATCATCGAGATGAACAAGGCTGCGAACGACGACGAGCTGTGGCGCCAGAACCTCTTCGTCACCGAGCAGGAGCTCAAGAGAGACGACGCCACCAGCAAGAACGACCTCACGCGTCAGGCCGGGGAGCGTGCCTTCGACGTGCGTCTCGCGCACATGAGGGAGAACTTCGTGGAGGACAAGCTCGACCTCTACGAGGACTTCGACAGCAACACCGATACCAGCGAGAGATCGACCACGAAGTTCGTCGACGGTCTACTCACCAGGTCCTTCTCGAGCACGGACGCCCCGAGGTCCATCGACCACGTGATCCAGGAGTTCGAGGCGCGCAGTGGCGAACCCGGAGGTGCTGCGCGATACGCCAAGGCGATGGCGATCGTCGACAGCATGGGCGTCAACCCCCAGTTCGACGATCAGGACACGCTTCGCCGCCTTCGCGAGGAGTTTCCGGAGATCGGGGTGAAGGCCGAGACCCAACTGCCCGGCAAGAGCACGCAGGACTACGTTCGAGAGCTGCTCCCGGAGCTGCCGACCAAGCCCTCGGTCGACGGGGAGATCCAGGAGCTCACCTCGAAAGTGGCCAACGCCGAGATCGAGACGGCCGCGGCGGAGAAGCGGCTGCGCGAGACCCCCGACGCGGTCGCCGCCTCGTACGAACCACCGGAACGCCCTTCGGATGCCCTCGGCGAACGCGAGACGCCGAAGCGCTTCGTGATTCCCGAGTGGCGGGCCCGGGAGACCGCGGCCGACACGATCGACAACCTGGGCGACTACGCCTTCATCGAGCCTGGTCTCAACACCGACTTCGTGCCGGGCATGACCAGCAACTCCCAGGCATATGCGAACGCGGTGCAATCAGAGCTGACTGACGAGCTCTGGGAGCTGAATGTCGTGCAAGAACAGAATCGAAGCGAGCACCTCGGAAACGCCGCCAGGCAGGACGAGCTGCGCGACCGCAACTTCGAGATCCTGGCCAACGACACGAACCTGCAGCTCCAGTACAACGCCCGGGAGGCCAACGAGAACATCGGCGTGTACCAGAAGGAGCTGGTGGTCAGCGAAGCCGCCGACCGCTACGACGACGAGGCGGAGAAGGTCGAGGACAGGCTCGCCCAGGACCAGCACGAGTACGACCTCGAGCTCCAGGACTATCGCCAGCAGGTCGACACCGTGGTCGACAACCTTCAGAACGACGCTCGTGAACAGCAGACCGTCAATCGATTCGTGAGCGATGCGCCTCCGGAGGTCATCCGTCAGCTCGAGAGTTCCGGCACTCTGGAGCACTTCAGGAACAACCCGGACGAACCAGCCACCATCAAGTGGATGCGTATCAACGAGGCCTTGGGCAACGGCCAGGGCGATCAGCAGTGACAAGAGGAGCAGGTACATGACTGACAACGAGCTCGAGGTCGATACCGAGCACCTCGACCGACACTCGCGTCACCGTCTCGTTCCGACCGGAGAGTCGTTCGCCGGTGTCGGCGCCTCGTTCGAGGAGCTCCTCGTCAGCGCGGACCACTGTGGCGGCGAGATCGCCGCGAACGCCATCAACGGGTATCTGCGCCGCACCGGGCAGTCGTTCCAGGCCGTGGGCGCCGACTCGGTCGATCTCGGCGAGGCGGGAGCGGTCGGGGCTCGGCGATACGTCGGTGCGGATGTCGCCGCCGCGGACGGGGTCCGGCGCAGCGTCCAGGAGGTGGACAATGCCTGACGGGGACCTCGACTCGGCGATCGCCGAGCTGGAGGCGGATCTCGACCGTCTGCGAGTGCGTCGGGAGTCCCAGGCGCGCGCGCAAGTGGTGGGTCGCAGCGCGGACCGGACGGTCGAGGTGCGGGTGTTGGTCAGCGGGTGCACTCCGGTGTCCATCACCTTCGCCCCGGACGCGCTGGAGCGGCACGATCGGGTGACCCTGGCCGCGTCGGTGATGTCCGCGATCCAGGACGCCCTGCAGCAGGCCATCGATCTGGTGGTCGCCGACGTCGACGGCCCCGAGATCGACAGGGGAGACGAGGAGCGCGACCTCTCAGCGGTCGCCTGGGACACCGTGAGCGTGAGTGCGACAGATCTGCCTGACCATGCCGTGACCGCATGGCGCGAGTCCGAGGAGTCCACCACCTGAGCCGGCACCGGCGAGCCGTGCACGCAGATGGGGAGATTCACGTAGGTGCCGCACGACGAACGTGCGGATGCGCAGCCGTGCGCGTCGTTCGTACCGTGGAGCGATCCACAGTCTCCACCGGTAAGGACGGATCGGCATGGCGAGCACCTATGGTCAAGCGCGACGGATCGTGGAGTCCAAGCCCGTGGCTGTCGTCGGCACCGGCGACTCCGTGGCCGACTCCACGTCCTCCGTCGTGACAGCGGATGGCGCTCGCCTCACGGAGGAGAAGGGGCGCGGTGCCGACGCCCTGCGTGAGCGGTCCGGCGCGGTCACCACGGAGGCCGACGGGGCGGCGGCCGACTCGACAGCAGGAGCCGACGCCATTCGGTGGTACGGAACCCAGCTCGACGACGCCCGCTATCAGGCGTACGGCGGCGCGGTCACCTACGAGGCGGGAACGCAGTGGCGCGAGTCGCTCAACGCCTGGGCGGAGGCCAACCCCTCGGTTACGCTCGCTGCGGCGGCACAGTACCGTTCGGCCCAGATCGCCGCCGGCGACATCCAGCACGACGGGCTCCGGTGCATGGGCGACATCGTACGATGCAACCAGGCGGACGCTGTGCTCCTCGATGGTGCGCTGCGCTCCGGCGACACCACCGTCCTCGCCCAGAACAGCACCCCGGCCACGACGAGCCAGGTCGAGATCACGGTCACGGACAAGGACCTCACCCCCAGGCTCGACAAGGTGATGATGAACGCGCAGACGCTGCTCGAGGCGTCGCGGAGGAACCGGTCGGGCGAGCTCGGCATGGAGGAGCAGAGCAACAACTACGCCCTGGCCCAGAACGGGATCTACCTGGCCGACTTCCTCGACCTCGCCCAGGATCGCGGTCTCGAGCTGGACCGCTCCGGGCTCCGGCTGACGAACGAGATCGCCGCACGAGGACGCGCGGAGACCGATGCCATCTGGAACAGCTTCGGCGATGTCGACTACGCCCGGGCGGACGTCGGACGCAGACGCGCACAGTTCATCCAGGACCAGGACGGGCTGAACCTGCTCCGCAGGACCGACGCGGCGCTCCAGGCGGGGTTCGCCAACGAGCTCGAGAGCGACCGGGTGGCGAAGCAGATCCGCTTCGAGAAGGGTCGCCTGCGCAAGGACGAGGCCCGCTACCAGGAGTATTTGGCGAACGCGGATCTCCTCGCCCGCCAGTCGCCCGAGGGCAAGCTGGTCTGGCAGGACATTCAGCGGCTCGAGGCGGATGCCGTCCTGCACCACCCAGGCAAGGACGGCCAGATGGTCGCCCCGTTGGGGTTGAACAACCTCGTCGAGACCATCGAGCAGCGCTATCCCTTTCTCGACGACGACCACGACCGGGACATGTCGCCGCGGGAGCAGCAGATCATCGCCGAGCAGTTCGGTCTGCCGCCGGCACCGGCCGATCTCGACGGAGCCATCTCCGAGCAGGAGCGAAAGGTCGAGAACGACCGCAGGGCGCTGGACCACTCGCTGCAGGTACTCGACGACGTCACCGTCCCGGAGTACACCAACCCGCTCCAGGAGTTCCAGCAGGAGAACGAGCCGAAGAAGCCGTACCCGACGCTCACCCAGATGGACTTCGACGAAGTCGACCGGCGGAACACGTGGGACACCTGGCTGAACCGCACTGCCGGCGGGTTCCAGTTGACGAAGGACGTGGCGGACGAGTTGATCAGGCCCCGAGACCCACGGCCCGATGCGAATGCTCCTGCATCACCCGGTCTCGACGATGCTGCCCGAACCAACGTTCCAGGGTATGGCGAGCCATCGACCGGCCAGCCGGATGCGGACGACCAGGGCAACCCGTTCATCGACATCCAGATCGGCGACACCTACGAGGTGGGGCCGTGGGAGTCGGAGACCCCTCCCTGGGAGCGGAACGGCGAGGAGCCCGCAGGCCCTGGCGGAGACGATGCCGCACGCCCGGGCGACGGCATCGGCGATGCCGCGAACCCGAACAGGGTGCCGCAGACCAAGGGCCACCCCATCACCCTCTACGACTGGTACAAGGGTGTCGGGAGCAATGCGTTCGGCGTCAACCAGATTGCCGCCAACGCCCACTTGAGTGCCGAGCTGGACAACCTCAGGAACCACATCATCCCGGAGACGGTGGCGAACCAGCAGGCCTTCGCGAACAACGCGAGACAGTCGTACGACTTCGGGGTGTCGGCGCAGCAGGCCGCCGCCGAGCAGGCCGATCTCTCCAACGAGAACACGCGCGACAACGCCCGTGCCGGCACCGACCGGGGCTCCCAGATCGAGGTGCGCAACACCATGGACGCCATCCGGCTGACCGAGGAGCGGGCAGACGGCGCGGCCATGGTCGACCAGTACGTCATCGACTACGAGACCCGAGCGCTGCAGCACGGCGACCAGCGGGCCCTGGAGGAGTTCCGCATCGACTCGACCGAGAACTACCGGGCGGGGGTGCTGAATTCGCTCACCACCAATGCCGACGCCGTCCTCACCGAGGACCAGGAGAAGGTCGTCCGTCGCATCGTCGACCGTACGAGCGACATGGGGTTGGACGGACAGCTCCGGGTGATTCGAGACTCGGTCGGCGAGCTGGTGTGGGACTCGCTGGTGACCGGGCGCTCGAGCTACTGACCCCACGACGATCAGGAGGCACATCGTGACCAGGGATACCGAGATCCACCCGGACCGCTGGGTGAGGCACGGCGACGACCTCGCCGTCCAGGGCGAGACCGCCCGGGGGGCCGGCCGGAACCTCGGCTCGCTCGTGGTCGACCCCGGCGCCTGGGGCAACGACGTCGCCGCGGAGGCGGTGGCGCGGTGGGCCGGCGACAACGCCGACCGGTGGGCGGTTATCGGCTCCACCAGCGAGTCGACCGGCGCCCTCACGCTCGACGGGGCCGCCGCCTACGTCGAGACCGACACCGCCGCTGCGCACGGGGTGGCGTCATCGATCGCTCCGCTCGACGGAGGCGACCGATGACCCTGCACGACGACACCGACCTCGACGAGCTCGCCGACCGGATCAGGGCCGAGGTGGATCACCTCAAGGCGGTGAACGAGGCCGCTGCCGCTGTGCTCGTCACCGGGCGCAGCGCCGATGGGCTGGTCGCAGTCGACATGGACGGCTTCGGCGACGTCCGCCACATCAGCTTCGCGCCGATGGCGCTCGAGCGGCACGACGCACGGTCGCTGTCGGCGGCCGTCGGTGAGGCGTTGGCCGACGCCGCACGGCGAGCACTGGCCGCGGTGACGACGGATCCGGACGATCCCGTCGACGCGGATCCGGACGATCCCGATGACGTGCAGGGTGTCGACGACGTCCAGGCCGTCGGCTCCCGGTGGGGCTCGCCGACCGCTCAGACCGACACGATGCTCGCCGCCCAGCGTGCCGCCTGGCTCGACGCGCCGAGCGCGTCGCAGGCCGGTCGAGGCTGATCGCGTGCCGCGGGTCGGCGCATCGCGTCGACACGCGATGGGGCGGACTTCGGACCGGCCCGGATGGCGCCCGGCCATGACGTATCGTTGAAGCCCGTGGTGATGCAGACGAAACAGATCTTCGTGACCGGGGGGGTCGCCTCGTCGCTCGGCAAGGGCCTCACGGCATCCTCGCTCGGGCATCTGCTCCGGGCCCGCGGGCTGCGGGTCACGATGCAGAAGCTCGACCCCTACCTCAACGTCGACCCGGGCACGATGAACCCGTTCCAGCACGGCGAGGTCTTCGTCACCGACGACGGCGCCGAGACCGACCTCGACATCGGTCACTACGAGCGGTTCCTCGACGTCAACCTGCGCGGCAGCGCCAACGTCACGACCGGGCAGGTCTACCACCGTGTCATCAGCAAGGAGCGGCGCGGGGAGTACCTCGGCGACACCGTGCAGGTCATCCCGCACATCACCAACGAGCTCAAGGAGCGGATGCGGGCCCAGGCCGCGGGCAGCCCCGGAGTCGACCCGGCCGAGGCGCCCGACATCGTCATCACCGAGATCGGCGGCACCGTCGGCGACATCGAGTCGCTGCCGTTCCTCGAGGCGGCCCGCCAGGTGCGCCACGACCTCGGCCGCGACAACGTGTTCTTCCTGCATG
>JBOFBK010000384.1:0-4948 GCA_051645525.1 Dermatophilaceae bacterium | reverse complement strand
CAGGAACTCCTCCCACTGCGCCTTGAAACCGTTGTCCAGCACCGCATTGGCCGGCACCTCGAGCCACTGGTCCCGGTACGACTCGCCGAGATCCAGGTCGGGGTTCCACTCGGGGCGCGGGGTGTGCACCCGGTGCTGGGCCACGCAGCGATGCAGGCCGGCCACCGCGGACCCGTGAGTGCCGTCGAGCTGGAACTCGACCAGGTCCTCCCGGTACACCCGGGTCGCCCAGGACGAGGTGATCTGGGCCACGACCGGGTCTCCATCCGGGGTGGTGAGGCCGAACGTGCCGTATGCCGCGTCGTCGGCTGTCGCCTGGTAGGGCTCGCCGTGTTCGTCCCAGCGAGTGGGGATGTGCGTCGCGGTCATGGCTTGGACCGAGTCCACCCGACCGACGAGCTCCTCGAGCACGTAGTTCCAGTGGCAGAACATGTCGGTGGTGATGCCTCCGCCGTCGTCCTTCCGGTAGTTCCACGACGGTCGCTGGGCCGGCTGGGCGTCGCCCTCGAAGACCCAGTAGCCGAAATCCGCGCGCAGCGAGAGCAGGCGGCCGAAGAAGCCGGACCGCTGGAGTCGACGGAGCTTGACCAGCCCGGGGAGGTACAGCTTGTCGTGGACCACGCCGGCGGTGACCCCCGTCGCCGCCGCGAGCCGGGCCAGGTCGACCGCGTCGGCGACGGTCGCGGCGACGGGCTTCTCGGAGTAGACGTGCTTCCCGGCGGCGATCACCTTGCGCAGCATTGCCGGACGCAGCGTGGTCGTCGCGGCGTCGAATACCACGTCGACGTCGGGATCGGCGATCGTCGCGTCCAGGTCGGTGGTCCACGTGGCGATCCCGTGCTGCTCGGCGATCCCCCGCAGCCTGGCCTCGTCACGGCCCACCAGCACCAGCTCCAGGGGTACCCGGACTCCGTCCGGGCCGTGCACCCCACCGGCGTCGCGCAGTGGGAGGAGCGACCGCACCAGGTGCTGTCGGTAGCCCATACGGCCCGTGACGCCGTGGACGGCGATGCGGAGCGTTCGCGGACGAGTGCCCACTGAACCTCCTTGGTAAGCGATTTCCGTCAGCGTACCAGCAGGCCGCGACGGGCGGGCGGGGCGAGGGGAGTCCGCCTTCGATACCATCATCTGCGGTCGACGACGCCGTAGTGGGAAAGGGGTTTCTTCATGCCTGGACCACGAACGAGCCCGATCCCGAACGCGGCCGGCTCGGCCGGCTCGGTCGCCCCGGCCACGCTGACGGATGTCGCACGAGCCGCCGGGGTATCCCTCGCCACGGCGTCACGGGTGCTCAACGGGAGCAGCCGGAAGGTGCGGGACGAGTACGCGGGCCGGGTCGAGCACGCCGCGCGTGCACTCGGGTACACCCCCAACCTCTCGGCCCAGGCCGTGGCCAGGGGGACGACACAGTCCCTCGCCCTCGTCGTCGCCGACATCGCCGACCCCTACTTCTCCTCCATCGCGGCCGGTGTCGTCGAAGCGGCCGAGGGCCACGGCCTACTGGTGACGTTGGCCATCACCGGTCGCGACCCGATTCGCGAGATCGAGCTGGTCAGGTTGCTGCGCGGACAACGTCCGCAGGCGATCGTCCTGGTGGGCAGCCGGCAGGACCGTGACCGGCACCGACGCGACCTGGTCGCCGAGCTCGAACGGTTCCAGCAGGCAGGCGGTCAGGTGACCGTGGTGTCCCAACCAGACCTCCCGTTCCACACCATCGAGATCGACAACGTCGGCGGAGCGCGGGCCCTGGCCGAGGCGCTGACCGGCCGGGGGTACCGCCGGGCGGCGGTCCTGACCGGGCCACCCGAGCTGCGCACCGCACACGACCGCGACCTCGGTTTCTCGGAGCACTTCGCCGCCGCCGGCCTCGCCATCCCCGACCACCTCAAGGTGCCCGGCGACTTCACCCGAGACGGCGGGTTCGTGGCTGCCGGCGAGCTGGTCCGTCGCGGCCTGGCCGGGGTCGACCTGGTGTTCGCGGTCAACGACGTCATGGCCGTCGGGGCGATGGCCTACCTGCGCAGCGCCGGTGTCGCGCTGCCGGAGGACGTGGCGGTGGCCGGGTTCGACGACATCCCCGGACTGCGGGACATCACCCCGGCGCTGACCACTGTCGCGCTGCCGATGAAGTCGATCGGCCGTCGCGCGGTCGCGACCGCGATGGGGGTCGCCGACGCCGGTACCTCCGACCTCGTACAAGGCACCGTCGTCGTCCGCGAGAGCACCCCGAACCGGATGACGCCGAGCGAGCCCGAACCGGATGGTGCGGAGCGAGATCGGTGACCGACCCTCGCTACCCGCTTCGAGGAAACCCGCTGGCGACCCGCGACGACCTGGCCACTGCAGTTCGCGCCATCGTCGACCCGCTGGCCCCGTTCCGGAGCGGCGGCGGCGCCCGGGTCCGGCTGGCCGGCGGCGGCTCGTCGTTCGACCTCGACACCACCGAGCTCGAGAGCTTCTCGCGGCCGTTGTGGGGCCTGGTTCCGCTGGCCGCCGGCGGCGGTACGGTCGACTGGGAGCCCTACCGGCGCGGCCTGGCGGCCGGGAGCGACCCGGCACACCCGGAGTTCTGGGGACGGGTGACGGATGGAGACCAGCGCCTGGTCGAGATGGCCGCCCTCGGGCTCGGGCTCTGCCTCGTCCCCGACCAGCTCTGGGCGCCTCTCGACCCCGCCGTCCGGACGCGCCTCGCCGCCTGGCTCCGTAGTGTCGACCGGGTCGCGTACCCCGACAACAACTGGCACTTCTTCCGCGTTCTCGTCCACCTCGGACTGCGGACCGTCGGTGAGACCCACGACGTCGCCGGCACCGACTCCGCCCTGGACCGGCTCGAGCACTTCGCACTGGATGACGGCTGGTACCGCGACGGACCGCGCGGCCCGCAGGACTACTACACGCCGTTCGGCATGCACTACTACGGACTGCTCTACTCCGTCCTGGCCCGGGACGCGGACCCGGCGCGAGCCCGGCGTCTTCGCGATCGGGCCGCTCGGTTCGCGCCCGCCTTCGCGCAGTGGTTCGCGGCCGACGGCTCGGCCGTCCCGTACGGCCGCAGTCTGACGTACCGCTTCGCCCAGGGCGCATTCTGGGCCGCCCTCGCCTATGCCGACCTCGAGGCGCTGCCGTGGGGGCAGGTCAAGGGCCTGTTGCTGCGCCACCTGCGGTGGTGGTCGGGACAGCCGATCGCCGACAACGCGGGCGTGCTGACGCTCGGGTACGGCTACCCGAACTACGCGATGACCGAGGAGTACAACGCGCCCGGGTCGCCGTACTGGGCGCTCAAGGCGTTCCTCCCGCTCGCGTTGCGCGTCGACCACCCCTTCTGGCTTGCCCCGGAGGAGGACCCGCCCCTGGACCCGACCGTCACCTCTCATCCGGTACCGGGGATGACGCTGTGCCGCACGGCCGGCCAGAAAGGTCACGTGTTCGCGCTGAGCGCCGGCCAGCGCCCGGCGTACACCTTCCGGCACCACGAGGCGAAGTACGCCAAGTTCGCCTACTCGACGGCGTTCGGGTTCAGTGTCGCCACCGGCTCGGTCGGGGTGGCGCAGGTCGCACCCGACAGCATGCTCGCCCTCAGCGACGACACCGGCGGCCCGGCATCCCACTTCCGGGTTCGCGAGGACGCGGAAGGGTCCTCGGTCCGGAACGGGGTGGTCCACTCTCGCTGGTCGCCCTGGCCCGGGGTGCACGTCGACACGTGGCTGTGGGCCGTGCTGCCCTGGCACCTCCGGCTGCACCGAGTCCGTAGCGAGCGGCCACTGACCGGGGTCGAGGGCGGGTGGGCGATCGCCCGACCGCCCGACCTCGCCGCCGCCACGACCCGCGCCGGCGCGGCCGGGGTGGTCTCCGGTGCGGGGCAGAGTGCCGTCCTCGACCTGACGGTCGACCCCGCCGCCGGCCGCCGGACCGGCCGGGTCGAGCTGCTCTCCCCCGGCGCGAACCTGATGACGCCGCGAGCGTGCCTGCCGACGCTCGTCGGCCACCTCGAGCCCGGAGAGCACTGGCTCGGCTGCGCCGTGCTCGGCGTCTCCGACCCGGCGACCGTCCGGCCCGGCTGGGCCGACGAGGGTCACGTGCTCGAGGCGGCGCTCCGCGGTGTCGCGGCATCCGTGACCACCGGCCGTACGGCATCGGCCCCGTCGGCGGCCGGCCACGCTGGTCGGCCAGCCGACCCGGGCCCGGTCGCGGGCGTGCAGCCGGCCGTGAAGGACCTGCCATGACGCACGTGACGGATGACGACCGCGCTGCACCGAGACGGCTCGGAGCGTCCACCCTCGGCGCGCCGGGCGAGCCCCTCCCCACCGTGCTCGACGGACTCCGCCGAGCCGGGGTCGCCGCGGTGGAGCTGCGGGTCGGCCCCGAGCAGCCCGTCGACATCGCCAGTCCTGAACCGGTACGGCGGTACGTGCGCGAGCTGGTCGCCGACCACGACCTCGAGCTGCTCGCCGTCGCCTCGTACGTCCGCCTCGGGGAGGGCGAGGGCACCACCGCGGTGGTCGAGGACCTCGAGCGGCACCTCGACCTAGCGGCCGATCTGGGAGCCCGGTTCGTGCGGGTCTTCCCCGGTGCACCTGATGCGGCCGGCGGCCACGACGTGGTGATGATCGACCGCCTGGCGAGGGCCGCGGGCCACGCCGAGGC
This sequence comes from Dermatophilaceae bacterium, assembly GCA_051645525.1. Classification (GTDB taxonomy): domain Bacteria; phylum Actinomycetota; class Actinomycetes; order Actinomycetales; family Dermatophilaceae; genus JBOFLG01. The sequence goes on along the minus strand of JBOFBK010000384.1, from coordinate 304 downwards.
GGTCGGCGTGCGTGTCGCGCTCGAGACCCACGACTCGCACCCCCGAGGTGAGGATGCCGCCCGCCTGCTGGACCAGGTCGGTCACCCGTGGATCGGGGCCATCTGGGACCTCGCCCACCCGTTCCGGCACGGCGAGCCGCCGGAGCAGACCTGGGCCCATCTCGGCCGTCACCTCACCGCGGGCGCCGGCTACGTCCAGATCAAGGACCTCGACATCCGCACACGTCGCCCAGCCCTGATCGGCGAGGGCGATCTCCCCCTGGCCCGGATGCTGCAGGTGCTCGACGCCGGCGGCTACCGGGAC
>JBOFBK010000383.1:0-1164 GCA_051645525.1 Dermatophilaceae bacterium | reverse complement strand
ACTGACCGAGCGCCGGCACTCCCTCGTCTGGTACGGGCGTACTCTCCTCCGTGCGTGCGTGCGTGCGTGCGTGGCGGGTCGGGGGGTTCACGGGGGGCGGAGCCCCCGGGCGGGTGGGTTGGTTGGGGGGGTGCACGGGGGGCGGAGCCCCCCGTGGGTGGCATGCTCGTCGGCCATGGACGACCGCACGGTGCTCGTGGTCAACGGGCCGAACCTCAACCTGCTCGGTGAGCGCGAACCCGAGATCTACGGCCACGACACCCTCGTCGACGTCGAACGGCTCTGTCGGGATGCCGCCCAGGCTGCCGGTCTGAGCGTCGACTTCCGGCAGAGCAACCATGAGGGCACGCTGGTCGACTGGGTGCAGGAGGGACGGCACGGCATCGCGGGGATCGTCGTCAACGCCGCCGGCTACACGCACACCTCCGTCGCGCTCCGCGACGCTGTCTCCGCCTGCCGCGTGCCGACCGTCGAGGTGCACATCAGCGACATCGCCGCGCGCGAGCCGTTCCGCCGGCACAGCTACCTCACCGACGTCTGCGACCACCACGTCATCGGCCACGGCGTCGCCGGCTACGCCGAGGCCGTCACCTGGCTGGCCGAGCGGGCGGCACCCGGTCCGGCCGAGCGCCGGGCGGCATCCGGTGTCGACTCGAGTGGGTGAGTGAGCAGCTGACGGCGGCCACGGCTCGATCCACCCGGCCGGACCCGCCGCCGACCGGCGCCGCGGTCAGGTCGCCCTCGCCACGGCATCCGCTCCGCGCGCGTCGAGCACGCCGGTGCGCCGGCCGAGAGCGGCGTGGACCTGCGCGGCGTCGACCGGACGCGAGGTCGCCAACCCGATCAGGTGGTCGGGGCGCACGAGCAGCGTCTCGGAGCCGGAGAACGGCCGCGGCATCCCGGGTGGTGTGCGCAGCACGGCGATGTCGTCCGCCAGCCCGGGGGGCCGAGCACCGTCCCGGGTGAGGAGCAGTCCGCCGGTCCCGAGCCGCTCGTGGAGCCGGCTGCCGTCGGCGAGCCGGATGTCGGGAGCGCGCCGGCCCGCGGCGTCGTCACCGGCGACGAGAGGCGAGCGCACCGGAGACGGGGTGAGCATCGACATCTTGCGGGCCACGATCCGGGGGAGCGGGCTGCGCCCCAGCAGGCCGGTCGCCGAGAAGGCCA
>JBOFBK010000382.1:0-3187 GCA_051645525.1 Dermatophilaceae bacterium | reverse complement strand
CCGCCTGGATGCCGATCACCGAGACGTGGTGGGCGACGACGTCGTGCAGCTCGCGGGCGATGCGGAGACGTTCCTCGGTGACCGCGCGAGTGCGGAGCAGGTCGCCCTGCTCGGTGATGGTGGCGGCCTGGTCGGTGAGCAACGCGGTCTGCCGGGCGCTCCACCACGAGGCCCGGCCGGCGAACACCGCGCCGCCGAAGTAGACGACGTTGATGACCACGGTCAACAGGACGGAGGCGAGAACCGGCGCGACGATGCCGGGCCGCTCGCCGTCGCCGGTGCGGTCGAGGATGTCCTGCACGACGCTGCCGACGAGGAACTGCAGCGCGATCCACACGAACATGACCAGCACGATCACCGCCACGACGACCGTCATCCACCGGCGGTCCGACGCCCAGGCCACCGCCGACATCACGGCGAAGAAGTAGACGGCCTGCAGGGTGACCTGGCCCATGATCACCTGCATGGTCACCCCGACGACGACCATGTGGGTGGCCGCGACGGCTCCGACGGTCAGCGGCCAGCGTCGGCGCCCGACCAGCAGCGCGGCACCGGTGACCGTGGCGATCCAGTGCACCCACCACGGGAAGGGCGCGTCCTCGAGGAGCCCGACGGAGCGGACCATCTCGAGCGAGAACAGGCCGATCGCGGCGAACGCCACGGCGATCACGACATCCGTGCGCCCGACCGGTGGGCGGGGCCGTTCCCAGTCCTCGTCGGCGCCGAACCACCCCGCGACCCGGTCGAGGGCAGCGACACGCACGGACATGCCCACCACCATAGGTGCGCACTCGCCCGTCATCCCTCCCCGCCCGGCGGAGCGGGTCTCGCGATGGGGCGACGGTGGGTCAGGACCGCGGCATCCCGGCACCGTCGAGCTCCAGGGTCAGAACCAGCGGGGCTCGGGGGGCCAGCACGCACGCGATGGCATGGGCCAGACCTCCGTGACCCACGAGCAGCCCGACCGCGCGGTGAGTAGAGACACCGAGCCCGGGACGTGCTTTCGAGCAACGCCGTGGTGGCCCCCTCCTGATGGTGGCCGACTTTCTCGGATCAGGGGTGGCGCAGGGCGATGAGGTCGTTGAGGGCGAACGCGAGACCACGGTAGAAGTCAGGCGTCGGGTCTCCGTCGGGCAACCCGTTCCATGGTGAGTGTGCCGAGGCGTACCGCTGAAGGCCGGCCCAAGTGTCCGCGGTCGGTGCGGCCGTGATTGCACCGGAGTACATCGGCGCGGACGTCGGATCGCCCGGGTCCTGCGGCAACGCGCTCAGGCGCCGCTGGATGCCAGCCCAGGAGTTCTTGCCGAGGTCTCCGTCGATCGGGCCGACGTAGCCGCCCTGCCGACCGAGGCACTGCATGAGCTTCCAGAAGTACCGACCCGGCACCCCGTCATACTCTGTCGTGCTCGGCACCACGACACCCGGCGCGCAAGCGTCGCTGGTGACCAAGGTGAGGGGCTGTGCGTTTGCGGGGGCCGGCACCGCGGTCACTGCCGCGGTGCCGACGGCTGCCGCGATCGCGAGGCGCTTGACCACCCGCCGAACGCGCATGGGTTGACGAGAACGAGTGACGTTGTCCATGGGATCCTCCGAGCCGGTCGTTAGCTGGGTCACCACAGGTCTATCCAGAGAACTGACCGGTGTGACCCCACGAATCCGCGGAGCGGCAAGACCTCGGGCGGTACGACTGTTCAGCGCTGCGGCGACATCATGACGGCGTCAAGCTCCGCGAATCGACGCTGACGGCGGTGGCGCGTCCCAGGACCGTTGGGGCGCGCCGACCAGCTTGATCCTCGACTGCAGGACGAGAAGTTGGTTCGGTGGTCTCGCGCCATCGAGCTGCGGCCACATCTTCGTCTTCACCGGCGAGGTGTTACCTCCGTCGCCGGCGCGCGGTTCACCGGCTCGATCTCGCGCCATACGACAGGAGTATGACGATGGCGCCGTCCACTGCCGCCGGATCGTGGCTGCCGCTGGACCAGCCGGATGCCGGTGACCGGCGCCGGCGCGTGGTCGACATGCTGCAGTCCCTCGCTCTCGACGAGTCGCTCAAGGCGGCGCTGGCAGCGGACCCCCGGCTCACCGCGCTCGCCCGCCGGGTCGCCGCGCGGTACGTGGCCGGGGAGCACCGCGACGCCGCGCTGGCTCGCGCCGACACCCTCGGCCGCGAGGGGCACCGCACCACCGTCGACTTCATGGGCGAGAGCGCCCGTGACCCCGAGGTGGCCGCGGCGGCGGCCGCCGAGTTCGTCGGGCTGGCCGGGGCCATCGCCGCCCGGGGCCTGAACTGCTCGGTCTCACTCGACCTCTCCATCTGGGCAGCCTCATCGACCGCGACCTCGGTCTGCGCCACGCCAGAACGGTGGCGCAGGCCACGCGCGATGCAGGCATCGAGATGGTGGTCTCGATGGAGGGCCACGACCGCGTCGACCAGATCCTCGCCGACCACGCCGCACTGTGTGCCGAGTTCGACCACGTCGGCGTCACCATGCAGGCCCGCCTGCGGCGTACCCCCGACGACCTCGACGAGCTGCTGCGGCGGCCCGGCCGCATCCGGCTCGTGAAGGGTGCGTACAGCGCGCCGGCCTCGGCGGCATCCGCACCCGACGCGCAGGAGACCCTCGACGCCTACGACGACCTCGCGGCGCGCCTGCTGCGCAGCGGCCATCTCTGCTCCATCGCGACGCACGACGTGGACCGCATCGACCACGTCGGCCGGCTGCTGGCCGCCGTCGTGGACCTCGCGGCCGACCGGCTCGGGTGAGTGCGGTCAGCCCGCGGAGGTGGGGACGAGCACGTCGAGGCCGAGGTGCGGCCGCAGGGCCTCGGGCACGACGACCGATCCGTCGGCCTGCTGGTGGTTCTCGAGGATCGCGACGAGCCACCGGGTCGTGGCGAGCGTGCCGTTGAGGGTGGCGGCCACCTCGTTGCCCTGCTCCGCGCGGTAGCGCGTGCCGAGCCGGCGGGCCTGGAACGTCGTGCAGTTCGACGTCGAGGTGAGCTCGCGGTAGCGGCCCTGGCTGGGCACCCAGCCCTCGCAGTCGTACTTGCGGGCCGCCGGGCCACCGAGGTCGCCGGCCGCGGTGTCGATGACGCGGTACGGCACCTCCACGGCACGGAGCATCTCGTGCTCGAGGTCGAGCAGGCGCTGGTGCTCGGCGGCGGCATCCTCGGGCCGGCAGTAGAC
>JBOFBK010000381.1:0-3232 GCA_051645525.1 Dermatophilaceae bacterium | reverse complement strand
CCCGTCCCAGTCGGGGCGGGACCGCGCGTTCGGATCAGCGGGCGGGATGGACCCTCAGGAACTCGAGTACCCCTGGTCGGCCGAACGGGGCCGGGTGGCGTCGCCGTACAGGGGAGTCGACTGCTCGTATGCCTGGGTGGGCTGGTCGTACCCGGTCGACCCCTGGCCGTAGCCCGTCGACGACTGGTCGTAGGCGGCATCCGAGCCGTGCCGGCCGTGGCCGGCATCCGCGACCCGCTGCTGCACCTGGGTCGTTGCGCTGGGGCTCTGGGCGGTCGCCTCGCGCATCCGCGGCACCTCCTGCTCGGCCCGTGAGAGGTACTGCTCCCAGCGGCCCTGCATCGGACGCACCAGGCCACCGCCGACCCCGACCACGAGGATGCCGGCGACGGTCGCCAGCACGGCGATCAGCACCGGCGTGGTCACCGTGGTGGCGATGCCCACCTGGTTCAACGCCGCGATGACACCGAGACCGAGGATGAAGACCGAGGCGATGTTCGCGAGCAGCCGGCCGTACGACAGGCCGCCGAGGGTGCCCTCGACGAGGGTCTTCACGCCGGCCGCGATGGCGGCGGCGACCACGACGATGACAATGGCCACGAACACCTGCGGCAGAAACGCGATGATCGACGTCAGCAGGTCGCTGATCGGGTTCGGCCCCCACACCGAGAACGCCAGCTGCAGCGTGAACAGCAGCACGAAGTAGTAGACGAGCTTGGCCAGCACGTCCGAGGCGTCGAGCGCTCCAGCGCCCGCCCGACACCGCCGCGCTCGATGGCCCGATCGAAGCCGACCCGCTCGAGCACCTTGTCGACGACCTTCGCCAGCACCTTGGCGACGATGACGCCGACGACGAGGATGAGGATGAAGAGCAGCAGCTTGGGCACGAAGTCGACGACGGTCGAGAGTGCACCGTCGAGTGCGTCGTCCATGGGTATTCCTCCTGGTGGTGAGCCCGCGGGGCGCGCGCTCGAGACCTTCGGGGGCTACCCGAGGCGAGCAGCGGGCAAACGCGGTGCTGGGGCGTCAGCGGCCCGCGAGCGCACCGGCGGCAGCAGCCGCAGCCCGGCCGGCATCCCGACCGGCAGTGGTGGAGGGGCGGACGCGCCCGTGGCGGTCTCGCCGAGTGCCTGGTCGAGGGAGAGGTAGTGCGGCGTGCCCAGCGCCTCGCCGGTGACGGTCTGGCCGGCGCCGTCGACCGCCCGGGCGATGCCGAAGTCGGTCAGCTTCACGGTGCCGTCGGGCGTCACGAGGATGTTGGCCGGCTTCACGTCGCGATGCACCACACCCGCCTCGTGCGCCGCACCGAGCGCCAAGGCGGCCTGCCCCATCAGCGCCTGCACCCGCTCGGGCTCGAGCGCTCCCTCACGCTGCAGCAGCGTCGACAGCGGCTCGCCCGGCACCGACCTCTCTCGACGAGCGGACGCCTCGCCGTCGCCGTGGTGTCACCGGCGGCTCGTGACCCGCCACGACGCCGACCGCCGGAGCCGGGCCCGTTCAGATCACCGCGAGCACCCCGAGCAGCACCGCGACCTCACCGACCTGCTGCACCGCACCGAGGCAGTCACCGGTGTATCCGCCGAGCCGGCGCTCAAACCCCGACCGAGCCACCAGGTGACCGGCCGCGGCACCCCCCAGCGCGGTGACGGCGGCGAGCGGCCCGGCCGCGACCGCGAGCGGCGCCACGGCGAGTGCGCCGCTGACCAGCGCCACCACCAGCGCCGGCCCGGAAATGCCCTGCGCCACCGGCTTGCCCGTGCCGTGGTCGCGCACGTAGGTCGAGGTGGCCACCACCACGACGACCGAGGCACGGCTCAGCGCGTGCCCCGCCACCAGCGCCGTGACGACGACCAGCACGGATGCCGCCGACAGCAGCCCGGTGAGCGCGCTCACCTTCACCGAGAGCACCAGGAGCAGGGCCACCGCCCCGTAGCTGCCGAGCCGGCTGTCGCGCATGATCTCGAGCGCCCGAGTCCGGTCGGCGCCGGCCCCGAGCCCGTCGGCGGTGTCGGCGAGACCGTCCTCGTGGAACGCGCCGGTGAGCAACACCCCGGCAGCGGTCGAGAGCACCGCGGCGACGAGCGCGGGCCACACCAGCGCGGCCGGCCACAGCACCAGCCCGGCGACCACGCCGACCAGAGCCCCGACGAGCGGGAACCAGCGCACCGAGCGGGCCTGCGCCTCCTCGCTCCAGGGGATGTCGCGCAGCGGCACCCGGGTGAGGAACTGCACGGCCAGCAGCATCGACCGCCACTCGGCCGGCCACGACCACCGTGTCGTGGACGCGCCCGTCACGGCGTCTCGAGGCCGAGGTCGGCCATCGAGGCCATCTCGCGGAGCATCGCCGCCGCGGCGCGGACCAGCGGCACCGCCAGCAGCGCCCCGGTGCCCTCGCCGAGGCGCAGGTCCAGGTCGAGCAGCGGCCGGGCGCCCAGGGCGTCGAGCACCCGACGGTGGCCGGCCTCGGCGGACCGGTGCGCGAAGACCAACGCCGGCCGGATCGCCGGGTCGAGGTCAAGGGCCGCGACGGCGGCTGCGGTGGCGACGAACCCGTCGACCAGCACCAGGCGGCGCTCACGGGCCGCCCCGAGCATCGCCCCGGCGAGCATCGCGATCTCGAACCCGCCGAACTCCCGCAGCGCCTCGGCGCCGCCGAGCCGCCCCGGCACACGGGCAGCAGCGCGCGCGAGCACGTCGCGCTTGCGAGCCAGCCCGGCGTCATCCACCCCGGTGCCTCGTCCGACCAGCTCGGCGACCGGGACGCCGAGCACCGACGCGCTCACCAGCGAGGCGGATGACGTGTTGCCGATGCCCATCTCGCCCAGGCTCACCACCTCGGCGGGCTCGGCCGTCGCCAGCCGTGCTCCGACGGCCAGCGCGTCGTCGCGCTGGGCGGCGGTCATGGCCGGGCCGAGGCTGGAGTCTGCGGTGCCGGCCCCGAGGCGGGCGAGCACGAGGCCCGGGTACTCGACCGGCTCACCGGCACACCCGGCGTCGACCACCGTGACGTCGGCGCCCACGGTGCGGGCGAACACGCTGGCCGCGGCACCGCCGGCGAGGAAGGTCGACACCATCAGCCGGGTGACCTCGGCCGGGTACGCCGACACCCCCTGCGCGGCGATGCCGTGGTCGGCGGCGACGATGAGGTGCCGCACCCGCTCGGCGGTCGGCGCGACGGTGCCCTGGAGCAGGGCCAGCTGCACCGCGAGCTCCTCGATGCGCCCCAGCGACC
>JBOFBK010000380.1:0-2692 GCA_051645525.1 Dermatophilaceae bacterium | reverse complement strand
GCCACCGGCGCCCAGCCGGACGCGGCCGACCTCGAGATCGTCGTCACGGCGCACACCGCCGACCTGCGAGAGGTCGTGGGTCGCACCGGGCCCGCCGACCTCGGCCCCGACGAGTACGTCATCGTCTCCGAGCCGGCCGACGGCGGCGAGCGGGTCTGGGTGGTCGGCGCCGACGGATTCGCTTGCCGGACCGCGGTGTTCCAGCTGCTGCGCGAGTTCGGCTGCGACTTCCATCTGTCCGGCGACCGGCTGCCGGCGGCCCCGGTGCCGCTCCGACGCATCCAGACCGTGCAGCGCCACACTCCGCGGTTCGCGCTGCGCGGCACCCAGCTGTGGTGCTACTGGTACTCAGGGCGCGACGCGTGGTCGTTCGACAACTTCCGACGCTACCTCGACCAGTTCCCCAAGCTGGGACTGAACCTGCTCGACATCCCGCTCTACTTCTACGAGCCGCTCTACACCGGGTACGCGGTCGACGGCGTGCGACCCGAGGGGTACTTCCTCGCCGGCCGCGACCTCGACGCGGTGCACATCGGCCGAGAGCACTTCGCGAGCGCACCGCCGGCGTTCACCTCCGCCGACATCCCGCGCTACGGGCCCCAGGCCGCGCGCACCGAGGCGGCCGTCGACCTCATGCGGCGGGTCTTCGCCTACGCGCGGGAGATCGGTGTCCGCACCTGCGTCGGGATCGAGCCGGCCAACCAGCTCGACTTCGGACGTGAGGTGCTCGACACCCTGCCCGAGGCCGACCGCTATGAACGAGGGCGCCTCGTCCAGCCGGGGTCACCGTCGGCCGGCCGGGTCCTCGAGGCACGCCTTCGCGCCCTCTTCACGGCCTACCCCGACTGCGACTACTACGCGCTGTGGCAGTCCGAGGCCGGGGTGTGGCGCACGACGGAGGGCTCCCCGCACCCCGACGACCGCGAGCTGCGCCGGGAGCTGACGGCGCGGCATCCCGATCTCGTCCCGTCGGATGCCGACTACCTCGCCTGGCTGCGGCGGGCCGACCAGATCGTCGGCCGGATCAAGCCCGACGCCCGCCTGGTGACCAGCGGCTGGGGCAGCGAGGCCGTGTTCGCCTGTGCCGACGCGGTGCTCGGCGACCGCTTCGTGCGCAGCAGCATCTCGCCGTACGAGCCGCACTGGGCGGTCGACCGCGGCAGCCTCGACGCCTACGAGTTCACCGTCGGCGAGAAGTGGCACGTCACGTGGGGTGAGACCGACCAGCACCTGTGGGTCATGCAGCCCAAGGTGGCGGCGACGTCCGCACTGCTCGACCGGCTCGCGGCCGGCTCGGTGTCGGGTGCGCTGGTGCTGCACTGGAACACCCGCTACTGCGAGATCAACCTCGACTTCTTCGCGTCGCAGTGCTGGTCACCCAGGCCGGATGCCGAGACCTTCCCTGAGCACTGGGCGCGCCGCCGCTTCGGCGCCGGAGCGGGCCCGGCGGCCGCCCGGGTCGTCGAGACGCTGGAGCACCTGGGCGACCTGGCGCTCGAGACCGACCCGACGATGCAGTCCTGGGTGGGGTACGAGTGCTTCGTCAACCCGCTGCTCCAGGCCCACCGGTTCGTCGACGCGCGGCATCCGTTCCCGGACTCCTGGCTGTCCTCGTACGTGCTGCCCCACCTCGAGTCCGAGGCACGCACCAGGCCGGTGCTGGACCGCGCCGTCGAGCACGCCCGGGAGGCGCTGGCCGCAGCCGACGACGACCACACCGCCGAGCTGCAGCGGCTGCTCCATCACGTCGAGTACGTGCGTGACCTCCATGTCGACCACGTCCGGCTGGCCAGGGCCGTCCAGCTCTGGAGTCGCGCGGCAGGGCCGCCCGGGGTGTCGGACCGGGCGATGCTCGAGCGGGCCGCCGGGCTCGTCGCCGGCTGCGACGCCGAGACCACCGTCGCCCGCTTCGCGGCCGGTGTCGCTCCCGACGGCGGGTCCACCCTCGGTGAGCTCGGCCTGCTCCTCTCGCTCAACGAGAAGCACCTCGGCGGAGTCGTGCGGCTGCGCGGCCGGATGCAGCGCGCCCTGGCCGGGGATGCCGCGCCGTTCCGTGCGGAGGCGGCCGGGGCCCTGGTCGCGGTGTGGCCGGGTATGCGCCTGGCGGGCGTGTCGCTCGCCGCACGCGACGCCCCCCACGCGACCGCCGCGGAACTCGAGGCGCCGGTGGCGCAGCCGTGGCAGCCGGGTCTCGACGCCGTCGACGGCTCCGACTCCACCTCGTGGCGGGTCACACCCTCTGACGGTGTGCGCTGCCAGCGCCTCACCACTGAGCTGGGCCTGTGGCGGCATCCGGACCGCATCGCCGTGTCGATCCACGGGCCGGCGGATGCCACCGCGGTGCGGGTCGCGCTCTACCTCGCCGAGGACGTCGACTGGGACAGCCTCTTCCGACGCCAGGCCGTCGTGATCGGCGGTCGGCCGCTCGGCGAGTTCGACGACTTCCTCGGTCGCGGTGACGACCTGGGCCACGGCGTCTGGGTCGGAGCGACCGCTCGCCTGGTCGGCGGGGCGACGACCGTCGAGGTGCTCCGCCGCGGAAACAGCGACGTGGTGGTCGCCGGCCTGGCGGTGCTCCCGGTCGATGGTGGCGAGACCGCCGCCATGACGACGCGACCGCCGCGGCTCGTCGGAGCCCCGCCGCGTCGCCGCTCGGCATAGCGCTTTCCGGAGGCTTCAAGCGGTCCGTCGA
>JBOFBK010000379.1:0-5455 GCA_051645525.1 Dermatophilaceae bacterium | reverse complement strand
GCGTCGTGGTCGGTGAGATGCAGGTGCAGCACCGGCCGGCCGTACCCGGCGAGCACCTGGGCGTCGCCGGCCGCCTGGGCCGCGACGAACTCACCGAAGGTGAAGTCGCGCCCGGGTACGTCGAGGTCGGCGGCCGGGGCGGTCGTCACCTGCACGTAGACGCCCGTCGCCGGACCGCCCTTGTGGAACTGCCCCGTGGAGTGGAGGAAGCGCGGGCCCCACCCGAAGGTCACGGGCCGCTCGGTGAGCAGTGCGAGGGGGAGGCGCACGTCGGCGAGCGGGGCGTCGGCGAGCCGGTCGAGGTAGGCCATGACCGCGACGTACCCATGCTCCGGGTCGAGCTGGGTGAACAGCGCGTCGAGGGCGGTCTCGACGGTGGTGGCGCCGGCGAGCCAGTCGCCGCCGAGCGCCCGCACCTCGACCGCGCCGTCGACGGAGTCCGGGTCGGCGTCGGTGTCGATGCCCTCCTCGAGCAGGGCGCGGGCGGCCTTCTTCGCGCTCTCGACGTCGGGCTGGTCGAAGGGGTTGATGCCGAGCAGCCGCCCGGCGACGGCGGTCGCGACCTCCCAGAGCAGCAGCTGCGCTCCCAGGGAACCGCCGACCAGGACCTCGGAACGACCGCCGTCGGCGACGACGGCGTCGTCGGGCCCGTCGGGAGCGGTCAGCCGGGCGACAGTGACGTCGGATGCCGGCCAGCGCACCTCCGGGTCCTCGGCGCCGCCGACGACCACCGGGAGGATGCCGGTGCCCCGCTTGCCGGTGGACTCGGCGATCAGCTGCTCGGCCCAGTCGGCGAAGCCGACGATGCCGGAGCCGTCGTCGAGGAGGACGAGCTTGTCGCGCAGCGGGTCTGTGCCGGCCAGCGCGGCCCCGAGCCGCAGCCCGGGGTTGGCGTCGTCGTCGGCGGCGAGCACGTCGGCGACGGCCTCGGCGTCGTCGAGAAGGGCCTCGACGACGGCACCGGCCAGACCAGAGGGGACGAGACCGAAGGCGGTCAGCGCCGAGTAGCGGCCACCGACCTCGGGGTCGGCGTTGACCACGCGGTACCCGGCCGCGCGGGCCTCCTGGTCCAGCGGGCTGCCCGGGTCGGTGACGACGACGACCCGGCGGGTGGGGTCGATGCCGGCCGCCTCGAAGGCAGCGACGAACGCCCTTCTCTGAGAGTCGGTCTCGACAGTGGAGCCGGACTTGCTCGACACGACGACCACGGTGCGCTCGAGGTCGACCAGAGCGCCACGCACCATGTCGGGCTGGCTGGAGTCGAGGACGACCAGGTCGACGCCGGCGGTCGCGCAGATCACCTCCGGCGCGAGCGAGGAGCCACCCATGCCGCAGAGCACGACCCGGTCGACGCCGTCGGACCGCAGCTCGTCCCGCAGTGCGGCGATCTCGCCGACGAGTGGGCGGGACGTGCGAGGCAGCCCGACCCAGGAGAGCCGCGTGGACGCCTCCGGCTCGGCCTCGACTCCCCACAACGTGGCGTCCTTGGCGAACAGCCGGCTCGCGAACGACTCGGTGACCAAGGTCGGCACGTGGGCCGCGACGGCATCCGCCGCCGGACCGGTGGCGGTGACGTCGAGAGCGCTCACGCGGAGGCCTTCTCGAGCTCGTGGGCCACCCCGCCCAGCAGCTCCTCCCAGGACTTCGCGAACTTCTCGACGCCCTCGCGTTCGAGCTGGGCGGTGACCTCGGCGTAGGAGATACCGAGCCGCTCGAGGCTGTCGAGCACCTCGGCCGCCTCGGCGTAGTAGGACGTGACCGTGTCGCCGGTGACCTCGCCATGGTCGGCCACGGCGTCGAGCGTCTTCTCCGGCATGGTGTTCACCGTGCCGGAGACCACGAGCTCGGTGACGTACATCGTGTCGGAGTACGCGGGGTCCTTGACGCCGGTCGAGGCCCAGAGCGGGCGCTGCGGCCGCGCGCCGGCATCGGCGAGGGACTGCCAGCGTGGGGTCGAGAAGACCTCCTCGTAGGCCTGGTAGGCGAGCCGGGCGTTGGCGACGGCGGCCTTGCCGCGCAACGCGGCGGCCTCCGGGGTGCCGAGGGCGTCGAGCCGCTTGTCGACCTCGGTGTCGACCCGGGAGACGAAGAACGAGGCGACGGAACGGATGTCGGCCAGGTCGTGGCCGTTCTCGCGAGCCTGCTCGAGCCCGGCGAGGAAGGCGTTCATTACCCCGCGGTAGCGGTCGAGGGCGAAGATCAGGGTGACGTTGACCGAGATGCCCTCGGCGAGGACGCGGGTGATCGCCGGCAGGCCCTGCTCGGTCGCCGGGATCTTGATGAGCACGTTGGGGCGGTCGACCTCGTCGCGCAAGGCCCGGGCCAGCGCCACGGTGCGGTCGGTGTCGAACGCGGCGCCCGGGTCGACCTCGATCGACACCCGGCCGTCCTGGCCGCCGGTCGCCTCGAACACCGGGAGGAACAGGTCGCACGCGTCGCGCACGTCGCGCGTCGTCAGGGCGAACACGGTCTCGTCGAGGGACGCGCCGGCACGGGCGAGCTCGGCCACCTGCTCGTCGTAGGCGTGGCCCTGCGCGAGCGCGGCCTGGAAGATCGACGGGTTGGTCGTGACACCGACCACGCCCTTGTCGCGGATGACGTCGGTGAGGTTTCCCGACTGGATGCGGTCGCGGGAGAGGTCGTCGAGCCAGACCGAGACGCCGTGGTCGGCGAGGGCCTGGATGGCGGGTGCGGGGCTCATAGGGTGCTCACTTTCTCGCCGACGCCGCGGGCTTCTGGCTCGGCTGGTCGGGTGTGCCGGTGTCGGTGCCGGTGTCCTTGCGGGACCGGGGTGCGGTGTCGGTGACGGCGGGGACGCCGATGGCGCGACGCGCTGCCTTCAGCGACTCGGTGGCCGCCTTGACGACCGCCTCGGGGGTGAACCCGAACTCGCGGAACAGCGTCGCGCCGTCGGCCGAGGCGCCGAAGTGCTCGATGCTCACGCAGCGCCCGGCGTCGCCGACGAGGTCGTGCCAGCCCATCGCGACACCTGCCTCGATGCTGACCCGCGCGCGGACCTCGGGTGGCAGCACCCGGTTCTGGTACGACCGGGGCTGCTCCTCGAACCACTCGCGGCACGGCATCGACACGACCCGGGTCCGCGTGCCCCGCTTCTCGAGCCGAGCCCGGGCCTCGAGCGCGAGGCCGACCTCCGACCCGGTGGCGACGAGGATCACGTCGGGAGCCGAGCGGCCGTCATCCCCACCGTCGACGAGCACGTATGCGCCCTTGGCGACCCCGGTGGCCTTGGCGTGAGTCGACCGGTCGATGACCGGGAGGGCCTGGCGGGAGAGGGCGAGCCCGGCCGGGCGGGCGCGGCGGAGGATCTCGGCCCAGGCGTGCGCGGTCTCGTTGGCGTCGGCCGGGCGCACCACGTCGAGACCCGGGATGGCGCGCAGCGCAGCGAGGTGCTCGACCGGCTGGTGGGTCGGCCCATCCTCCCCGAGGCCGATCGAGTCGTGCGTCCACACGAACGTCACCGGCACCTGCTGGATGGCGGCGAGACGCACCGCCGGCCGCATGTAGTCGGAGAAGACGAGGAAGGTGCCGCCGTAGGGTCGGGTCAGCCCTTCGAGCGCGATCCCGTTGAGGATCATGCCCATCGCGTTCTCGCGGATGCCGAAGTGCAGGGTGCGGCCGTACGGACCACCGCGCCACTCGTGGGTCTGCTTCCCCGCCGGGATGAAGCTCGGCTCGCCGCCCATCGTGGTGTTGTTGGACTCGGCGAGGTCTGCGGAGCCGCCCCACAGCTCTGGCACGACCGGCGCGAGTGCGCCGAGCACCTTCCCGGATGCCGCGCGCGTCGCCAGGCCCTTCTCGGTGTCGGCTTCGAAAGTGGGCAGCGCCTTCTCGAACCCCTCGGGAAGGCGGGCCTCGAGCAGCCGGTCGAGCAGGGCGGCGCGCTCGGGCTGCGCTGTGCGCCAGGCCTTGAAGCCCTTCTCCCACTCCCGGTGCGCGGCCTTGCCGCGCTTCGTCACCTGTCGCGCGTGTGCCAGCACCGCGCGCTCGACCTCGAAGGTCTTCCTCGGGTCGAAGCCGAGCAGCTCCTTGGTGGCGGCCACCTCGTCGGCACCGAGTGCCGAGCCGTGCGACTTGCCGGTGCCCCGGGCGTTCGGTGCCGGCCAGGTGATGACGGTGTGCAGCCGCACGAGAGTGGGCCGGGTGCGGGACCGCCGGCTCTTCTGGAGTGCGGCGAGCAGGGCGTCGACGTCCTCGACGTAGTCGGGGGTGCCGGCCGGCTGGTCGCTCTGCCGCCAGTCGACGTCGAACACCTCCCACCCGTACGCCTCGAAACGCTGCGCGACGTCCTCGCTGAAAGAGATGTCGGTGTCGTCCTCGATGGAGATCTGGTTGGCGTCGTAGACCACGGTGAGGTTGCCGAGCTCCTGGTGGCCGGCGAGGGAGCAGGCCTCGGAGGCAACGCCTTCCATGAGGTCGCCGTCGGAGGCGAGGACCCACACGTGGTGGTCGAACGGGCTGTTGCCCGGTGCGGCGTCGGGGTCGAGCAGGCCGCGCTGGCGGCGCTGGGCCATCGCCATGCCCACGGCCGACGCCAGTCCGGAGCCTAGCGGGCCGGTGGTGATCTCGACGCCCGGGGTGTGGTGCACCTCCGGGTGGCCGGGTGTCCTCGAGCCCCACGTGCGCAGCGCCTTGAGGTCGTCGAGGCCGAGCCCGTAGCCCGAGAGGTACAGCTGCACGTACTGGGTCAGCGAGGAGTGCCCGCAGGAGAGCACGAACCGGTCGCGGCCCAGCCAGGTGGGATCGGCGGGGTCGTGCCGCATCACGTTCTGGTGGAGCAGGTAGGCCACCGGGGCCAGGCTCATCGCGGTGCCGGGATGGCCGTTGCCGGTGCGCTGCACGGCATCCGCCGCGAGAACCCGGGCCGTGTCGACGGCTCGCACGTCGAGGTCGGTCCAGCCGGCCCGGCGGGCGCGCGGGCGGGCCAGCTCGGCGGAGCGCCCGGCGGTGGCCTGTGGGCTGCGTGAACGAGTCGTGCCTGGACTCACGGAGTGCCTCTCTCGCAGGGGTCGGATACCTGAACGGTTCCGTGTCCAACCCTAGTGCTCCGGTCGTACCCGCGAACGGGGCGCCCGAACGGCATCCGGTTAGGATGACGACGCCGATCCGGCCGACCCGAAGGACGATGTGGCCACCACCCCGATGACGACGCGGCCCCCCGCGTCTGCGCCGCGTGGGACCCGGGCGACGATCGCGGCCTACGTCGCCTTGACCAAGCCGCGCATCATCGAGCTGCTCCTCGTGACCACCGTGCCGGTGATGTTCCTGGCGCAGCGCGGGGTCCCGTCGTGGTGGCTCGTGCTCGCGACCCTCGTCGGCGGCATCCTCAGCGCCGGGGCGGCCAACACCTTCAACTCGGTCTACGACCGCGACATCGACGCGATGATGCACCGCACGAGCGGGCGTCCGCTCGTCACCGGCGTCGTCACTCCTCGCG
>JBOFBK010000378.1:0-1920 GCA_051645525.1 Dermatophilaceae bacterium | reverse complement strand
CGCTGGAGGTTGGTGACCTCGACGACGTCGTCGTCGACCACGCCGATCGTGCCGACCCCGGCCGCCGCCAGGTACATGACCGCCGGCGAGCCGAGCCCGCCCGCGCCGACCACCAGCACGCGCGCGGCCCGCAGCCGGCGCTGCGCCTCGGCACCCATCCCGGGCAGGAGCAGGTGCCGGGCGAAGCGCGTGCGCTCACCGGCGGTGAGCTCGGGACCCGGTGGCACCAGCGGCGGTCGCACCATGGCGGCAACGTAACACCGGGCCTTTCGTAGGATGTCCAGCCAGCCCGGCCCCTCACGAAGGATGCTCATGACCAGCACCGGTGCAGCCGGAGCGCGCGGCCAGCGGATGCCGCGCAGCGAGCGCCGAGCCCAGCTGCTCGAGTCCGCGCAGGCGGTGTTCGTGCAGTGCGGCTACCACGCCGCCGCCATGGACGAGATCGCCGACCGCGCCGGGGTCTCCAAACCCGTGCTCTATCAGCACTTCCCCGGCAAGCTCGACCTCTACCTCGCCCTGCTCGACCAGCACTGCGACACCCTCGAGGCGCTCGTGCGAGACGCCCTGGCCGGCGGCGGCGACGACAACGAGGCCCGGGTTCGGCGGGCCGTGGCGGCCTACTTCGACTTCGTCACCCGGGAGGGTGCAGCGTTCCGGATGGTGTTCGAGTCAGATCTCACCGGCGTTCCCCAGGTGCGCAGCCGGCTCGACGACGTCGAGCTGAATTGTGCCGAGATGATCGCCGAGGTCATCGCCGCCGACACCGGCGTCGACGACGAGCGGGCGCTCATGCTCGGCTCGGCGCTCGCCGGCATGGCCCAGGTGTCGGCGCGGCACTGGCTGGCCCAGGACGGTGACGTGCCCGAGGCCGACGCCGCCGCGATGGTCAGCACGCTGGTCTGGCGAGGCCTGGGCTCGTTCCCGAAGATCGGATGACGCGGCGCCGCCACGAGGTGGCGCGAACTGCAGTCTCAAGTTTCCCGCCCCATGCCGCAACCGTGAGTGAAGCACCCCGAAGCTCCTGGTGCCTCGCCCCAGGTCCTGGGATGGAGTGGGAAAGTTGGGGCGGCGGTGCGCGCGGACCGCGGAATGCCGGCTCGGCCCGCCCGGTTAGCCTGAGCCGAGATGCGCGGCGACCGGCCGCGAACCGCCCGACGAGGAAAGGACGTCACCGACCATGGACGTCACCATCGGCATCCAGAACGTGGCCCGCGAGCTGAGCATCGAGACCGAGAGCGACGCGGCGGGTGTCACCGCGGCCGTCGAGCAGGCACTCGGCGACGACGGCGTGCTGCGCCTCACCGACACCAAGGGCCGCGAGGTCCTGGTGCCCGGGCGGGCCATCGGCTGGATCCAGATCGGCGAGTCGGAGAAGGGCAAGGTCGGCTTCGGCGCGGTGTGACCGTCGGCCTGCCGACCGCACGGAGGGACGCCGGCCGCAGCACGTCTCAGCGCGGCCCGGCCGGACCGCCGATCGGCTGGGAGCACCCGACGATCTCGTCGTCTCCGAGCCCCCCGTCGCCATCCGCGCTGCGCTACCTTCGAGCCGGCACCGCCCCGGGTGCCCACCACCAGAAGGGAAGCGCATCGTGATCGGCGAAGTCATCGGGCTCATCATCTTCGGTGCCGTCATCGGCATCCTCGCCCGCCTCGTCCTCCCGGGCAAGCAGAACATCAGCGCCATCCTCACCGTCGTCCTCGGCGTCGTCGGGGCGATGATCGGCTACTGGCTGGCCCGTGCTCTCGGCGTCGGCGACACCGACGGCATCGACGTGATCCGGTGGATCATCTCGATCGCCGCCGCCGCCGGGCTCGTCCTTGCCTACGGGTCGATCACCGGCCGCCAGAAGGCCTGACCCACCCGACCCACTCCTGAACGACGTGGGTGAGGATCGCCGTCACGGCGCCGATCCTCACCCA
>JBOFBK010000377.1:0-1079 GCA_051645525.1 Dermatophilaceae bacterium | reverse complement strand
CGAGCACCACGACGTCGTATCCGCCGGCGTCCATGGCCTCGATCACCGCCGGAGCGGTGGCGCACTCACGCCACGAGACGATCTCGACATCGCGCGCCGGCCGCCGCCCACAGGCGGCACGCACGGCGTCCCGAGTCGTAATGTCGTCGCTGTACAGCAGTACCGAGACGCGGTGCGACGGTGATGCACCGGTGCCTGGCGTCGAGACCGAGCCGGCTGCGGTCGAGGTCATGCGGGAATCGTAGCGGTGGCGGTCTGCCCGTCCTCGCCGGCCGCCGGTCGCCGCTCCCGGATCGTTGTCGAGCCTTGGGGGGGGTCGCTCGGTCGATCCGCGATGAATGTCGGCATAATGCGAGACGTGGCATCTACGACAGCAGATCGGCCTGTGAGCCCGGTCGCGTCCATCCCCGGGCAGGGTCCTGCGACGAGGCCCAACATGGTCGCGGTCGGCACCATGGTGTGGCTGTCCAGCGAGCTGATGTTCTTCGCCGCGCTGTTCGCGTTCTACTTCACGATCCGGGGGTTCGAGCCCGAGTTGTGGGCCGAGCGAACCGCGCAGCTCGACGTTCCGTTCGCGCTCGCCAACACCATCGTCCTCGTCATCTCGTCAGTGTGGTGTCAGCTCGGGGTGCTGCAGGCCGAGAAGGGCGTCGCCGCCCGCCCGGCCGGCACCCCCCTGTCCAAGGTCGGAGCCTGGGGCATGCGGGAGTGGTACGCCGTCACCTACCTCTTCGGTGCCGTCTTCATCGCCGGCCAGGTCTACGAGTACGCCCACCTCGTCACCGAGGGCGTCACGCTCTCCTCCGACCCCTACGGATCGGTCTTCTACCTCGCCACCGGCTTCCACGGCCTGCACGTCACTGGCGGGCTGATCGCGTTCCTGCTCATCATCGGCCGCACGTTCACCACGCGTCGTTACACCCACGCCCAGGCCAACGGCGCCGTCGTCACGTCCTACTACTGGCACTTCGTCGACGTCGTCTGGATCGCGCTGTTCATCATGATCTACGTCCTCAAGTAGCCCGGCCGTCACCGCTGTCCACCGACCCTCGATCCGAACAGGAAGCACACCTCGTGAA
>JBOFBK010000376.1:0-8289 GCA_051645525.1 Dermatophilaceae bacterium | reverse complement strand
CATCCGATGCAGGAGGCGTTCCGCGAGCACCACGCCCTGCAGTGCGGCTACTGCACGCCGGGCATGATCATGCAGGCCATCGACCTGCTCGCCGACACCCCGGCGCCCACCGAGGACGAGATCCGGCACGGGCTCGAGGGCAACCTCTGCCGGTGCACGGGCTACCACAACATCGTCAAGGCGGTCGCCGCCGGCGCCGAGGCCGTGGCCACCGGTGCCGCCGCGGGCTCCACCGCTCCCGATCCGGTCGCCGCGGCGGACGGAGGCCCCCGGTGACCGCCGTCGACGACCGGCCGAAGGCCGAGGTCGGGTCCGCCCGGCTGCGCAAGGAGGACCAGCGCCTCATCACCGGCCGCACCCGGTGGACCGACAACATCCAGCTCCCCGGGATGCTGCACCTGGCCATGGTGCGCAGCCCCTTCGCGCACGCCCGCATCACGGCGATCGACACCGCGGATGCCGCCGCGGCGCCGGGCGTCGTGGCGGTGCTCACCGGGGCCGACGTCGCGCAGACCCAGGGCGCGCTGCCTTGCGCCTGGCCGATCACCGCCGACCAGAAGGCGCCCGCCCATCCGTCGATCGCCGTCGACCGGGTGGCGTTCGCGGGCGAGATCGTCGCGGTGGTCGTGGCCCGCAGCGCCGCCGCCGCGCGGGACGCCGCCGAGCTGGTCGACGTCGACTACGACGAGCTGCCCGCCACCCTCGACCTCAAGAAGGCCGCCGCCGACGAGAGCCTCGCGCACCCCGAGCTCGGCACCAACGTCAGCGCGGTATGGACCTTCGACTCCGCCGAGGCGGGCACCGGCGAGAACGTCGAGGACGCCATCGCCGCCGCGCGCGCCGACGGCATCGTCATCGAACGCGAGTACCGCCAGCAGCGCCTCATCCCGGCGTTCATGGAGCCCCGGTCGGTGGTGTGCGACCCCACGGGGGAGCAGTACACGATCTGGTCGGCCACCCAGGTGCCGCACTTCGTGCGCATCTTCACCGCCGCCACGCTCGGCATCCCGGAGTCCAAGGTGCGCGTGGTCGCGCCCGACGTGGGCGGCGGGTTCGGCGGGAAGCTGCAGTACACCCCCGAGGAGAACATCACCACCCTGGCCGCGCGGATGCTCGGGAAGCCGTGCAAGTGGACCGAGACCCGCAGCGAGTCGCTGCTCTCGGCACACCACGGCCGCGACCAGTGGCAGCGGCTCACCCTCGCCGCGCGCAAGGACGGCACGGTCACCGGGCTCAAGGTCGACCTGCTCGCCGACATGGGCGCCTACCTCGGGCTGGTCACGCCGGGCGTGCCGATCCTCGGGGCGTTCATGTTCAACGCCATCTACAAGTTCCCGGCCTACCGGTTCGAGTGCACCAACGTCTTCACCAACAAGACCTGGACCGACGCCTACCGCGGCGCCGGCCGGCCCGAGGCCACGTACGCGATCGAGCGGCTGATGGACGAGCTGGCCGCCGAGCTCGGCCGCGACCCCATCGAGGTGCGCGAGCAGAACTGGATCCGGCACGAGGAGTTCCCGTTCAGCACGGTGGCCGGCCTCGAGTACGACTCGGGCAACTACGAGGCGGCCACCGCCAAGGCGAAGGACCTGCTCGGCTACGACGAGCTCCGGGCCGAGCAGCTGCGCCGACGCGAGGCCGGCGACCCGGTGCAGCTGGGCATCGGCACCTCGACGTTCACCGAGATGTGCGGGCTGGCCCCGAGCCGGGTGCTCGGCGCGCTGTCGTACGCCGCGGGCGGGTGGGAGCACGCCCAGGTGCGGATGCTGCCCACCGGCAAGGTCGAGGTGGTCACCGGGTCGAGCGCGCACGGCCAGGGCCACGAGACGGCGTGGAGCCAGATCGTCGCCGACCGGCTCGGCGTGCCGTTCGAGGACGTCGAGGTGCTGCACGGCGACACCCAGGTCGCCGCCCGCGGTCTCGACACCTACGGCTCGCGCTCGCTCGTCGTCGGTGGTGAGGCCGTCATCCGCGCCGCCGACCGGGTGATCGAGAAGGCGAAGCCCATCGCCGCCCACCTGCTCGAGGCGAGCGTCGACGACATCGACTTCGCCGGCGGCCGGTTCACTGTGCGCGGCACCGACAACGGCAAGGCGATGGCCGAGGTGGTCTGGGCGGCGTTCACCGCGCACGACCTCCCCGACGGGGTGGAGCCCACGCTCGACGCCGACGCCACCTACGACCCGGTGAACTTCTCGTTCCCGCACGGCACCCACCTGTGCGCGGTCGAGGTCGACACCGAGACCGGCCAGGTGGCCATGCGCAAGTACGTGGCGGTCGACGACATCGGCACCATCGTCAACCCGCTCATCGTCGAGGGTCAGGTGCACGGCGGGCTGGTGCAGGGCATCGCGCAGGCGCTCTGGGAGGAGGCGGTCTACGACGACGCCGGCACCCTGGTCAGCGGCTCGTTCGTCGACTACACCCTGCCCACCGCGGCCGACACCATCTCGTTCGTCACCGACAAGACGGTGTCGCCGGCCACGTCGAACACGCTCGGCACCAAGGGAGTCGGCGAGGCCGGCTGCATCGCCTCGACTCCCGCCGTGGTCAACGCGGTGGTGGATGCCGTGCGCCACCTGGGCGTGAACGACATCCGGATGCCGTGCACGCCCGAGCGCGTCTGGCGGACGATCCAGGACGCCACGCCGCCGGATCCCAGAGCCACGGGCGCGGAGCCGCATCTCGCCGCCGGGATGCCGAACCAGGAACCGCCCGCAGGCCCCACCGACAGGAGTGACCGATGATCCCGGCCGCGTTCGACTACGTCGCCCCCACGAGCGTCGACGACGCCCTGGCCGCGCTCGCCGAGGCCGGCGACGACGCCAAGGTGCTGGCCGGCGGCCAGTCGCTGCTGCCGATCCTGCGGATGCGGCTCAACGCGCCCGAGACGGTGGTCGACCTCGGCCGCATCGAGGCGCTGCGCGGCATCCGCGACGACGGCGACGCCATCACGATCGGGGCGATGACGCCGTACCACGACGTCGTCCGCGACCCGCTCGTGCACGAGCACGCCGGGCTGCTCGCCAAGGCCGTCGCCACCGTCGCCGACCCGCAGATCCGGCACCGCGGCACCATCGGCGGCGCGCTGGTGCACGCCGACCCGGCCGGCGACATCGGCGCGCCGGTGCTGGCCCTGGGTGCCGAGCTCACGGTGCTCGGCCCGGCCGGCGAGCGGAGCGTCCCGGTGTCGGAGTTCTTCCGCGGGCTGTTCGAGACCGCGGTCGGCGACGGTGAGCTGCTCACCGGCATCCGGGTGCCCAAGCACACCGGCTGGGGCTCGCACTACGAGAAGTTCGTCCGGGTGTCGCATCAGTGGTCGATCGTCGCGGTGGGGGTGACGCTCCGGGTCGACGGCGGCACCATCGCCGAGGCGCGGGTCGGCCTGACCAACATGGGCGCGACCCCGCTGCGGGCCACCGCGGTCGAGCAGGCGCTGGTCGGGAAGGACGCCTCGGGTCTCGCCGATGCGTGCACGGCGGCCGCCGACGGCACCAACCCGCCGAGCGACCTCAACGGCGACGCCGACTACCGGCGCCACCTCGCCGCAGTGCTCACCCGACGGGCCGTCTCCTCGGCGCTGGCCGGCGGACCCCGCGTGGGCCTGCCGTAGCCTCGCCAGTCATGGAGCTGACCCACCGGTTCACCGTCCCCGTCCCCGTCGAGCGCGCCTGGGCGACGTTCACCGACCTCGAGTCGGTGG
Organism: Dermatophilaceae bacterium; assembly: GCA_051645525.1. Classification (GTDB taxonomy): domain Bacteria; phylum Actinomycetota; class Actinomycetes; order Actinomycetales; family Dermatophilaceae; genus JBOFLG01. Next base: position 4,586 of record JBOFBK010000376.1, on the reverse strand, counting down.
GCAGCTGCTTCCCCGGCGCCACCGTCACCAGCGCCGACGACACCGAGTTCGCTGGCACCGTGAAGGTGAAGCTCGGCCCGATCGCGTTGCAGTACAGCGGAACCGGGCGCTTTGTCGAACGGGATGACACCGCCCACCGCGCCGTCCTGGAGGCCAAGGGCAAGGACAAGCGTGGCAACGGCACCGCGGGAGCCATGGTGCGCATCGCCCTCGACCCCGAGGGCGAGGGTACGGCCGTCGCCGTCACCACCGACCTCGCCGTCACCGGCAAGCCGGCCCAGTTCGGCCGCGGGGTCATGCAGGACGTCTCCGACAAGCTGCTCCAGCAGTTCGTCTCCTGCATCGAGGGTCGCTTCGCCGAGACCTCCGCGGATGACGCGCAGCCGCCTGCTGGCTCGGATGACGCGCCACCGGCACCGGAGCCCGGGGCCGCACCGGCCACGGGGTCGGCCAGCGCGCGCGTCCCGTCGCCCGCGGCGGCTCCGTCCGTGGCGCATCGTGACGGGCCGCCGCCGACCCGGCAGTCACCGAGCGGTCCGCCGCAGACCGGGCTGCGCGGGCCGTCTCCCGTCTCCCGTCCGGCGTCAACCCGTGCGGCACGGAGGAGCAGCGACGACGCCGTCGACCTGGGCGCGGCAGCGCTCCCGGTGCTCGCCCGCACCTACGGCCCGTACCTGGCGGCTGCGGCGGTGGGCGCGGTATTCGGCTGGCTCGTCGGCCGCCGCTGAGGCCGGGGCGTACCCCCGTTCACTGGAGATCACGGGGTCGTCGAGATGACGCGAAACGCCGACCTGGCCGGCGCTTGCCTCGCGTGTCGCGTCATCTCGACGTGACCCGCCGCTCAGCGCACGGAGCTCCGCGGCGACCCGACGGGTGTCGGCATCCGGCTCGCGGTCGTGGGCGCTGTCGGTGCCGTGAGCGGCGCGGGCCCGGCGGTCGGCACGCTCCATGAGGGTCACGACCGGGGCGACGAACCCCGCCGTAGCAAGCACGGGGAGAAGGACGTCGGTGACGATGCTGCTCATGGCAGCATCATGTCGTCCATTGATCATCTGCCACGAGTGGCAGTCATGACACCTTCCGTCGATAACCTGCCATACTCCCCGACATGGTGCTGAGATCTGTCGCGGTCGTCCTCCAGGAGCCGGTCGCCCTGTTCGAGTACGGCGTGCTCGCCGAGGTCTTCGGTCTCGACCGCCGCGACGAGGGGCTGGAGCCGTTCGACTTCCGGGTGTGCAGCGAGCGCCCGGGCGGCCTCGACTCCCGGTTCGGCACCCAGGTGGTCGCCGCGCACGGCCTCGACGCGGCCGCTGACGCCGACCTCGTGGCGGTGCCCGCTTCCAACACCGCCTGGTCGCCCTCCCCGGCGGTCGTCGCGACCCTCCGGGCCGCGGTCGACCGGGGCGCCTGGGTGCTCTCCGTGTGCTCCGGTGCTTTCACCCTTGCCGCCGCGGGCCTGCTCGACGGCCGTCGCTGCACCACCCATTGGAGGTACGCCGCCGAGCTTGCCGAGCGCTACCCGCAGGCGGTCGTCGACCCCGACGTGCTCTACGTCCGCGACGGCACGGTCATCACCAGTGCCGGTACCGCTGCCGGCATCGACGCCTGCTTGCACCTGGTGCGGCTGGAGCTGGGTACGGCGGTCGCCACGACGATCGCCCGCCGGATGGTCGTCCCACCGCACCGCGACGGCGGCCAGCGCCAGTTCATCGAGCGGCCGGTGCCCACGACCGAGGCCGAGAGCCTGGGCCCGGTGCTGGCCCACGTGCTCGAGACCCTCGACCAGGTGCACACGGTCGCCGGGCTGGCGCGGCGCGCGGCGATGTCGCCACGCACGTTCGCCCGCCGGTTCGTCGCCGAGACCGGCACGACCCCGCACCGGTGGATCACCGACCAGCGCATCCTGCGCGCACGCACTCTGCTCGAGGAGACCGACCTCACCGTCGACCAGGTCTCCCGCGACGCCGGCTTCGGCTCGGCGGCACAGCTGCGCCACCACTTCACCCGCTGTATCGGCCTGTCGCCCAACGCGTTTCGCAACCGGCACCACGTACCCGCCTGACCGGACGGATCGGAGCCGCCCGGTATTGTGGACTGCCTCGGGTGGGTGCATCGCCCGATGCTCGCGCGCGCGGGTTCGGCCTAGGTTTGGAGTGGCGGTCGGGTCGCTCCCGCTGGAGTGGCATGTGTCGTCGACGAAGGGCAGCACATGAGTAGGCACAAGGTGCTGGCATCGGACCTTGACATCGTGCGGATCGTGGGGATGTGGCCCTGATGACCACTGTTGGGGCGGAGGACGTGCGGGCGGCGGACGCGGCCGGCCTGGGTGCGGCTGCACTGGGCCTGACGGCGGCGGGGGTCGGGATCACGTCGTCCGGTGAGCAGGTGGGCCAGCTCACGCCGGATGACGAGGTGTGGCGTGGCGTTTCGGCGCGTGGGTTCGCGCAGGCCGCCGCGACGCAGGCGGCGGAGGTCGGGCTGGCAGGTCGTGCGGTCGGTGCGGCGGGAGAGGTCGTGGCCGAGTACGCGAGAGTGGTGAACGAGGCGCAGGCCCGGGCAGTCGAGAGTATGCGGTGGCAAGGTTGGGGTGAGGCCCTGATGGAGTGGGGGGAGGCGGTGTGGCGGTGGGCCGCGCAGGCCGTGAGCGCGCCGGCGGCGGCGAGCGGGGTCGCGGCGTACCGGGACGGCGCGGGGGCGCGGGACGCCGGGGTGGCGATGTCCGAGGACGCGGTGGCGGTGGTGGCGGAGGCGGCGGCCGAGGTGGTCCGCCGGCTGGGCGAGGCGGCGGCGGTGCTTCGACGAGCGGACGGCGAGCAGACGTTGGCAGAAGCGATGGAGGGGTGGACCGTGGCCGACGGGCTGCTGGCACCGGTGACGGGGCTGGCGGGGCTCGCGCACGGGCTGGTCGTGGAGCCGGTCGCGGCAATGGCCGAGTTCCAGCTCACCGAGATGCGGCGGTCATTGCGGTGGTTGGACCCGGAGTACCGGAGGTGGGCGTGGGGTGCCTTGGCGGATCGGGCCTATCGGGTCGGGGATGTCGCCGGCGAGACGGCTATCGCAGCCTGGCATGAGGGGGAGGAGCTGGTCGGGGCTGGTGAGCCGGGTGGAACCGTGCAGGCGTGGGTCGACGCGGGACGGGGTGCCTCGAACGCCCTGGATGCTGTCGTCGACGCGGGTGGCGAGCTCACGGGGTATGCACTGGTGGAGCATGGTGCGAGGACCGGTGATGTGTTCGAGATCGGCCAGGGCCTAGGCCGAGCGGTGGGAACGATCGGAACGGCCGGGGCGACCGGCGGCCTGCACGCCCTCGACGAGGCCACCGACGTGGTCGGCGTAGCGGACGGCACGGCCGACCTGGCTGCCGGCGGCGCGGCGACCGCCGACGACGGTGCCGGCGTGGCCGGCGTCGACGACCTCGACCTCCAACTCTCCGCGACCGATCTGATGGACGCCGAGCGGGTGTTGCTCGCCCGTGAGGTCGTGTCGCTTCAGCCGCTGCCCGAGGGGAGCGGCGGAGCCAACGAGGCATTCATCGCGCGGTTCGACGACGGTGGCCAGGCCATCTACAAACCGACCGACGGTGAGAGCTTCATTCAGACCCGTTTCATCGGTGGTCCGCTCGCGCGACGCGAGGTCGCGGCGTATCGGACGAGTCGTGAGCTCGGCCTCGATATCGTCCCGACGACCACGATGGCCGAGATTCCGGGTGAGCCCGGAACGGGATCACTGCAGGAGTGGGTCGAAGGTACCTCCGGGTACGCGCAGACGAACCCGTACACGGTGGCCGACCAGGACCGGATCGCGGTGCTCGACTACGTGATCGCGAACAGCGACCGAAAGGGCGACAATTACCTCACCGGTGTCGGTGGTCGGCCGGTGGCCCTCGACCACGGACTCAGTTTCCCCAGGGACGACACGCGGGGGATCAGATCCGACTTCGTCGCGGCTCGGATCGGGGAACCGTTGGATCCGGAGGTGCTTGCCGGCGTACGAGCTGCCGACCCGGTGCGGCTTGAGGCGGCGCTTCGGGATGCCGGGCTGACCAGTCGGTCCATCAACGCCGCCCTCGCGCGTCTCCAGGAGATTCGCAGCCGCGGCAGGATCACCGGCGAGAGCTACGCGGGCGGGATGATCGATGGAGGCGGTAATCCGATCTCCAGACCTCCGCCACCGACTGACTCGCCAGGAGGCCAGTGATGGACGTGTCGAGCCCGACCAGGGTGGTGCTCTACGTGTTGGGCCGCGACGGCCGTGAGACACCCGCGGCGGAACTCTGTCATCCTCCCGGAGGGGAGGTCACGGTCTCGATCAGCGACCCGGTCTGGGGTGCGCAGGCTCGCCGACTGTTCACCGACGGCGTGACATCCCGGGAGCAGGGCCGTGTCGTACACCGCACGGAGGGGGTGGCGTTCATGCGAGCCCTGGTCGAGCCGCGGCTGACCACCTACTCCCGGCTCGTCGACGAGAGCGACAGCACGCCGGGGTGATGGTCGTCCGCACGGTCCTGCGTCCTCGGTACGAGCGGATGCCGTGCCGCGGCAGGCCGACTCCGCGTGTGTCGCCATAGCGCTAAAGTAGCGCTATGG
>JBOFBK010000375.1:0-1002 GCA_051645525.1 Dermatophilaceae bacterium | reverse complement strand
GCTGTTCTTCGTGGCGCTCGACCGGGCGGGCCTCGGTTCCTGGCAGGTCGCGGGCGTGGTGGTCACGGCGGTCGCGGCGACGGTTCCGGCGGCGGTGGCGGTGACCCTCGACCGGCTCGGCGCGCGGCCGGCGGCCCGGATGGCGCTCCCGTTCCTCGTCGTCGGCCCGTCGGCGATCTGGATGGCGGTGTCCGCCGACGCCGTCTTCGCCGCGACCGCCGCGTGGGCGATGGCGACCCTGGCGGGCGCGGTGGGTTCAAAGGATGCCGTGGGCGCGACGGGCACGGTGAGTACAGCGAGCGCTGCGGGTGCGGGCGCGACGGATGCCGTGGGCGCGACGGGCACGGTCAGTACGGCAAGCGCTGTAGGTGCGGTGGACGTGACACGGCGGTGGCCGAGGTGGGGTGCGGCCACGGTCTCGGGGGTGCTGTTCGGATGGTGCCTGCTGCAGTCCTACGGCCTGGTGCTGCTCGGCCTGCTGGCGCTGGCGGTGCTCGTCGCCGCTCGTGGTCCGGCGCGCGAACGGGTGCGGATCGGGGCCGGCGTGGCGGCGGTCGCGCTGGGTGTGGTGGTCGCGTTCGCGATGGCCGGCTTCGCCTGGTGGGACGCCTATCCCGTTCTGCACGAGCGGTACTGGGCTGGGCTGGCTCAGGCGCGGCCGGGCTGGTACTGGGTCGTCGGCAACCTCGCGGCGCTGGTGCTGTGCGCGGGTCCGCTCCTGCCGGCAGCGCTGGCTGCCGGCCTGCCCCGCAGTGCCCGAGCTCGTCACCGTGCTGGCGTTCACGCCCGCGCCATGCCAGGTCATCCTGCGACGGCATCCGCACTCGTCCGAGGGTCGCTGCTGACTCGGGTGCGTGCAGCGATGCCGGCGCACGTGTCGACGGTGGTGCGAGATCCGGTGGCCGCGCTCGTCGTCGCTGCGCTCGGCACCGTGCTGGTGGCCGACCTGTCGCTGATGAGCAAGGCCGAGGTCGAGCGGATCTGGCTGCCGTTCGTGCCGTG
>JBOFBK010000374.1:0-2860 GCA_051645525.1 Dermatophilaceae bacterium | reverse complement strand
AGCTTGATCCAGTCGCGGCACGGGGCGCAGGGCAACTTCGAGGTCGTGGTCCCGCACGCCGACGGTGGCCTCGCGCACCTGTGGCGCGACAACGACGCGGGGATGACGTGGAGTGCGCCGTTCCGGTTCGGCGGCGACGGGCGATACACCGTCGCCACGGCGTTCCAGGGCAACTACGGTTCGCTGGGTAACCTCGAGTGCGCTGCGATCGACACCGACGGCAACGCCGACTTCTTCTGGCGGATGGACCGGCCCCCGTGGACGTGGAGCGGACCGGCGCGGGTCGGCAGCGAGCGTCGTTGGGACCTGCGCGAGTGCATCTACGGTTCCGCGGTCGCCTTCCATCAGGCCGATACCCATGTGACGCTGCGCATTCAGCTCAACGCCGACGCGGGAATCACCGAATCGACGATGGCGATATTGCGCGATCGATGGCGCAACGGCATCGTCGGCAAGTGGTCGGACCGCTTTGACTGTGTGGGGCACAACGGGACGCACAAGCGACTGACCTTCGACGTCCATTGGGTGACCGAGAACGCGCACCAGGTCGTCCGGGTGCGGCAGGGGCCAGCGCGGAGCAACGTGACGACCTGGGACACCGACGACAGCGGCGAGGTCGCGTCACACGAGTTCGGTCACATGATCGGTCATCCCGACGAGTACGCGGACGCCGCGTGTCCGGCCCGCAGTCCGGTTAGCACAGGAAGCGTCATGGACGACAACACCGAGACGTTCCAGCGACACTACGACGGTCTTGCGGCGTTCAATTGCGGCCATACCCCACGGCCACGCCGAGCCTTCCAGGGCGCCATCGTCGACCTCGAGAGGTTCAGCGTGTTCTCCATCGACGGGATGACGAGCCGTTCGCGCGACGCGGCACTCGGCCGGTTGCGTACCCAGATCGACTCCACTGCTGAGCGCGACGGCGGGACGGAGGTGTCGTTCGACGTGGTGGGTGGGGCGCCCGGTGAGCGCTATGAGTATCGGGTCGCGGTCCGCGGCGACGGCACTGCCGAGGTGCGGGTCCTCGACGAACTCCACGACCTCGATCCGCTGGCCGGGGACGTCACAGTCGATCCTGATCTTTCGGCCAGGGTCTTCGCGGCCGCTGACGAGGTCGGTCTGCTCAGCGAGGAGGCCCCGGCCCCGTTCTCCGACGGGACCATCCCACCAGACACGCTCGTCGGCATCCTCACCGTGCGGGCCGGTGATGCATTACGTCGGGTCGTTGTGCCGGTCGTCGACCCTGCCGAGTCGAGCAGTGTGGCGGGCGAGCCGGGGGTGGAGACGCCGCTGCGGACGGAGGTGCGCCTGGCCGGTGTCGCGGCGCGGCGGCTGGGCCCGGTCATCGAGGCACTAGCCGGTGTCGAACGTGGTGTGGTCGGGTGACCAGTTGAGTGGGCGGGCCATGACAAGACAGCTGTCCGGACGTGCGTCGGGCAGGGCCGTACAACTCAACTATCGAGCCACTGGTACATCGCGACCGTGGCCGGGTTGTCGGTGTTGAGCGTCATCCGCCGGAAGCGGTGGCGACACACCTGGTCGCAGGCGAGATCCACGATCGCCCAGTTGAGTCCACGGCTGCGCAGATCGCGACGTGCGGCGAGCGCAGCGGGACGGCTCGGCCCCGTACGCCGAGCACGTGGGCCACACGGGTCGGCGGCGAAGACGTCGGCGAGTACCGCGGCGGCCTCGCGCTCCTGCCGTCATGTGGTGAGAGAACCTCCAGGATGGCGCTGGCCCGAGCCTGCGGGAGGCGTCGGCCGCCCTCGCGGTGATCGTCGAGCTGGCCGGTCGGGTCGCCGGTGGCGGAGCGTTGCGCGGTGGCCAACCGCGGGGCGGTCGGCGACGCGGTAGCCAGGGGAGCAAGCCGGCCGAGTGCGAGCAGGCCATGGTCGCGGACCTGTCGCGGTCGGCGGCTCACGGGTTCGCCGACCTGACCCGATTTGGCTCGAGCCGACTCGCGGTAGCATGAGCGGTAGCATGATGCGCATGAGTGCTCCTACCGTCGGTACGGCGAAGTACTCCGTGTCCATGCCGCGTGACATCGCCGACGAGGCCCGGCGACGCGGAGGCCCGTCGGGGCTGTCCGCGTTCGTCACCGCCGCGGTGACGCGGGCGGTCGAGGTCGAGCGGCTCCGGGAGCTGATCGAGGCGGCCGAGGCCGACCACGGCTCGGTCACCGAGGACGAGATCCAGGCAGCAGAGCGAGAGCTCGACACGGCCCACGCCGCGATGCGATCCCGCCGCGACGGGGTCGCGTGACGGTATCTCGGTCGCGTGACGGCATCTCGGCCGGTGTTCGGCGGCACGGTCGTCCTCGACAGCCAGGGCCTGGCCCTCTGGGTACAGCGGGACCGTCACCTCACCGCGCTGCTCCACGCCGCCGAACGGCGTGGGCGACGCGTGGTCACGTCAGCTGCCACGCTCGTCGAGGTCATTCACCCCACGATCAACCGCGCTGCCCTGAGCTGGGCTCTGGCGCGGCTCGTCATCGTCCCTGTCACGGTGGATATCGCCCGGCAGGCGGCGGGCCTGCTCGGCGACACGGGTCGGCACGGCCATCGGTACGCGATCGACGCCATGGTGTGTGCGACGGCGCTCGGCGCCGAGCCACCGACGGCCGTGTTCACCTCGGATGTCGACGACATCACGGTCCTGTGTGGCGACCGGGTGGCTGTCGTCGCCCTCTGAGTCGGGCCGGTCGGCGCCCTGCGGAGGGGCTCAGTCCGGCCGAGCGTCCGCGAGGGCATCGGGCAGTGGAGCGGTGTGCACCACGGTGAGCGCCGAGACGGCCCGGGTGAGTACGACGTAGAGCCGGCGCAGACCGGTGCGCCGGTCGGGTTCGGCAGCCACGATG
>JBOFBK010000373.1:0-2367 GCA_051645525.1 Dermatophilaceae bacterium | reverse complement strand
GCCGGCGAGAACGCCAAGGACGCGTTCAAGCACTGACCCAGCCCGATGCCCGGCACGGCGGCCGAGTCGCCGTGCCGGGCATCGTCGTTCGCTCGAGAAAGGACATCGTGATGTGGGCTCTGCTCTCCGCCGGGGTGCGTCGCTGGCTGCTGTTGGCCGTGGCGGTGCCGCTGGCCACCATGCTGGTCCGGGCTGTCCGGCAGCATGTCGAACACCGTTCCGGGCCGACGCTGTTCAGCCGGCTACTGGCTCGCCTCGAGCGCCTCGGCACCCGGCTGTCCGGTCGGGGCACCCGGTGAGCCGCGGGCGTCATCCGCTGGTCCTCGGTGTGGTGCAGGCCGGCGGCAAGGGCTCGCGGATGGACGTGCTGACCCGGGAGCGGGCCAAGCCGGCGCTGCCGTTCGGCGGGGTGTACCAGCTGGTCGACTTCGCGATCTCGGCGCTGGTCAATAGCGGCGTCGACGACGTGTGGCTGTCGGTGCAGTACCGGGCCGGGAGCCTGCACGGCCACATCGCGAACGGGCGCCCGTGGGACCTCGACCGCACCCGAGGGGGGCTGCGCTGGCTGATGCCCGAGGAGGGCGGCGGCTCGAACTGGCAGGAGGGCTTCTCCGCCGGCAACGCCGACGACCTGCACCGGTACGTCGACGCCATCGAGGCGCACCCGGCCGAGGTGGTGGTCGTGACCAGTGCCGACCAGGTGTGGGGTGCCGACCTACGCCCGCTGATCGACCGGCACGTGGAGTCCGGCGCCGACTGCACGGTGCTCACCACCGAGGTGAGCACCAAGCGCGCGAAGGACAAGACCGTCGTGACCACGGATGACGGGCGCGTCACCGCGGTCGAGGAAAAGCCGTCGAAGCCGCCGCACGGCACCATCGCGGCCGAGGTGTTCCTCTACCGCAAGGACGCGCTCGTACCTGCGCTGAACGAGCTGCGCCGCCGGCGGGCCACGACCGAGGGCGAGGACGACCTTGGCGACTTCTCCGAGACCCTGCTCCCCATCCTGGTCCACGAGGGCATCGTGCGAGCCGCTCCGCTCGACGGGTACTGGGCCGACTGCGGCACCCCGTCGGCATACCTCCTGGCGCACCGCGACCTGATCGCGGGCCGGGTCGACACCCTCGCGCAGGCCGACCGCCCGGTGCTCACCCGGTGGCCCGAGTTACCGCCGGCGCGCGTCCGCGGCAGCGCGGTCGTCGAGGATGCCGTGCTGTCGCCCGGCGCCGACATCGGCGGCACGGTGCGGCGCAGCGTCATCGGACCGGGAGTGGTCGTGGAGCGAGGCGCGGTGGTCGAGGACGCCGTGCTGTGCGACGGCGTGCACGTCGCGCGGGACGCCACGGTCGGCACCGCGGTGCTCGACGACGGCGTCCGGGTGGGCGCTCGCGCAGTGGTCGGCGAGGTGCGAGGGGGCCGTGCCCTGCCGGATGACGCGGTGACCCTGCTCGGGCGCGATGCCCGGGTGGCCGCCGGGGCTCGCCTGGACGCGGGCGCTCGCCTGGAGCCGGGCGGCTCGGCCTGACCTCATCTGCGATCTCTTAGCAGGGCGGCGAGGAAGGCGTCGAGCACGCCGGGCTGCTCGCCCCACCGCCGACGACGACAGCGTCCGCTCGGCCAACGCCTCGTGCTCCCCACGCAGCGGGACCAGCAGGACCTTACCCGTCGACGCCGCTGATCTCGGCTGGGGCGCGCTTGGCGCGCTGGGCCCTGATTACGGCGATCGTCGCGAAGACCACCGCGATCAGGTTGGCAGTGAACAGCCACCAGTCCTCCTGGCGGAAACCATGGATCATCCAGATCAGGGACGCTGTCGCAAAGGCGACAGCTGGATCCCGACGTAGTGCCATGAGGAGATAACCCGTCAAAATGAGAAGCGTCCCCACGAGTCCGGTCATCTTGTGCTCCTCCTTGGTAGGTGTCCGTGGCGATCTTGATGTTGTCTAGAGAAATTCACACAGGGCGCTGAGATCGTCACCGACGTGCTGTTGCGAGACAGCCGCTAGAACGTCCGCGTTGGTGGCGTTCACAGAGATGCTCAGATCGGCTAGCGTCAGCATAGGAATGTCTGATATCGAGTCGCCGATGGCGATCACATATGACGGCCTATATGAGTCGACGATTTCTCGGGCATGTCTTCCTTTGTCGCCTTCGGCGACGGAGATAACTGCGCGTCCGGTACATATCCCTTCGCGGGTCTCCAGATCATTCACCCGGCATTCCGCGATGCTGTATCGCCCCGTGAAGTAACTGGTCAGCAGGCGAAGCCCGGTGGACAGCAGGGCGACATCGTAATGATGCTCCCGAAAGTGCTCGAAGAGCACATCCAGGCCCTCATACTTCGGTACGCCGTGGGCGATCTTTCGG
>JBOFBK010000372.1:0-2351 GCA_051645525.1 Dermatophilaceae bacterium | reverse complement strand
GTGAGTCGCGGCATGGGTGTCGACACCAACCACGAACCGGTAACACTGCGCGACCCTCACGCAGGTGCCTGGGGCGTTCTTCTTTGTCACACTGGGCACTGCGATGTCTCCTTCACTTCACCGGGGGTTGGCGTCGTTGCCGACGTCGGCCCGGGAGTGAAATCACTACGAGGCAGGCCTGTAACGGGTCACAGCCAGAGTCCTATCAGCGGCACTGGCTGGACATGCTTCTCATCAAGCCATCGTGGTGGGCCAGGGTCGACGCCGGCCCCCGAACCTGGCGGACAGATCCCGGGCAAGACACCGCGCGAACGGGTCAGGCGATTCATGAGTCACGTCCGGTCCGAGGGGCCGCCGCCAACCCTGCCAGCCACCCCAGGCCAGCCACCACGAACACTTACAGCGGTTCACTCGTCCGGGGCGTGTGGGGCTGCCACGCTGGCAGGTGTGCGCGCCGCGCTGCACGATCATGGCCGCCGGGCAGACCTGAACCTCCCGGACGACGCGGTCGTCGTCCTCCTCAGCACCGAAGGGCTCGCCTCATGACGACACTGCGCATCGACCGTGAACGCCTGTGGGCCTCCCTCATGGAGCTGAAGGAGATCGGGTCCTACGACGACGAGGCCACCGGGCTACGCGGCGTCCGCCGCCTCGCCCTCACCGACGCCGACGCCCAGGCCCGGCGCCGATGCGTCCAGTGGATGCTCGACGCCGGCCTCGAGGTCCGTGTTGACCGGATCGGCAACGTCTACGCGACGCGCGCCGGCAGCAACCGGTCCCTGCCGTGCGTGCTGATGGGCTCGCACATTGACACGGTCGCCACCGGCGGGGCGTTCGACGGCACCCTTGGTGTCCTTGGCGGCATCGAGGTCATGCGAACGCTCAACGATGCCGGTGTCGAGACGCTGCGCGACATCGAAGTGGGCTTCTTCACCGAGGAGGAAGGCGTGCGGTTCGGCACCGACATGCTCGGCTCCGCCGTAACCGCCGGACGCATCCCGATCGAGCACGCGTGGCAGCGCACCGACGACGACGGGCTCACCGTCAAGGGAGAGCTCGAGCGCATCGGCTTCGACGGCCCCACCCACGAACGGCGCCCAGTCCCGCACGCGTACATCGAGTGCCACATAGAGCAGGGCCCGATCCTGGCCGACGCCGACGCCGACGCCGACGTCAGCATCGGCATCGTCGAAGGCGTGCAGTCCATCTCCTGGCAGCGGCTGACCGTCCATGGGGAGGCTGCGCACGCCGGCACCACCCCGATCGGTTCACGACATGACGCGGGCTTCGTGGCCGCGAGCGTCGTCGTCGAGGTTCGGCGCATGTGCGACAGCGGTGACTACGGACAGCTCCGGGCCACGGTCGGCAACTTCGACATCGGCGACGGACAGACCAACGTCATCCCGCACCATGCCGTCATCACCGTCGACCTGCGCAACCCCGACGACGAGAGGATGACTGCCGCGGAGAAGGACCTGGCCGCCTTCGTCGACGCCCTCGCCGAGCGGCACGGCGTCATTGTCGAATGGGAACGAATGGCCAAGACGGCCGTGATCCCTTTCGACACCGGCGTGCAGGACCTGCTGGCCGCCACTGCCGATGACCTTGGCTACCACGACGTGCGCACCATGAGCGGGGCCGGGCACGACGCCCAGGAGATCGCGGCGACCTGCCCAACCGCCATGGTCTTCGTGCGGGGCGAGTCCGGCGGGATCAGCCACACCCCACGCGAGTACTCCACGCCCGAGTCGTGCGGCGACGGCACCGACGTCCTCGCCGACGCCGTCCTACGCCTGGCCAACCGGCACTGAGGAGAAAACACCGTGACCGACCCGGACACCCGCGCCCGTACCTGGCGGCAGAACCTGCACCGGATCCCCGAGACCGCCTTCGAGGAGCACGCCACCTCGGACTACGTCGCAGCAGTGTTGACCGAGATCGGCTTCGACGTGACCCGGGGCGTCGGGGGCGTCGGCGTCGCCGGCTCCCTCACTCGGGGCACATCGACCCAGGCCATCGGCTTGCGCGCCGACATGGACGCCCTCCCCATCACCGAGGTCGAAGAGCGCGAGCACGGATCTCGGCACCCGGGACGCATGCACGCCTGCGGCCACGACGGCCACATGGCCACGGTCCTCGGCGCCGCAGCCGCCCTCGCCACGCGGCGGTGTTGCGCTGGCGGTAGATCTCGGTAGCGGGCATTGAGCGATTTGAAGCTCTCTTGTCAAGCCGCGGTGATGGTCGGGCTGTTGACCGCTCGCTCGGTGTCTTTCCACATGCGTCGGATGATGACGTTGGCGAGTTGGCGTTTGTGGCTGCGGCGCGCTCCTCGGGTGGTCTTGCCCGCGGTG
>JBOFBK010000371.1:0-3453 GCA_051645525.1 Dermatophilaceae bacterium | reverse complement strand
CGCCGGCGAGTGTGGGGCCGACCGCCGGGTTCCTCGCACAGGCCGAGGAGCCTCGACCGCTGGCCACCACCCCGGCACGCGACGACTCGTCGTACTCGGGCGCGACGTTCTCGGTCCTGTCGGTCGAGACCGATGCCCGCTCCACGCTCGTCGTCTGGTCGGCGACGCACCCGCGCACGTTGTCGGCGGGGGCCGACTTCGACGTCCGTGGCTGGCGCAGCTTCCCGGTGCTCACCACGAAGACCCAGGCGTTCTCGGTGCTCACCTACGAGACCTCCACCGGGGCCACCGAGTGCGTCTGCGTCGACATGAGATCGATGCGCGCCGAGCCGAACCCGCAGGGTGCGCTCTACCCGCCGCTGCCGAAGGGCGTCACCTCGGTGACCATCACGTCACCGTGGTTCGTGGCGGTCACCGTGCCGGTCAGCCGCACCTGACGCGAGACCTCGAGCGGTTGACCAGTGCGGAGGCATCGGTAGCATGGCAGAGGTCAGGGACATCCATCTCTTGGGGGATCACACGTCATGAGGTTCGTCGCGGTGCTCGCTGCTGCTGGGCTGGTCGTGGCGGCACCGGTCGCCGTCGCCGATCCGTCGCCGTCGCCGTCGCCGTCGGTGGTGGCCGGGGTGCCGGTGTGGGGTCAGACCTGGATGGGGAACGTCAACGACGACCGGTTGGCGGTGCTGAGCATTCACGGCCTGCGCCGGGTGGAGGGGGCGACCGTGCTCTACTACTCGATGGGTCTGCGGAAACAGGACCAACAGGGTGGCGAGTCGGCGTTCTTCAGCGCATACGGCAATGGCAACAACTATGTCCTCAGCAGGAACAGTGGCACGAGTTTGGTGTGCACGGCAGCGGCAATCGATATGGCGTCGAGCACGGCGTACAGCGCACTGACGACCGACCAGGCCAAGAGCCAGTGCATCTCGACCAAGCTTCTCGACTACAAGGCGACGGAGGATGATCTGGGTCGGGCGCCGGTGGGGTGGGTGCTGTTGGCGCCTGTGCCTGCAGAGGTTTCGGTGGTGGACGTATTGGTGGGGTCGCAGCTCGTACAGGGCGTGCCTGTAGAGGACGGGGTGTTGGAGCCGACGGTGGCCGATGAGGCGCCCGCGGTGGGGATGGGATGGCCGGAGGTCGAGCTGTCAGGGCTGTCGACAGTGGTGGATGCGGAGGGTGCGGTGTTCGCGTTGCGGAGCCAGGTCAAGGACGTCGAGAAGAAGGTCACGACATCGAAGCGGGGGGCAGGCGAGGAGCTGGATCTGGACGCGTCGGTGTTGTTCGCGACGGACCAGGCGACGTTGACTCCGCGGGCCGGTGCGGTGATCGCGGAGGCGGCGAAGCGGGTGAGCGCTGCGGGGGGTACGGGGAACGTGGTGGTGACCGGTCATACCGACGGCAACGCCACGCCGGCGTACAACCTGGACCTGTCGAAGCGGCGGGCGGCGGCGGTGGCTGCGGCATTGCGGCCAAGGGTGCCTGCCGGCGTACAGATCGCGGCTTCCGGCAAGGGTGAGGCGGAGCCGATCGCGGACAACGGCACGGAGTCGGGTCGGGCGTTGAACCGTCGGGTGACGATCACCCTGCCGAAGTGAGGGCCGCGATGACGCCAGCTGACCGGACGATGTTCGCTCCCCCGTCGACCCGGCCTTGGATTGCTGTCGCGGCCGGGCTGGCGCTGATGGTGGCGGGGTGTACGGGTGACGCCGAGCCCGGTGGGACCTCGAATCGCTCTGGCGGCTCGGCGTCCACGCCGAGTGCTGCACCGTCGTCGGCGGCGCCGGCCGATCGCTCCGGTGAGGTCGTCGGTGCTGCTGCTCCGCTCACTGCGGTCGCTACCACGAAGGGCAAGGCCTCGTCGACATTCGCGGGGGCGACGTTCACGATCTACGGGCTGAACCGCACCGACTCGTCGACGCTGCTCACCTGGCGGGTCACCGGGGGAGGTGACTCGAACTCGAACGACGCGAATGTGCGAGCCTGGGAGAACTGGCCGGTGCTGGTCGCCGGAGGCCGTGAGTACTCAGTGATCACGTTCGATAAGGGTGACACCAACAGCCCGTGGGCCGCGCTGTCGAACCCGGTGTTGCGGCTCGATGATGGCAAGGAAGCCCCTCCGCAGACGGCGCTTTATCCGCCGTTGCCGGCTGGAACGACCGAGGTCACGGTGAGAGGCGTCTGGTTCAACGATGTCAAGGTTCCGGTAACGACCGGGCGGTAGTACACACCCGTCGAGCCGCGTCAAGCGGCGGTGAGGGGTTTGTCAGTCACTGAGAGTTACGCGGAACATGCCTTTCAGCTCCGGCTCGGGAGTCACGAGGCGGGCGGTTCCGCTGCTGTCGACGTAGACGTCGACCGTGATGTCACCGCACGTAGCGGTGGTGTAGTACCCGGTCTGAGACGGAACGGTCACGACGACGCATGGGCCGAGTCGATGGTCGAGTTCTGCGACCGACCGCGCGGTCTCCCGGTTGCCCGTCTCAGTGACGAAGGTGCTGCGCACTGTGACCTCCACCCGGTCCGCGAGTGGGAAGTAGCAGTACGACGTCAGCGACGTCGAGTTGCGAGAAGCGTACTGCGAGGCACGGCCCTGCCCGTCGCCGCACCGGAACTCCTGCTGCTTCGAGCGCAGCGACGCATCGATGGTGCGCCAGGCCGAGTCGACGACGTCTTGGGCGCCAGCGAGTGCGGCGGCGTCGGCACCGGACTTGATCTTGCTCAGCTCGCTGGTGCCCTTACCGAAGGTGAAGACCATGCCCAACGTTGCAGCTACAACCACTAGAATGGTGCCAATCGCCACGGCTGTGACCGCCTGTCCCCCCTCGCGACGCGTGCGTCTCACTGTGCGATTCCCTCCACTGTTCCGGGTGCGACCTGCCTGAACGACTGCCAACAACAAGCGGGCCGGAGTCCATACTGCGACCCCGGCCCGACTCGTCGGAAGCTCAGTTAGCTTTGACGATGTTCTCCCATGCCTTCTGAATCTGCTCGCGGACAGTCCCGGAACTGACCACGTCGGTGATCGCGAGGATGACGACACCGGCAACGAGTGCCATGCCCATGTACTCGAGCGAGTTCTGACCGGCCTCGCGGCGGTCCTTCATGCCCTCGATGAGAGTGCTGTAACGGGCGGCGACTGCGTGGGTCATGATGCGCTCCTTGGTGCGGATGAATCGGTGGTTGTGATCGGTGTGCTCGCCGGTACGAGTCCGTGACGACTCGTCCTGATAGCCAGAAAAACTACGGCGAGCGACGGCCTGCGCCCAGGGCCTGCGGACCCAGCGCGAGACCCACCGTCGTCCCGTTGTCAGCCAGTCCGGGCACCCAGCCAGGCGACGATCGCCTCCGACCGCGTCGTCACGCCGAGCTTGGGGAAGATCTGGTTGATGTGGTTCTTCACCGTCTTCTCCGAGACGAACAGCTCCCTGGCGATCACCCCGTTCGCCTTTCCGG
>JBOFBK010000370.1:0-10928 GCA_051645525.1 Dermatophilaceae bacterium | reverse complement strand
GGCTCCGGGACGCCGGCGAGGTCAACGTTGTCGGTGCCGTCGGACAGCGCACCTCCTGCACCGGCCGGCACCACCGACGTCACCGGTGTGCCGTCCTCACCCACCGTGAACGACACCTCGACGGCGCTGGCGGTGTCGTTCACGGCCTGTCCGACGACGACCCCGGGCCCACCCTTCGCTTCGGCGACGATCGCGAGGTTGCGCAGCTCGAGGCCGGGAATGCTCAACGGCACGCCGTCGGCCGGGATGTAGCTCTCGGTGGTCTGGACCGGTGAGAAGGCGGCGCACCCGGCGAGGAGCAGAGCGGCACCGGTCAGGGCGATACCGCGGGCGGCGATGGCGGCACAGGAGGTCACGCGGTCAGGATAGCGGCGCCCCATGCGTCGTCCGGTGGTCGCTCCTGACCGCGCGCGCGAAGCACGTCCGGCGAGGTCCTGTCAACCCCCGAGTTCGGTCTACGAAGCTCGCCGTCAAGGCTCTGACCTGGGCAAACGATCAGATCGCGGGTTCGTGCCCCTGCGTCGTGCGTGGTACCCTTGGCTCCTCGAAAGGGGACAACACCACATGGTTTTCAAGGTTGGCGAAACGGTCGTGTACCCGCATCACGGGGCCGCCCGCATCGAGGAGATCAACACCCGCACCATCCGCGGAGAGGAGAAGCTGTACCTCAAGCTCAAGGTCGCCCAGGGAGATCTGGTCATCGAGGTTCCGGCCGACAACTGCGACCTCGTCGGCGTCCGTGACGTCGTCTCCAAGGAGGGCCTGGACAAGGTCTTCGAGGTGCTGCGCACTCCCTACGCCGAGGAGCCCACCAACTGGTCTCGGCGGTTCAAGGCCAATCTGGAGAAGCTCGCCTCCGGTGACGTCATCAAGGTCGCCGAGGTCGTTCGCGACCTGTGGCGCCGCGATAAGGATCGCGGCCTGTCGGCCGGCGAGAAGCGGATGCTGGCGAAGGCTCGCCAGATCCTGGTGTCCGAGCTCGCGTTGGCAGAGAAGACCGACGAGGACAAGGCCGAGGTGCTGCTCGACGAGGTCCTCGCCTCCTGACGCCGTCATCTCGCGCGCACCGTCTCACACCGCTCACGTGACCGACGACGCCGACGCTGGGTCGCGCAGCGTCGGCGTCGTCGTCGTAGCCGCTGGATCAGGTGCTCGGCTCGGTGCAGGTCTGCCCAAGGCGTTCGCCGGGCTCGCCGGGCGGCCGTTGCTCGCCCACGTGCTCGACACCGTCGAGCGTTGGTCACGTCTCGATGGCCTCGTGCTCGTCGTGCCCGAGGCGTTCGGCGACGTCGGTACGGCTATCTGGCGCGGCATCCGACCACCCGACGGGGTACGGGTGGTGCCCGGCGGAGGTGACCGCACGGCATCCGTGAATCGAGGCCTGTCCGCGCTCGATCCGGCCTGCGAGGTCGTGCTCGTGCACGACGCGGCACGCTGCCTCACGCCGCTCAGCCTCTTCGACCGGGTCGCCGACGCGGTTCACGACGGTGCTGCGGGCGCCGTGCCCGGGCTTCCGATGTCCGACACCGTCAAGACCGTCGACGCAGGCGGCTACGTCACCGGCACTCTCGACCGCACCACGTTGCGGGCGGTGCAGACCCCTCAGGGCTTCGACCGGAAGGTGCTCGTGGCGGCCCACGCCAGCGGCCTGGCCGCCACCGACGACGCCGCGCTCGTCGAGCGGCTCGGTCACCGGGTGCGTGTGGTCGCCGGCGACCCGCTCGCGCTCAAGATCACCACCCCCGACGACCTCATGCTCGCCGAGCGGTTCCTCGCCGGGCAGGTGGGCGGATGACGACCGGCCCCATGCCGCGGGTGGGCGTCGGAGTCGACGTGCACGCGTTCGCCGCCGAGGCGGCGGGGCGGGTCTTGTGGATGGCCGGGCTGCACTGGCCTGGTGAGCGAGGTCTGGCTGGGCACTCCGACGCCGACGTCGCGGCGCACGCCGCCTGCGACGCGTTGTTCTCGGCCGCCGGTATCGGCGACCTCGGCGCGCATTTCGGCACAGAACGGCCCGAGCTCGCCGATGCCCCGGGCGTGGTCCTGCTTGCGGAGGCGGCGCGCCTGGTGCGTGCGGCCGGGTTCGACGTCGGCAACGTCGCGGTCCAGGTGGTCGGCAATGCGCCGAAGGTCGGCGCGCGCCGGGCCGAGGCGGAGGCGGTGATGTCGGATGCCGTGGGCGCACCGGTGTCGGTCAGCGGCACCACCACCGACGGCCTGGGTCTCACCGGCCGTGGCGAAGGTGTCGCCGCAATCGCCACTGCGCTCGTCGTCGCCGTTCCCTGAGGCGACCGCGCGGGTCTTCAGTCCAGGGTCGCCAGGGTCGCGCCGAGGAATGGGCCGGCGCGGACGCCAGCCGCTGGCGCCGGACTACCCGGACAGCATGCGTTCGGCGATGACCGGGTCGAAGACGTGGTTGTCCGCGGTGCTGCCACCGCACTTCCCGTCGGATGATCCCGGGACGATGCTCCACACGTAGGCGTCGACCGCGCCGGGACCGCCTCGTGCCCCCGGCGCTTCCCCGGCGCGGGCCCACGAGGGGTTGCACACCGGCCCCTGCGGCGGCATCGTGTCGCCTCCGCTGCGGCTGGTGTCGATGACGTAGCGCGAGTCCTTGACACCGGCCGCGACCAGCTTCGCCGAGACGGCGTCGGCGTGTCGAGTGGCGGCGGTCGTCGGGCCGAGCTCGGCGACATTCACCGCGAAGCCACGAGCCTGGTCGACCCCGGCGCGCTTGAGTAGACCGGCGATGGCCGCCGGGTCGCCGTTGACGCCACCGCCGTCAAGGTAGACGGTGGCCTTCGGCGCAGCAGCGGCGAGGGTCGCGACCGCCTCGCGGAGGAGGGTCAGCCGCTCGTCCCCGTCGGCTTTGGGTACGCATCCGTAGGCGGCGACGCTGAACGGCTCGAGGAGCACGACGGCAGGGCCGCCCGCCACTCCGCGTGCCAGCTCGTCGATCCATGTCCGGTAGGCCGCGGCCGATACGACGCCGCCGCTGCCGCCGCAGACGCGCTTCGGCAAGCGGAATGAGACCAGGACGGGGATCTGACCTGCCGTGCGCGCTGATCGTACGTAGGTGCTCAGCTGGTTGGGTTTGACGTCGTCGGAGAACCACTCCGCCGTTGGCTGGCTCGCGATGGACTGCTGGATCCGGGCCCGTCGCGGGTCGGTTCCGGACTGTTGAACCCACGTCGCCGCGGAGGCGTTCGGGCGGACGTAGAACTTGTCGTCACCGAAGGCGGCACTGTCCGCACTCGTCCGTGGCGGTGTCGCCGACGGTTCGGCAGCCGGTGTCGACGGCGGTGGCGCCGCGACATCGGCCGCCGCGGACGTCCCTCCGGGCCGGAACGGTAAGACAAGGAAGAGCGCCCCGGTACCGATCGCCACGATGAGAACGGCAGCCGTCGCTGCCACGACGACCCGACGCCGACGACGTCGGTGTGTGGGTGTTTGCTCGGGATCGCGCGATGTCGTGCTCGCACCGCGCTCAGCACGCGGCCCGGCTGGAGCTTCGGGCACCTGAGGTCCCTGGGACGGGCCGGCAGTCGGTGGTCCAGGTGTCCGCGGCGGAGGTGGTGTCGGCGCTCGGCTGGCGCTCCGGTCGGTGGTCACCGCAGGAGTAGCTCCGGTTGACGCGCCACTCGACGTGCGGACGCGGCGTGCCTGTGGTGCGGCACGCTGCCCCGCGGGCGCCGGCTGGGTGGCGCGTTGACGCAGAGGCATCTGAGGTGCCGTCCTGTGCTGCCGACCTTGCTGCTCCTCCGGTTTCCGAGGCGCACCGGCCTGCTGAGGCGGTGTGCGCTCCTGCTGAGGTGGTGTGCGCTGAGCAGTCGTCTGCTGCGCACCCAGCTGCGGAGCCGGCGCCTGCGGTCGACGTGTGCTGGAGGCGGGCGCAACCTTCGGCGAAGCCGGCGGAGTCGAGCCGCGACGGGTGGCGGATGACGCGCCCGCGGCGGCGCTGCCGGCGCCACCTTTGCCTGGTGAGGTGGCGGCGCTTGCTTTGCTTGGTGAGGTGGCGGCGCTTGCTTTGCTTGGTGAGGTGGCGGCGCTTGCTTTGCCTGGTGAGGTGGCGGCGCCCGCCTTTCGGCAGATCGACAGACAACGACCCATGAGCACCACCACGGGCGGTTGGCGTGCGGGAATCGGCTTCGCCCCGATGGCCTGCGCGACGGTCTCCGGCGAACCAGCCATCGCGCGCTGGGCTTCGAGGACCGCTCGCCCGAGTGACGGGTCCTGGCGGATGACGTCGCCGTGCTCGGGGAGCAACTGAGCAAGCAACTCGACGGCTTGTCGCCCGTCGGACTCGGGAGAACTCGCGGCCGGCATGGGTCAACTCGCCTCCTACCTGTCTGGACTGCTCCTCACATCAGTATGGAAAAGGTGCCGCGACGCCACGAGTCGGATTTCCTCGTATCTATCACCGCGAAAAGTACCTACCGCGGCGCGCCGAGCGGGACTCCGGTCCGCGTCGCCGGAGCACGCCTCGACCCGGCCGCCGTCACGACTGCCGCCGCGTTCGTCGTCGCGGCTGGAGCTGGCGGTAGCGTGGCGACACCACCGTTGTCATCACCGACGCCGACATCGAGGAGCCGATCGTGCCGCAGACCGTGAAGGGCGTCATCGCCCGCGCCGAGGGCGAGAAGGTCGAGCTCGTCGACGTCGTCGTGCCGGATCCGGGGCCGGGCGAGGCCGTGGTCCGGGTCGAGGCATGCGGGGTCTGCCACACCGATCTGCACTACCGGGAGGGCGGCATCAACGACGAGTTCCCGTTCCTCCTCGGTCACGAGGCGGCCGGCACGGTCGAGGCGGTCGGGGAGGGGGTCACCGAGGTCACGGTGGGTGACTTCGTCATCCTCAACTGGCGGGCCGTGTGCGGGCAGTGTCGTGCCTGTCTCAAGGGCACGCCGTGGTACTGCTTCGCCACGCACAACGCGAGACAGCGGATGACGCTCGTCGACGGCACCGAGCTCAGCCCGGCACTCGGCATCGGCGCGTTCGTCGAGAAGACGCTCGTCGCCGCAGGCCAGTGCACCACCGTCGACCGCGAGGCGTCGGCCGCGGCCGTCGGGCTGCTCGGCTGCGGGGTCATGGCCGGGTTCGGTGCGGCGGTCAACACCGGCGGCGTCGGCCGAGGCGACTCGGTGGCCGTCATCGGCTGTGGTGGCGTGGGCTGCGCGGCGATCGCCGGTGCACGCGTCGCCGGGGCCACGACGATCATCGCCGTCGACGTCGACGCGCGAAAGCTCGAGGCGGCCAGGGCGCTCGGTGCCACCCACGTCGTCGACTCCTCCGCCGAGGACCCGGTCGAGGCGATCCGCGCCCTCACCGGTGGCCACGGTGCGAACGTCGTCGTCGAGGCGGTGGGCCGGCCCGAGACCTACGAGCAGGCCTTCTATGCTCGCGACCTGGCCGGCACCGTGGTGCTCGTTGGCGTGCCCACCCCCGACATGAAGGTCACCCTGCCGCTGCTCGACGTCTTCGGCCGCGGCGGCGCGCTGAAGTCGAGCTGGTACGGCGACTGCCTGCCTTCGCGCGACTTCCCGATGCTCGTCGACCTCTACCGCCAGGGCCGGTTCGACCTCGACGCCTTCGTCACCGAGACCATCGACATCGGCGAGGTCGAGTCCGCGTTCGACCGGATGAAGGATGGCGCCGTGTTGCGCTCGGTCGTCGTCCTGGAGGGCAGCGCATGACGACGGCCGAGATCGGGATGCCGGTGCGCACCTCCCCGTGCGGGGTGCGAGTCGAGCGGGTGGTCACCTCGGGGGTGTTCGAGCTCGACGGCGGCTCGTGGGAGGTCGACAACAACGTCTGGCTGCTCGGCGACGACACCGAGGTGCTTGTCGTCGACGCCGCGCACGACGGCGACGCGATCGTCGAGGCGGTCGCGGGCCGGCGGGTGGTCGCCCTGGTCTGCACGCACGGGCACAACGACCACGTGAACGCGGCGGTCGCGGTGGCCGAGGGCACCGCGGCGAGCGTCTGGCTGCATCCGGCCGACCGGGTGTTGTGGGAGCAGTCGCAGCGCACGGTGCCCGACGGCGACCTCGCGGACGGTCAGACGTTCGCGGTCGGCGACGTCACGGCATCCGTGCTGCACACGCCGGGGCACGCGCCCGGGGCGGTGTGCCTGTCGGTACCCGCCCTCGGAGTGCTGTTCTCGGGTGACACGCTGTTCCGCGGTGGCCCGGGCGCGACCGGCCGCTCGTACAGCGACTTCCCGACGATCATCGCCTCGATCCGCGACCGGCTGCTCACCCTGCCGGGCGAGACCCTGGTGCTCACCGGTCATGGCGACCCCACGACGATCGCGGATGAAGCCCCGCACCTCACGGAGTGGGTCGCCAGAGGAGGGTGACGGCCCTGCCGCAATCAGCCGGCTTCGAGTAGCACGTCAACGGCTACACTTGCCGGCATGAAGGAGACGGCGGAGACGATCGGCATCCGAGAGCTGCGGCAGCACGCGTCGCGCTACATCGTGATGGTCAAGGAGGGCAAGCGCATCGCGGTCACCGAACGCGGCGAGCTGGTGGCCTACCTCGAACCCGTTCACGAGACCGCCAGCACTCTCGAGCGGATGCGAGCCGCCGGTCTGGTGCAGGCCGCGGACGCGCGCGGCACCCGGGGGCTGCCTCCGGCTCGTCCGGCCGGGCCGGACGAGGGCCCGCTCTCCGAGGTCGTGAGACAGCTGCGCGACGAGGACCGCTGGTGATCTACGTCGACACCTCCGCCCTGGTCAAGCTGGTCATCCAGGAGCCGGAGTCCGATGCCGTCGACCGCTACCTGACCGACGCCGAGCTGGTGTCCAGCGCGCTGCTCCTCGTCGAGGCCCGGCGGGGTGCGCTTCGCCGAGCGCCGGCCAGCCTCCCTCATCTCGACCTCGTCCTCCGCCGCGTCGAGCTGGTCGCGATGTCGTCGGCCGTCGTGGAGGCGGCGAGTCGGCTGCCCGATCCCGCCCTGCGTTCCCTGGACTCGATCCACCTCGCGACCGCACTGCTCGTCCGCGACGACGTGGACGCCGTGCTCACCTACGACGACCGCCTGGCTACTGCGGCCACCGCCCACGGCCTCACGGTCACCGCACCCGCGTGATGATCCGCTGACGTGCTGGCGTGCACGGCCGCACCAGGTGGATGACGCCGGCTCGGGTGTGCTGCGGCAGCGCGCTCGACGGCCGGCCCGCGGTGGGTAGCCTGACCCGGTGACGTTGCGCCTGTTCGACTCCCTCTCCCGTGAGCTGCGCGACTTCGTGCCGGTCGAGCCGGGGAAGGCGGGCATCTACATCTGTGGTCTCACCACCCAGGCGCCGCCGCACCTGGGCCACGTGCGCTTCGCCGTGGCGTTCGACGTGCTGCGGCGGTGGATGACGCGCGGCCACGGTCTCGAGGTCACCCTGGTGCGCAACGTCACCGACATCGACGACAAGATCCTCGCGAAGTCGGCGGAGGCGGGCGAGGAGTGGTTCGCGCTCTCGTACCGCAACGAGCTCGAGACCAGTGCCGCACTGGCCGCGCTGGGCGTCATCCCCCCCACCTACGAGCCTCGCGCCACCGGCCACGTGCCCGAGATGGTCGCGCTCATGCAGACTCTCGTCGAGAAGGGGCACGCCTACGCCGCCGACGACGGCAGCGGCGACGTGTACTTCGACGTGCGCAGCTGGCCCGCGTACGGCGAGCTGACCCACCAGCGGATCGACGACATGGTCGACGCCGAGGACGCCGACCCCCGGGGCAAGCGCGACCCGCGCGACTTCGCGCTGTGGAAGGGCCGCAAGCCGGCCGAGCCGGTCACGGCCTCGTGGCCCACGCCGTTCGGCGCAGGGCGCCCGGGCTGGCACCTCGAGTGCTCGGCGATGGCACGCAAGTACCTCGGCGACACCTTCGACGTGCACGGCGGCGGCGTCGACCTGCGGTTCCCGCACCATGAGAACGAGCTGGCCCAATCCCGTTCTGCGGGGCTCGGGTTCGCCAACTACTGGCTGCACAACGCGTGGGTCACCACCGGTGGCGAGAAGATGAGCAAGTCGCTGGGGAACTCGCTGCGGGTGAGCGAGGTGATCGCCCGTCATCCGCCGCTCGCGGTGCGCTACTACCTCACCGCTGCCCACTACCGCTCGACCATCGAGTACCACGAGGGCTCGATCGAGGAGGCCGGTGCGGCCGTCGCGCGCATCGACGGCTTCCTGCGACGCGCGCTCCCGGGGCTGACCACCGCCTTGCCGTCCAGCGACGAGGAGCACCTCCCGCCCGCGAGTGCGTCACTGCCCGAGGCGTTCCGCGAGGCCATGGACGACGACCTCGGCGTCTCCGGTGCGCTCGCCGTCATCCACGACCAGGTGCGGGCCGGCAACACGGCACTCGACCAGGGTGACCCGGATGCCGCCGCCGCCATCGCGCACGCCGTGGTGGCCATGACCGACGTGCTCGGCGTCAACCCGCTCGACCCGGTGTGGTCCGGCGGCGACCGCGACGCCGGCCAGGCGATGAGCGCGCTCGACGCGCTCGTGCGCACGCGCGTGGCGGCGCGTGCCGCGGCCCGCGCCGCACGTGACTGGGGCACCGCCGACGCCATCCGCGACGAGCTCGCCGATGCAGGAATCGCGGTGGAGGACAGCGTTACCGGCGTCCGCTGGTCACTGACTCGAGCGACGAAGGGCGGATGACGTGGCAGGCAACTCCCAGCGCCGAGGTGCGGTGCGCAAGGGCGGGAAGAAGGGGCCGACCGTGGGGTCGGGCGGTCAGCGTCGTCGAGGCCTGGAGGGCAGAGGCCCCACACCCAAGGCGGCCGACCGGCCGAACCACCAGGCGCACCAGCGGTCCGCGACCCCAGCGAAGCGTGCCGGCGGGGGCCAGGGCGGCCGAGCCGGGGGAGCCGGGGCCGGCGGGCGGCCCGGCCGCACCAGCACCCGGCGCGACAAGGCGAGCAGCGAGGTCGTGGCCGGGCGCAACGCGGTGGTCGAGGCACTTCGTGCGCAGGTGCCGGTCACGACGATGTACGTGGCCGGGCGTATCGACGCCGACGACCGCGTGCGCGAGGCGGTGAAGACTGCGAGCGAACGAGGCATCCCGGTGCTCGAGACCCCGCGTGGTGAGCTCGACCGGCTCACCGACGGCGCCGTGCACCAGGGGCTGGCCCTGCAGGTGCCGCCGTACGAGTACGCGCACCCCCGCGACCTGGTCGACCCGCAGGCGCCCGGCATCCCGCTGCTCGTCGCACTCGACGGCATCACCGACCCGCGCAACCTCGGCGCGATCGTCCGCTCGGTCGCGGCGTTCGGGGGGCACGGCGTGGTGGTGCCCGCACGGCGGTCGGTGGGGATGACGGCATCCGCGTGGAAGACCTCGGCAGGGGCCGCGGCGCGGGTGCCGGTGGCGCAGGCCACCAACCTCACTCGCGCGCTCCAGGAGTACCGCGACGCCGGATTCTTCGTCATCGGGCTCGACATGGACGGCGACGTCGAGCTGCCCGATCTCGCGCTGGCGTCCGAGCCCCTGGTCGTGGTCGTGGGGTCGGAGGGCAAGGGGCTCTCGCGCCTGGTCCGGGAGACCTGTGACCAGGTGGTGTCGGTGCCGATGAGCTCGGCCGTGGAGTCGCTCAACGCCGGGATCGCCACCGGCGTCACGCTCTACGAGGTCGCTCGTCGGCGACGACGCTGAGCACGCCTCGCAGCCGCGTCGTCGACGTCGGTGCCGCGAGGGTCGGACTCGCCGACCGGGAGAGTCGGGTGACCTGGGGAGAAAGGCCCACCCCGCCGGCTCTCGCCTTCGACCGCCCTGGTGTGGAACGCTGGCCGCCGCTGTACGCTCCGGCCGGGGCACCGGTGGGCCCGGGGATGCCGCACGCCGGTCCCGTCGTGCGCCGGAGGTCGATGAACCTCGTGGTGCTTCTCATGCGGGTCGGGGCGGCACTCTCGGTCCTCTCGATCCTGATCGGCTTCGTGACCGCCGGCGACATCCGCGAGCGGGCCCGCCAGGCATTCGATGATGAAGGCCAGGCGGTCGACCCCACACTCGTGGACGCCACGGTGACCATCGGCATCGGCATCGGAGTCGTCCTCGGCCTGCTCGGAGCCTTCATCGTCTTCCTGCTGTGGAAGAAGGAGTCATCAGAGTTCTATGCGTGCAGCTCGGCGCCGCGCTCCTGACCAACCGGCAGCGCGTGTTCGATGCGCTTCGCCGGTCGATGGTGGGCGAGGTGCCTGGCGCGTGTCCGGGTAAGGCGCCTAGCCGCCGGAGGATCGGCCGAGTCGCCTCGCCGTGGACGACCGGTCGAGGGACTCTCGCCGCCGACAGATACGGATGCCGAAACGCTCGCCCAGGAGCGCCTCGGTGTGGAACGCTAGCCGCCGCCGGTACGCCCCGGCCGGGCCCTGCTGGGCCTCGTGACGATTCGCAGAGAGGGAACGCATGTCTGACTACGGCTCGACGCCCCCGCCCCCGCCTCCGGGCTCCGGTGGTGGCGGCTACGCCGCGCCCCCGCCGCCCGGCGGAGGCATGGGCGGCCCGGTGGACCACCCGAAGGGGATGACGGTCCTCATCCTGGGCATCCTCGGCCTCGTGTGCTGTGGATTCCTCGCGATCCCGGCCTTCATCATGGGCAACAACGCGCTCAAGGAGATCGACGCGAGCCCTGGCCGCTACGGCAACCGGCAGATCGTGCAGATCGGACGAATCCTGGGGATCATCGGCATGGTCTTCCTCGTGATCACGATCATCTGGGTCTTCTTCGCGGGCGGCCTGGCAATCCTGACCGGCGACACGAGCACCAGCTCGCTGTGACATGAGCACGACGCGGCCGGAGACGACGCTCACCACGACCCCCCCAGGGTCGCGGTGGCGTCGTCTCCTGCCGCACGCCGCGGTAGCGCTGCCCACCGCCGCCGCGACGGTCTACGTGTGGGCACGCACGCCCTACGAGCCGGGCGGCTA
>JBOFBK010000369.1:0-4518 GCA_051645525.1 Dermatophilaceae bacterium | reverse complement strand
CGGTTCTTCCGCGCGATGCGCACCGACCTCACCCGGCGTACCTACGAGACCTGGGCCGACCTGCTCGACTACATGGACGGCAGCGCGGCGGTCATCGGCGAGATGATGCTGCCGATCCTGCGCCCCGGGTCGGATGCCGTGCACGCGGCGCGCAGCCTCGGCCTGGCCTTCCAGCTCACCAACTTCCTCCGCGACGTCGGCGAGGACCTGGACCGCGGACGGGTGTACGTGCCGCAGGAGGACCTGCGCCGGTTCGGCGCGGACCCGTGGGCACGAACGGTGACGCCCGAGTGGCGGGCGTTGATGGCGTTCGAGGTCGAGCGCAACCGGCGGCTGTACCGGGAGGCGGATGCCGGCATCCCCGCCTTGCCGGGTGCGTCGCGGCGCTGCGTGGCCACGGCGCGGGTGCTGTACGCGCGGATCCTCGAACGCGTCGAGGCGGCCGACTACGAGGTGTTCGCCTCTCGGGCAAGGGTTCCCACGCTGCGCAAAGCGGGGCTGGCGACGCGGATGGTGCTCTCCCGCGAGCCGATGCGGCTGGTGCACCGCGACCGGGCCGCGCGTCCACCGGCCGGCGGATGGGTCTCCGACGACCCGGTGGTGCTGGTGGACGACTCCGGCGCGGCGATCGGGCGGGCCGCGAAGTCCGTGGTGCATCACGACGACACCCCGCTCCACCTGGCGTTCTCGTGCTATGTGTTCGACCCGGTCGGGCGGCTGCTCGTGACCACGCGCGCGTCGAGCAAGCCGAGCTTCCCGGGCGTGGTCACCAACACCGTGTGCGGGCATCCGCAGCCCGACGAGCCGCTGGATGAAGCGGTGCGGCGGCGGGCGCGGAGTGAGCTGGGCGTCGAGGTGCGCGACCTGCGGCTGGTGCTTCCCGGGTTCGGCTACCGGGCGGCGATGAACGGCCTGGTCGAGAACGAGCGCTGCCCGGTGTTCGTCGCCTGGGCCGACAGCGACGCGCTCACGCCCGACCCGCAGGAGGTCGACGACGCGGTGTGGATGCCGTGGGTCGAGTTCAGCACCGACGTGCTCGCCGGGCGCCGCGAGGTGTCGGCGTGGTGCGCCGAGCAGGTGGCGCTCCTCGCCGCACTCGGCCCCTCCCCGAAGGACTGGCCCCCGGGCCGCCGAGCCGACCTGCCTCCCGCCGCCACCCTCGGCCCCGAAGTGGACGCCGGGTAGTCATCGACGAACACGGCCTCGAGGTCGCCGCCGCAGCGCGACCGTCATGCCTTCTCGGTGTCGTCTTTGGCCGGGTTGACCCTGAGATCGAGCTCCATGAGATGCGGTAGCTCCTCCGGTCGTCGCATTCGGGTCAGGATGTCTGCTGCTCGTCGAGGCACAACCGTCGTCGAGGATCCCTTACGGGTCCCACCCCGCACCGCCGAATCGAGAAAGCCGTCACCCCGCCGGCGCGCGCGGCCATCACGCAGAACGTCGGGTGCTCCCGCCCGAGCCGTCAAACGCCGTGGAGGTGGTCGACGAGCCAAGAGTGGCGGGGCCACGGATGCCATTCGGGGTCGTTGGTGGACGGGAGGTGGACGAGGACGACTGCGCCGCAGATCTACCGGTGCGTAGCGTCACACCATGGAGTACCGGCATCCGAGTGCGTCGTAGGTGGTGATCGCGCGCCGGTCGCGAGTGAGGAGCAGCAGCTCGTGGTGCGCCGCGGTGGCCGCAACCAACCCGTCGTAGACGGCGCCACCACCAACACCGGCGGCTGCCAGACGATCGATCACCGCGGAGTACTCGTCGTCTAGAAGCGCAATGATCCTGAACGGAAGGTTCGTGACGGCGAGCCGTGCATCGGCAGCGGCGAGTCGGTGGGGGCCGGGGAGCCGAGTGAGCACGCTGTAGGTCTCGACCAGCACGTGAGCCGGAACCACCTCGACATCACGCAGGGCCCGGCGGGCTGACACGTGGCCCTCGTGGAACGCCGCCAGGGCGGGGACGAGCACGCTGGTATCACACGTGCGCGACGTCACCGACGGGTGCTCTCCATCGTGCGGCGCACGTCGGAGTCGCGGAGCACCGGCACTTCGTCTGCGGTGCTGATACGCGGCAGCCGGTCAGAGGTGTCGACGGTGACGTCAGCTGGTGCGAGCTCGATCTCCAGCCTTCCGTCGGCGAGGGTCACCTCGATGGCTCGTCCGGCTTCCAGCCCCATGGCATCGCGTAGCGCTTTGGGTACCACGAGGCGGCCGGCCGGATCGATGGTCGTGCGCATGGCATAAATCTACCAGCCCGCGACCCGCCGATCGGCGCGCTCGCCATCGGCAGCGTCGATTGGATGACGGGGGCGCCGGGATGAGCTTGTCCGACTTCACCCGGCAGGAGCTGGCCCGGCTCGCCCGACGACCCACCCTCCCCGACCTGCTCGACCGCGCCGCACGCCGCGACGGCCACCCGAAGACCGCTGCCGAAGCCTGCGAGGCCGTGACCGCGGAGCGTCCGCCCGAGTGATCATGTCCGCCTCGGCCTCACCGACTGAGGCAAAGCGACGTCGGCCGCGAGCCTTCACTTCCATTGCCACATCGGTGCCGCGGTAGCGCGCCTCGACGAGCCGCGGACGACGACCGCGCCGGTCTGGCACGACCTTTCCTCACGCCTTAGCACCTGTGCCGCGAGCTTGCGGGTGACCCGGTCCGGACAGAGGGTCAGGCGCCGGGGGGTCGTGCCTGCGCTGCGGCGTGCTTCAGCGCTGCCAGCACCGCGGCCGCGCTGGGAACCCGTGAGGCGTCACGGTGGAGGACGGCGTCGACGGCGAAGAGCTTGTCAGCGACTGGTGCGGTGTCGACTCCGGGATGGCGCGAGGCAGCCAGGGCCCGCGCGGGCAGCAGGGCCACCCCCAGCCCAGCGGCCACCAGGCTTTGAGTAACGAGGTAATCATCGGTCTCGTGCTGGACCTGCGGTTGGAAGCCGACAGCCAGAGCGGACGCCACAAGATGCTGGCGGCAGGTGGTGCACCCGGCCACCCAGGCGCGGTCGGACAGCGCACTCAATGGCACCTCCGGACGGGCGCCTAGTGGATCGCCTCGAGGCAGGACCACGTAGACGTGCTCGCGGAGGAGCGGGACAGTCAGCAGATCGTCGGACCCGCGCTCGACACGTCGGACGCCGTGGCCCGGCCGGCGGTCGTCGCGCCCATCGATGGAGCGCCGTTCCTGATGCGACCCGGGGTGCCCTTGCTCGGAAACGTGACGGCGGTGGGCCTGCACCGTCTCGTACCGGAACAGGACCGCGATATCGGTCTCGCCGCTGCGGACAGCCTCGTCGGCCGAGAGAGGCAGCGCCTCCGTCGTCTGGACCTCGATCCCGGGGTGCTCCTGGGCGAGCAGAGACAGCGCTCCCGGCACGATGGTGGCCAGTGCCGAGGGGAACCCGTGCAGCCTGACCCGACCCGTGGAGCGGTCCACGAGATGAGCGACCTCGCGTTCGGCCATGTCGAGCACGGCAGCGAGCCGGTCCGCATGCATGGCGAGCACTTGACCAGCCTCGGTGAGTCGCGTCGAGCGGCCACTTCGCAACAGCAACGGTGTGCCCAGCTGCCGCTCGAGCCGCTTGACGTGCTGGCTGATGGCGGGCTGGGTCCAGCCCAGTTCCCGCGCGGCCGCGGTCATGCTCCCCAACCGGGCCACCTGCCGGAACACCAACACGCTCTGCGGCTCCAGGTCTCTCATCCCCACACCAAAGCACAGGTAGGCCTCACGTCTGGTAACTGGCTCTGGTGCCGGTGTAGCTCAGAGCCGACGCTGGACCTGCAACCGCCTGAGGGCACCAGTGGCGTCGAGACTCGAGAGGAGCGCTATGGCAACAGACGCGACAGATCCGGTCGGCGCAGCACCAGGTTCGGACCGCGCCGGTCATCTCGACGAGTGGCGCCGCCGACGGGGCGAGCGCGGAGATTCCGCGTCGCGGGCGCCGGGGCCCGGCGTCACCCCGAGCCGGGCCCAAACCGCAACCCTCGACACGAGTGGGCGCTACCCGGAGCACCTGGAGGCCGAGGTGTCCCGACTCGTGCTGGGCGATCGGGTTCACGGCCTTGCACTGGACGGCCGCGTGCGATCAGCCGTGCCATCCGACCGCGCGGACGGCGTAGACCCGGCGCCTCGACCCATCGCAGGCCCGACGACTGGCACCTCCTCGGCCAGTGCCCACGGCGGCGGCCGAGACCGCATGGCCCGTCCCGGCTTCCGCGCGGCCCGGGATCTGAGTTCGTTCCAGTACGTCCAGACCGCTACGACCCACCTCCATCCGCTCCCATCTCACTCTGCACAGAAGGTAGCCATGACTCTCACCACGATCGACCCGAACGACTTCGTCCCCGACACCCGTGACGCCGCCGCGACCTTCGAGGACGCCCTCGGCTCTGAAGTGCTCACGCCGCCGCAACGGTGGGGAGTCGTCGCCGCGGCCGCCTTCACCAGTACCCACGGCCGGCTACGGGAGCGGCTACTGGCGCTGGCGCGCGAGGCGGCTGGTGAGGATGTGCTCGCGGACGCCGCCGGTGCGGCC
>JBOFBK010000368.1:0-8065 GCA_051645525.1 Dermatophilaceae bacterium | reverse complement strand
GCCGGGCCCCCGCGCCGCGTCTCGGACGGGAACGTCGCGGCCCGCGACGGCGTTGCGTTCTCCAGGACACACGAGCGCGCCGTATCCTCGCCTGCACCGATCGCAGCCGCACTGGCTGCACGTTCAGGGAAGAAGGGGTCGTCACATGGTCAAGCGGGCACTGTCCGCAACCACGAAGACCGCTGCACGGGCCACGACGTCGGCCCGCCAGGCGGCCTCCGACTACCGACGCCCGGAAGCACCGGCCACGGGGAAGAGCGGCCGGCCGGCTTCGCCGGCGGCGAAGAGCCGCCGGTCGGTTTCGCCGGCAGCGGCGACCGATGCGTCCACGACGACCTCGTCAGCACGGAGGACGACGACCGCGACGGATGGTGCCGCGTCGGCGACGACCCGGTCCAGGTCGTCGAAGGCCGGGTCCGGCTCGACCAGCACGGCGAAACGGGGAACGAGGGTGAAGAAGCCGGGGACGGAGGCGGCATCCTCCTCCGGAGTGTCGCGGACCGCGACCGGTTCGGCGAAGGTCACCCGTCCGGCGACCACTCGTGAACGCGCCGCCTCACTGCCGGTCCGAGCCGACGAGTCGCCCTGGACCGCAGCGGAGAAGCGCGAGCTCCGCCGGGAGATCGAGCACGACATCGCCCAGCTGCGGGCCGAGCTCACCCACGCGGAAAGCGATCTCGTGGTGTTGATGCGCGACTCCGGCGACGGTGCCGGTGACGACCAGGCCGACGCTGGTGCCAAGACCTATGAACGCGAGCAGGAGATCTCCCTGGCGAACAACGCCCGCGAGATGCTTGAGCAGAACGAGCACGCCCTCGAGCGGCTCGACGACGGAACCTACGGAGCGTGCGAGTCGTGCGGCGACCCGATCGGCAAACTCCGCCTCCAGGCGGCCCCTCGCGCGACCCTGTGCCTGACCTGCAAGACGAAGCAGGAACGTCGCTGACGCCCGTCGACACCTCCCGTCCCTCGCCGGCCCCGGTCCCGACCGGTGGCCGGCGGCGGCTGTTGGCCGTTCTCGGCGGCGCTGCGGTGTCGGCACTGCTCGTCGATCAGCTGACCAAGATCTGGGCGCTGGCCGCGCTCACCCCCGGGCAGCCGGTCGACGTCATCGGCTCGACGATCCGGCTCAACCTCGTGCGCAACCCTGGAGCCGCGTTCTCCATCGGCGACCGTGCGACGTGGGTGCTCACCGTGATCTCGCTGGTCATCGTCGTGTGGGTCGCCGTCGTCGCCCGTCGGGTGGGGACGCGCAGCTGGGCGGTCGGCCTCGGCCTGCTGCTCGGTGGCGCCGTCGGCAACCTCGTCGACCGGGTGTTCCGCGCTCCGGGCCCCGGGCGTGGGCACGTCGTCGACTTCATCGACTACTCGGGGTGGTTCGTCGGCAATGTCGCCGACATCGCCATCGTCGGCGCGGCGGGGCTGGTCGCGGTGCTGTCCTGGCGGGGCATCCCGGTGTCCGGCACCGCGCGGGTCGACGAGTCCTCCCGTGGGTGAGCCACGTACCGTCCTGGTGCCCGACGGCCTCGACGGAGAGCGGGTCGACGCTGCTCTCTCGCGGCTGTTCGGCCTCTCGCGCACCAAGGCCGCCGGGCTGGTTCTCGACGGCGGCGTCACCGTGAACTCCACCGGTGTCGGCAAGAGCCATCGGGTGGCCGCGGGCGACCTGCTCGAGGTCGACCTGCCCACCGGTCCCGCGCCGGCCCTGGAGGTGGTGGCCGAACCGGTCCCGGGGATGACGGTGGTCCATGACGACGGCGACATCGTGGTCGTCGACAAGCCGGTCGGGGTCGCCGCTCACCCCAGCGTCGGCTGGAGCGGCCCGAACGTGCTCGCCGGACTGAAGGCCGCCGGCTACCGGGTCTCCACTAGCGGGGCGAGCGAGCGCCAGGGCATCGTCTCCCGCCTCGATGTCGGCACCAGCGGGCTGATGGTGGTGTGCACGAGCGAGCGCGCCTACTCGGTGCTCAAGCGTGCCTTTCGCGAACGTCGCGTCGACAAGACCTACCACACGCTGGTCCAGGGCCTGCCGGATCCGGTCACCGGCACCATCGACGCCCCGATCGGCCGGCACCCCGGACACGAGTACAAGTTCGCCGTCATGGAGTCCGGCAAGCACGCCGTCACCCACTACGAGCTGCTCGAGGCGTTCCGGCACGCCAGCCTGCTCGAGATCGGCCTGGAGACGGGGCGCACCCACCAGATCCGGGTGCACATGGCTGCCGTACGGCACCCCTGTGTCGGCGACCCGGTCTACGGCGCCGACCCGACGCTGGCGAAGCGGCTCGGTCTGGACCGGCAGTGGCTGCACGCTGTCGGGCTGGGCTTCGAGCACCCGGGGACGGGGGAGTGGGTCACCTTCGAGAGCGACTATCCCGACGACCTCCAGGTGGCTCTGGACCGTCTCTCCACCGCCGGATGACGAGACCGGCAGGTCCGCCGGTGCGGTCGCCGATCCCGCCTCGGCCGTCCTCCGGCGCATGACATCGAGGCACGCCGGTCGGTGGTCCTGGCACCGTCGGCCCACGGATCTAGGATGACGGCGATGTCCCCCACGAGCGCTCCGAGACCTGCCCCGGCGACCGGTTCACCGCGTGACTCGGACACCTTCGTACACCTCCACGTACACACCGAGTATTCCATGCTCGACGGTGCCGCCCGCATCGGCGACCTGTTCCAGCGGGCCGCCGAGATGGGGATGCCGGCTCTCGCCACGACCGACCACGGGTACCTCTTCGGAGCGTACGAGTTCTGGAAGAAGGCGCAGGGCACCGGCGTCAAGCCGATCATCGGCGTCGAGGCGTACGTCACCCCCGGCACGCACCGCGCCGACAAGACCCGGGTGCGCTGGGGCGACGAGCGCACCCAGCCTGGAGACGACGTCTCGGGCTCGGGCGCCTACACGCACATGACCCTGCTGGCCCGTGACAACACCGGCCTGCACAACCTGTTCCGCCTCGACAGCCAGGCCTCGCTCGACCAGGTCTACGCGAAGTGGCCACGCGTCGACCGCGAGCTGCTCGACCGGTACGGCACCGGGCTCGTCGGTACCACCGGCTGCCCCTCCGGCGAGATCCAGACGCGAATCCGCCTCGGGCAGTACGACCTGGCCAAGCAGGCGGCATCCGACTTCCGGGACATCTTCGGGTCCGAGAACTACTTCTGCGAGCTCATGGACCACGGGCTCGACATCGAGCGCCGGGTCCAGGCCGACCTCCTCCGTCTCGCCCGCGAGCTACGGCTGCCGCTCGTCGCCACCAACGACCTGCACTACACCGGCCCCGAGGACGCCAAAGCCCATTCGGCGCTGCTCTGCGTGCAGTCCGGCTCGACGATGATGGACCCGAACCGGTTCAAGTTCGACGCCGACGACTTCTACCTCAAGAGCCCCGCCGAGATGCGCCACACCTGGCGCGAGCTGCCCGAGGCGTGCGACAACACCCTGCTCATCGCCGAGATGTGCGACATCTCCTTCACCGAGGGCGAGGGGCGGTACATGCCGCGGTTCCCGTGCCCGGCGGGCGAGAGCGAGGAGAGCTGGTTCGTCAAGGAGGTCGAGCGCGGGCTGCGCGAGCGTTTCCCGGCCGGTGTCCCCGACTACGCGCGGCGGCAGGCCGAGTACGAGACCCAGGTGATCGCCTCGAAGGGGTACTCGGGCTACTTCCTCGTCGTCGCCGACTTCATCACCTGGGCCAAGGACCACGGCATCCGGGTCGGCCCCGGCCGTGGCTCCGGCGCCGGGTCGATGTGCGCGTTCGCGATGCGCATCACCGACCTGGACCCCATTCCACACGGCCTGATCTTCGAGCGGTTCCTCAACCCGGAGCGGCCGTCGCTGCCCGACTTCGACGTCGACTTCGACGAGCGTCGGCGCGGCGAGGTCATCCGCTACGTCACCGAGAAGTACGGCAGCGACCGGGTCGCCCAGATCGTCACCTACGGCACGATCAAGGCCAAGCAGGCGGTCAAGGATGCCGCGCGCGTCATGGGTCATCCGTTCGCCGTCGGTGAGCAGCTCACCAAGGCGATGCCGCCGGACGTCATGGGCAAGGGCGTCCCACTCTCCGGCATCTACGACCCTGCCCACCCCCGGCACGGCGAGGGCCGGGAGTTCCGCGACCTGGTCGCCACCGAGGCCCACCTCCAGGAGGTCGTCGAGACCGCCAAGGGCCTCGAGGGCCTCAAGCGGCAGTGGGGGGTGCACGC
The DNA here is from genome assembly GCA_051645525.1 of Dermatophilaceae bacterium. Classification (GTDB taxonomy): domain Bacteria; phylum Actinomycetota; class Actinomycetes; order Actinomycetales; family Dermatophilaceae; genus JBOFLG01. The sequence goes on along the minus strand of JBOFBK010000368.1, from coordinate 3,859 downwards.
GGCCGGCGTCATCATGAGCAGCGAGCCGATCATCGACGTCATCCCGCTGATGCGCCGGCTTCAGGACGGCCAGGTCATCACCCAGTTCGACTACCCGAGCTGCGAGGCGCTCGGCCTGGTGAAGATGGACTTCCTCGGGCTGCGCAACCTCACCATCCTCGACGACGCCATCGCCAACGTGCAGGCCAACCGGGGGGAGACGATCGACCTCGACGAGCTCTCCCGCACCCTCGACGACCGGGCCACCTACGAGCTGTTGTCCCGCGGTGACACTCTCGGTGTCTTCCAGCTCGACGGCGGCGGGATGCGCACGCTGCTCAGGCTGATGCAGCCGGACAGCTTCGAGGACATCTCGGCCGCGCTCGCGCTCTACCGCCCCGGCCCGATGGGCGTCAACGCGCACACCAACTTCGCGCTCCGCAAGAACGGCAAGCAGGAGCCGATCCCGCTCGACCCCCAGCTCGAGGGCAAGCTCCAGGCCGAGATGGTCGCGGCCCTCGAGCCGATTCTCGGCACCACACACGGGTTGGTGATCTATCAGGAGCAGGTGATGGAGATCGCCCAGCAGCTCGCTGGGTACACGCTCGGCAATGCCGACCTGCTCCGGCGCGCCATGGGCAAGAAGAAGAAGGAGGTGCTCGACAAGGAGTACGTGCCCTTCTCCGAGGGGATGAAAGCCAAAGGCTTCACCGAGGCCTCCATCGCCGCCCTGTGGGGGGTGCTGGTCCCGTTCTCCGACTACGCCTTCAACAAGGCGCATACCGCCGCCTATGGCCTGGTCTCGTACTGGACCGCCTACTTGAAGGCCAACTACCCGGCCGAGTACATGGCGGCGCTGCTCACCAGTGTCGGCGACGACAAGGACAAGTCCGCGCTCTATCTCGGTGAGTGTCGCCGGATGGGCATCAAGGTGCTCCCGCCTGACGTCAACGACTCGGTCGGCCGGTTCGCGGCGGTCGGCACCGACATCCGCTTCGGGCTGAGCGCCGTTCGCAACGTGGGGCACGGCGTGGTCGACGCCATCGTCGGTGCCCGGGAGAGCAAGGGCCGCTTCACCTCGTTCGGTGACTTCATGGAGAAGGTGCCTGCCGTGGTGTGCAACAAGCGCACCATCGAGTCGCTGATCCGTGGTGGCGCGTTCGACGGGCTGCAGCACGCCCGACGAGGGCTGACCGAGGTGCACGAGCAGTACGTCGACCACTACGTCGACGTCAAGCGCAACGAGGAGCACGGCCAGGACTCCCTCTTCGGGGCGTTCGGAGACACCGACGACACCGGCCTGTCGGGGCCGGGCCTCGGGGTCCTCCCGCCGATCTCGAACAGCGAGTGGGACAAGTCGACCCTGCTGTCGTTCGAGCGCGAGATGCTCGGCCTCTACGTGTCGGACCACCCGCTGTTCGGGGTCGAGCACGTGCTCACCGCGCATGCCGATACCCAGATCGCCGCGCTGACCGCCGACGACGCGGGCACACCCGAGGGCGCCACGGTCACCGTCGCCGGGCTGGTCACCGGGCTCCAGGTCAAGCGCACCAAGAAGGGCGACCTCTGGGCGATCGTCACGCTCGAGGACCTCGCCGGGGCGATCGAGTGCCTGTTCTTCCCCAGCACCTACGCCACGGTCGGGCCGATGCTTCAGCAGGACCGCCTGGCGGTGGTCCGCGGGCGGGTCAACCGGCGTGACGACACGGTGTCGATCTACGCCCAGGACCTCACCCTGCCCGAGATCACCGACGGTCCGCGGGGCCCGGTGGTTGTGACCATGGAGACCGTGCGCGCCACGACCCAGCGGGTCGAGGAGCTGCGCTCGGTGCTCACGAACCACCCTGGTCAGACCGAGGTGCTGCTGCGGCTCACCGGTCCCGGACGGTCGGTCGACCTGCGTCTCGACGGTGCGTACCGGGTCGATGCGACCGAGGCGCTGTTCGGCGACCTGAAGGTGCTGCTCGGCCCGCGCTGCCTGGTCTGACGCCGCTCCGGACGACGTGCCCACGAGCGTCGCCGGACGTTCAGACCGCAGGCCTTGCCGGATGCCGCTCACGCGACACTAGGGTGGGCCGCGCCACCCCTGGACAGGAGACACGAGCATGACATCGACCCGTCGGCGCCTCGCGAGCGCCGGAATCGCCGGAGCCGCCGTCGCGGCCCTGCTCGTGGGTGCCCCGGCGCAGGCTGCATCCACCGCCGAGGGCAACCGGAACCACACCACGGTGCAGCTGCTGTCGTTCAACGACTACCACGGTCACCTCGAGGCCACCGACCCGCCGCTGCCGGCCGATGTCGACCCGAGCCAGACTCCCGTCGGGGGCGTGGAGTACCTCTCCTCGAAGCTCACCGAGCTGCGGGCCGCCTCCGGCGGTCGCTCGCTGACGGTCGGTGCGGGCGACCTGATCGGCGGGTCGCCCTTCCTGTCAGCGCTCTTCCGCGACGAGCCGTCGGTGGAGTCGCTGAACGCGCTCGGCCTCGATGTCAGCAGCGTCGGCAACCACGAGTTCGACGAGGGCACCGCCGAGTTGCTCCGTATGCAGCGTGGCGGCTGCCACCCGGTCGACGGGTGCTACTTCCCCGACGCCCCCTACGCCGGAGCCGACTTCCCGTGGCTCGCCGCGAACGTCGTCGACAAGCAGTCCCGGGAGCCGTTGCTGCGGGCGACGAAGATCGAGACCGTCGGTGGGGTCAAGGTGGGCTTCATCGGGGTGACGCTCAAGGAGACGCCGACGCTGGTCAGCCCGGCCGGGGTGTCCACCGTCGACTTCCTCGACGAGGTCGAGACGGCGAACAAGCGGGCGGTCGCGCTGAAGAAGCGTGGCGTCAAGGCGATCGTCCTGCTGCTCCACCAGGGCGGCTACAGCTCGGGCACCTACGACAAGTGCACCGGCATCTCGGACCCCGTCGGGACGATGGCGACGCGGTTCAGCACCGACATCGACGTCATCTTCACCGGGCACACCCACGACCCTTACGTCTGCTCCATCCCCGATCCGGCGGGCAACCCGCGGTACGTCACGAGCGCGGGCGACTACGGGCGCATGGTCACCGAGACCAGTCTCGTCGTCAACAGGCGCAGCGGCGAGGTCGACCGGGGCCGCACCGTGGCGCGCAACCACCTGGTCACCCGCACGACGAAGGACCCGGCGCAGACCGCGATCATCGACAAGTGGAAGGCCATCGCCGCCCCGCTCGCCGGCCGGGTCGTCGGATCGGTGTCGGCCGACATCCTCGGCGACTCCAGCGGCGACCGCGGTATCGAGACGCCGATGGCCGACGCCGTGGCCGACGCCTTCCTCGCCGCCACGGACGGCGCCGACGAGGGTGGGGCGCAGATCGCGTTCCAGAACGTCGGCGGCACCCGGGCCAGCTTGCGCTACGACCAGGTCGGTGCCGGCGAGCAGCCGGGGCAGATCACCTACGCCGAGGCGTTCGCGGTGCTGCCGTTCGGCAACCGGGTGGTCTCGGTCGAGATGACCGGGGCCCAGATCGAGGAGGCCCTCGAGCAGCAGTACCAGCCGGTGCCCGCTCGCGGGTCGCGGCCGATGCTCGCCCTCGGCGTCTCGAACGGGTTCGCGTACACCTGGGATGCCGCGCAGCCGCAGGGCTTCCGGGTGGTCCCGGGCTCGATGAGCCTGAACGGCACCCCGATGTCGCCGACCGCCACGTACCGGGTGGCGCTGCCGAACTTCCTCCAGGAGGGCGGCGACCTGTTCACGGCCTTCGCCGGCGGCACGAACCTCGTCGGCGGGCCCGAGGACGTCCCCGCCCTGACGGCCTATCTCGGCGCGAACCCGGGCCTCGCCCCGCCGGCCGATCGCATCGCCGGCCTCTGAGGGCGCCCCGCCAGGAGGGCCCAGGACGCCGGGCCGCG
>JBOFBK010000367.1:0-3442 GCA_051645525.1 Dermatophilaceae bacterium | reverse complement strand
GGTGGATCGAGGTGATGCTGCGGGTGCGCATGTCGGTGCTCGTCGGTCAGACCCGGCAGCACCGGCTCGAGCGCTCGCCGGCCGGTGAGGTGGTGTCGCGCTCCCTGGACGCCGACCGCTACGCGCTCTACGCCGACCGCTGGGTCGACTTCCTCAACGGTCTCGGCATCGTCGCGGTCACCGCGGTCCTCGCCGGGAGCCCGCTCGCCGGCGGAGTGCTCCTCGTCGTCATGGTCGGGTCGGCGCTCGCGTCGGCGTCCGGGCGGCCCCTCGCCGGCCGTTCGGCGGCGGAGTCGTCCGCGGCGCGGGCGAGGTTCGGTCGGGCCCTGGTGTCCGCGCTCGAGTCGGCCCGCACGGTCAAGCTCGCCGCGGCCACTCCCTCCGTGCGCCGCCACCTCCGCCGGGTCGACGCCGGCCGGGTCGAGGCAGCCGTGTTCGAGCACCGGGTCCAGGCGGTGCTCGACGGCGTGCCGGTGGTGATGGTCCAGGCCGGTGCGGTCACCGCGTGGGCGGTCTACGCCACCGGTGGGTGGGGTCTGGCCACCGCGCTCGTCGTGGCCACGGCCGTGGGCGGCTTCGACTGGTTCGGCAGGGTCGCCGGCGCCGTCGTCACCGAGGCGCCAGGGACCCGCGCGTGGCAGAAGGCCACCGCCCGGTTCGCCGGCGGCGTCGATCTCATGCGGATGCCGGCCGGTGTCGACCTGGTCGCCGGCACCGCCCCGGCGGCGAGCGTGCCCGAGCGGGTCCCCCTGCGTGAGCTGCGGCTCGCCGGGGTGAGCGCGGTGCACGACGACGGAACTCGCGGAGTCGAGGGCGTCGACCTCACGGTGCGCTCGGGTGAGCTCGTGCTGTTGCTCGGCCAGGTCGGCTCGGGCAAGTCCAGTCTGCTCGGTGCGCTCGCCGGGCTGCTCGACCACACCGGGTCGATCACCTGGAACGGCGTCGAGGTGGAGGACGCCCAGGTGTTCCTCCGCCCTGGTCAGGTGGCGCACGTCGCGCAGGTGCCGCGCGTGCTGTCGGGCACGTTCGCCGACAATGTCGCGCTCGGCCACGGCCGGGCCCTCGACCGGGCGATCACCGACGCCCGGCTGCATGACGATGTCTCCGAGGCCGGCGGGCACGACGCCGTGGTCGGCCACCGCGGTGTTCGGCTGTCGGGCGGTCAGGTGCAGCGGCTCGCTCTCGCCCGGGCGCTGGCGGCCGACACCGAGCTGCTGCTCGCCGACGACGTGTCCAGCGCCCTCGACGCCACCACCGAGGTCGAGCTGTGGTCGGCGCTGCGCTCCCGCGGCACGACCGTCATCGGCGCGACATCGAAGCGGGCCGCACTCGCCCGGGCCGACCGGGTCGTCGTCCTCGTCGGCGGCCGGGTCGCCGCCGTCGGGCCGTGGCCCACCCTCGACCGCGCCTGGGGCCACCTCGCCGGATGACGGCCGCGCACCGCCGGGCTGGCGTCATCCGGGCTCACCCGTGAGGCGCTCACGGAGCCAGGCGATGTCGGCGGACTGGCCGTCGACGCCGCCGGGCGTCTCGACCACGACCGGTGCTCCGGCCGCCCGCACCAGGTCGGCGAGGTCGGCGCCGTCGATGTGGCCGGCGCCGAGGTTGGTGTGCCGGTCGGCGCCGGAGTCGAACTCGTCGCGGCTGTCGTTGCAGTGCACGAGGTCGATCCGGCCGGTGATCGCCCGCACCTTGTCGACGACGCTGCCGAGGTCGTTGCCGCCGGCGTGCGCGTGGCAGGTGTCGAGGCAGAAGCCGACGGTGTCGCCGCCCTCGGCGCGGCCGATCGCCTCCCAGAGCCGCTCGATCGCCTCGAGCCGGCGGGCCATCGCGTTGTCGCCGCCCGCGGTGTTCTCGATGAGCAGCGGCACCGGCATCTCGAGACCGTCGACGCACTTGCGCCAGTTGTCGAATCCGACGTCGGCGTCCTCGTCCTTGCCGAGGTGGCCGCCGTGCACCACCACGCCCTTCGCCCCGATCTCCGCCGCGGCGTGCAGATGCTTCTGGAGCAGCTTGCGCCCCGGGATCCGGACGCGGTTGTTCGTCGCGGCGACGTTGATCGGGTACGGCGAGTGCACGTAGAGGTCGACGCCGGCGACCGCGGCGGCCTCCTTCAGTGCGGCCGGGCCGCCGTCGTACTGCACGACCGGGCCCCTGTAGCTCTGCGGGTCGCCGAGGAAGAACTGGCTGAGCGTGGCGCCGCGCGCGGTGGCTTCCGCCACCGGGTCGGCCTGGTCGACGTGCCCACCGATGCGCAGTCCCATGACCCCCACCGTAGGGCCCGCCGGTGACGCTGTTGTCGCCGTGATCGTCATCCACGGCGGGGTTGTCCACAGGCGACCGGATGACGCGTCACGCGCGCCTTCCTGCTGCGGCAGGGTGGACCCCATGCCCGGGGAGGAGCACGATGGTGACCATGACTGCATTCGTCCTCGACGAGAAGCGCTGGACCCGTGAGGAGCGCGACGCGCTCCCGGATGACGGTTCACGCCACGAGCTCATCGACGGGGCACTGGTCGTGACGCCCTCGCCGGGCTGGCGGCATCAAGGAGTGGTCGGTGCGGTGTATCGCCTGCTGACGTCATCCGCCGGGCCCGGTGTGCACGTCTTCATCGCACCGCTCGACGTCATCCTCGCTTCCGACACCGTCGTCGAGCCGGACGTCCTCGTCGTCCGCGACGACACGCTCGGGCGCCTCCATGTCGAGGGTGCGCCGCTCCTCGCGGTCGAGGTGCTCTCGCCCAGCACTCGGGTGCTCGACCGCACGCTCAAGCTGTCGCGGTACGAGCGGGCCGGTACGCCGGCCTACTGGCTGGTCGACCCCGAGGAGCCTCGCCTCACCGCCCACGAGCTCCGGGACGCCCGCTACACGGTCGTCGCCGACGTCGCCGGTGACGATGCAGCGACGCTCACCGTGCCCTTCGACGTCACCATCATCCCGGCCCGACTGCTGGACTGAGCGACCGCTCCGTCGCCGGGCCGGCTCACAGTGTCACGGCCGCCCGGCTCGCGGGCCCTGCCCGGCGCGGTCGCCACGAGCCGAACCCGGCAGGATGACGCCCATGCAGATCGCGAACACCACCGCCGTCGTCACCGGGGGAGCGTCCGGTCTGGGCGCCGCCACCGCGACCGCCCTCGCCGCGCGTGGCGCCCGCGTGCTCGCCCTCGACCTGCCCGCCGCCGTCGACGCCGGCCCCGCCGTCGACGGCGTCGACTACGTTCCCGCCGATGTCACGGCGGAGGACGAGGTCAGGGCCGCCGTCTCCAGCGCCGCCGCCGACCGCGAGCGCCCGCTGCGTATCGTCGTCAGCTGCGCCGGTATCGGCCCCAGCGCCCGCATCCTGGGCCGCAGGGGAGTCCACGACCTCGCGCTCTACCGCAAGGTCGTGGAGGTCAACCTGGTCGGCTCGTTCACCGTCATGGCGATCGCCGCCGAGGCGAT
>JBOFBK010000366.1:0-9787 GCA_051645525.1 Dermatophilaceae bacterium | reverse complement strand
CGGGTCGGCACCGGGCTGGGCCTGGCCATCGTCGCCGCGCTGGTCGCCGGCATGGGCGGGCGCGCCACTGTGGAGCCGGGGCCGGGCGGCGCCGGAACCCGCTTCTCGGTCCATGTGACGGATGACGACCCGCCGCCCGGGAGCCGACCGTGAGGCCGGGAGTCGCCGGTGGCGCGGGCCGGCCGGACGACGGCGCTCAGGCCCCGAGTCGTCGGGAGCGCTCGAGGTACCTGTCGAGACGGTCCAGCTCGCGCATCCACCCCTCGCCGTGCCAACCCGCCAGGTCGGGTTCGTACGGCCCCTGGACCACCCGGACGAGGGTGGCGTCGCCGCCGAGCCGAGTCAGCTCGACCCGGAGTTCGAGCACCGTGTCGGGGTCGATGCCCGGATCGCCAGTGACTCGTTCGTGCGAGACGAACGCCACTGGTTCGCTGAACTCCGCGTAGACGCCGGCGACGCCGATGCGGGCAGTCGGATCGTTGTTCCTGACCCGGACGTGCCGGTGCCGCCCACCGGGCCGCGGATCCCCGGCCACGGTCGCGAGCTCGACGTGCCACCCCGGTGTCCCGCGCCACTGCGCGATCCGGTCCGGGTCGACCCACGCTCGGAACACCTGGGATCGCGGCGCGTCGAAACGACGCTCGACGGTCACGACGACGTTGGCAGTCATCCGACCTCCGTTCGGTCGCCCCGGGCCGCCGTCGACCCCGGCGAGTGCAGACACCCTGCTCCGAGGAGTCTTGTTTGTCCACTGGTGTCCAGGGTTGGCCTTGAGCCTGTCGAGGGTTGCTCGGAGAACCACCGTGCAACCTTAGACATTCTCTCGACAAATCGCTGTCGACGACCGTACTCTTCTTCTACTCCCTGCGACAACCGCACGGAAGCGAGGGTGGAGGCGCGACATGGCTCAAGTGCCTGGTCCCGTGTTCGCCCGAGAGTCTCGCGGGATCTTCACCGACTGCTCCCTGTCCTCGGTGATCCCGCATCGCGTGGTCCCTGCCGACCATCGCGCCGGTGACGTCGGCGTCGCGTCCCCTTCCGGGGACGGCTGAACCGTCGTCGCCCGAGCGGCCGGGGCCCTGGTGGTGGCCCCGGCCGCTCACTTATGTTCTCTACTTGCCGGTTCTCTACCTGCCCGTGTGCGGAACGCCCCGACGGATGACGCCGCGGATGACGTCGTCCACCGCGGTCGGTGGGCGCACGTAGGGTTGGACCTCGATGAGCACCCTGTTCGACGGCCTCGAGTTCGGCACTGCCGATCACCCCGCATCTGTCGACCCCGCCACGCAGGCGAGCGCACATGCCGCTCTAGTGAACGCGGCCGACGTGCCCACCTGGGCCGAGGCGGCGGCCGCGGGCCGCAGTGCACAGACCGTGGGGCCGCCGTCCGCTCGGCAGGTCGAGACCCTGCTCGAGGGATTGAACCCGCAGCAGCGCGAGGCCGTGCTGCACGAGGGGCCGCCGCTGCTCATCGTGGCGGGTGCCGGGTCGGGCAAGACCCGGGTGCTCACCCACCGCATCGCCCACCTGCTCGCCGCGCGAGGAGTGCAGCCTGGTCAGATCCTGGCCATCACCTTCACGAACAAGGCGGCAGCCGAGATGCGCGAGCGGGTCGGCGCGCTGGTCGGGCCACGCGCCCGGGCGATGTGGGTGATGACGTTCCACAGCGCCTGCGTGCGCATCCTGCGTCGTGAGGCCGACAAGGTCGGGCTCCGGTCCAGCTTCTCGATCTACGACGCCGCCGACAGCCAGCGGCTGATGTCGATGGTGCTGCGCGACCTGGATCTCGACCCCAAGCGGTACAACCCGCGCTCGTTCTCCCACCAGGTGTCGAACCTCAAGAACGAGCTGGTCGACGAGGAGACGTTCGCCAGCCGGGTGGCCCAGGAGGGCACCCACCAGGAGCAGATGCTCGCCGAGGCCTACGCGGAGTACCAGCGGCGGCTGCGAGCCGCCAACGCCATGGACTTCGACGACCTCATCATGACCACGGTGCAGCTGCTCCAGGTCCTTCCCGATGTCGCCGAGCACTACCGGCGCCGGTTCCGGCACGTCCTTGTCGACGAGTACCAGGACACCAACCACGCCCAGTACCAGCTCGTGCGCGAGCTCGTCGGGTCGCCGCACGACGCTGATGCCGGGACGCACGCGGTGCCGCCGGGCGAGCTCGTCGTGGTCGGTGACGCGGACCAGTCCATCTACGCCTTCCGCGGCGCGACGATCCGCAACATCGAGGAGTTCGAGCAGGACTACCCCGACGCGCGCACGATCCTCCTCGAGCAGAACTACCGTTCCACCCAGACCATCCTGCGGGCCGCCAACGCGGTGATCGCCCGGAACGAGGGCAGGCGCCCGAAGAGCTTGTGGACCGACAGCGGCAGTGGCCCGTCGGTCGTGGGGTACGTCGGCGACAACGAGCACGACGAGGCGTCGTTCGTCGCCCGCACCATCGAGCGGCTGGGCGACGAGCACGACTACCGACCCGGCGATGTCGCGGTCTTCTACCGCACCAACGCCCAGTCCCGTGCGCTCGAGGAGGTCTTCGTGCGGGTCGGCCTGCCCTACAAGGTGGTCGGCGGCACTCGCTTCTACGAGCGTCGGGAGGTCAAGGACGCCCTGGCCTATCTCCGGGTGATCTCGAACCCCACCGACACCGTGAACCTCCGCCGCATCCTCAACGTGCCCAAGCGCGGCATCGGCGACCGGGCCGAGGCATGCGTGGCGGCTCTCGCCGACCGCGAGCGCGTCCCGTTCGTCGCGGCGCTCGGCCGGGTCGAGGACGCCCCGGGCATCGCCACCCGCAGTGTCGTCGCGGTGCGGAGCTTCACGGCGCTGCTCGAGGCGCTCGGCGAGGTCCGCGACGACGACGACACCGGGGTCGCCGACCTCCTCGAAGCGGTGCTCGACCGCTCCGGCTACCTCGCCGAACTGCGGGCCAGCCACGACCCGCAGGACGAGACCCGGGTCGAGAACCTCGCCGAGCTGGTCGCCGTCGCTCGGGAGTTCGACGAGGCGCGCCGCGAGACCGGCGAGGTGGCCAGTCTGGAGGACTTCCTCGAGCGGGTGTCGCTCGTCGCCGACGCCGACGAGATCCCTGACACCGCCGAGGCCGAGGCGGTCGGCGTGGTCACGTTGATGACGCTGCACACCGCCAAGGGCCTGGAGTTTCCCGTGGTGTTCCTCACTGGCATGGAGGACGGCACGTTCCCCCACGTGCGCAGCCTCGGCGACTCGACCGAGCTCGAGGAGGAACGGCGGCTCGCCTACGTCGGCATCACCAGGGCCCGCGAACGACTGCACCTCTCCCGGGCGGCGCTGCGCTCATCCTGGGGTGCGCCGCAGTACCTCCCGCCGTCGCGCTTTCTCGACGAGATCCCCACCGAGCTGGTCAGCTGGGAACGGGAGCTGTCCGGAGCGGCCGCCATCGGGCGGCCCGGGCAGCGGCCCGCGGTGGCCACGCTCGGGGCGCGTCCGGGGGTGCGCTCGCCGGGCAACCGCCCCATCATCCCGCTGGCCGCCGGCGACAAGGTCACCCACGACACGTACGGCCTCGGATCGGTCGTGCGCACCCTCGGAGAAGGTGAGCGCACCCAGGCCGAGGTCGACTTCGGCGGCGAGCTCGGCGTCAAGCGCTTCGTCCTGCGCTTCGCTCCACTCGAGAAGCTGTAGCAGGGGCGGCGCCGAACGCGGTCACGATGCCGGGCACGACCACACCGGTCGCTGCGTCGACCGATCGTGATCAGGCACGAGTGCGCCGGTCAGACCAGCCCGCGGTCCTGCAGCCACGGGTACGGGTCGATGGCCCGGTCGACATCCGGGTCCGGCTGGATCTCGAGGTGCAGGTGCGCACCGAAGGAGTGGCCGGTGTTGCCGACCAGTCCGACCACGTCGCCCGGCATGACCGTGTCGCCCTCGCTGACCTGCCGCTTGCTCAGGTGGCCGTACCAGGACGTGTCACCGTTCCAGTAGGTGATCTCGATCTTGTTGCCGAAGCTGGAGTCGTAGAAGGAGCCGGTGACGACGCCCTTGGACATCGCGTAGAGCGGGGTACCGGTGGGTGCGCCGAGATCGATGCCGTCGTGGGTCTTGCCCCACCTCGGCCCGAAGTCGGAGGTGATGTTCCAGATTTTGATCGGGCGGACCCACTTCTTGCCCTCGCGCTCCGCCTTCGCGCGGGCCGCGGCCTCCGCGTCTGCCTTGCGCTTGGCGGCCCGCGCGGCCTTGGCGGTGGCCTCGGTACGGCCCTGGATTGCCGCACTGGTGTTGACGACGTCCTGGCGACGCAGGGCGAGCTCGGTCGTGCTCTCCTCGGAGGCGGCCTGCTGGGTGCGGGCCATCGCGGTCTGGGAGCCGCTGAGGTCGAGAGTCAGAGGGGTGGACTCCGCGACTGTGGCGCCCGTGGCGGTGGCGACGAGCGCGGCAGCAGCCGTGGTCGGGAGCACGAAGCTCGAACTCAGGGCACGAGGCAGGCGCACGCTACGGACGTGGACGCGATGGCGCCCGGCGTAGTGACGCCCGCGATACGCGGGAGAACTCACGACAGGGATCAACCTCAGGGGAGAGGAACTGGTGGTGACCTCGCTGGCCTCCGGGGGGCTGGACAACCGTAGCGTGACCGTTCCGTGACACAAACCCCGTGGCGGCCATGCCTTTACCCGCTCTTGACCTGAACCACTCCGGGTGCCGACTGACCTGGGCAAATGTACCCAGTGTGATTCACGTCACACCGCATGGTGTCCGCCTACCTGCAGACCGTGCGCGCTCCTTCGGCCTTCTGCACGTCGTCGAGCAATGCCCGGGCCGCCTCCGACACCGGGTCGCGCCCCTGGGCCCCGCCGAGCTGTACCTCGCCGTTGCCGCGGATGAGCACCACCTCGACTCGGTCCGTTCCGGCCGGTGGAGGTGCCGATGGCGGCGTGCCGTTGGCGAGTGCCCCGGTGAGCTCGGCAGGGGCACGGCAGCTGACCGCACCGGCGTTCGTGGACCCAACCACCGCGCCGTCGCTCTGCACGAAGAGCACGTCGGCGAACCCGTCGGCACCACCGGTGCGCGTGAGGGTGAGCCGGACCGGCAGGGCGGATGCCGACGGCGTCGGCGAGCCGGGAGAGGCCGAAGTGGAGGGCCCAGATGCCGAGTCGGCGGGCACCGGGTCGGGGTCATCGCTGCATCCGGCGAGGAGGAGGACCAGTGCCGCACCTGCGGCGGTCTGCAGGGCGAGATGTCGGTGCACGCGGTCATCTCACCACCATCCGCGCCGACCGGCGACTCCGGGGTGCGCGCCGGCTCGGCCGGTCCGGGTCGAGGCTCCCCTCGGCCCGGCACTAGGCTCGCGTCCGAATCCGCCGGACGACGCCGCGCCGGACGACGCCGACAGCGAAGGACGAGGGCGAGACGTGGACCTCTTCGAGTACCAGGCCCGTGACCTGTTCGAGAAGCACGGCGTGCCTGTGCTCGGCGGCGCGGTCGCCACCACACCGCAGGAGGCGCGCGCCGCTGCCGAGCGCGTCGGGGCGGCCAGCGGTGGGGTTACCGTCGTCAAGGCGCAGGTGAAGACCGGCGGGCGGGGCAAGGCCGGCGGCGTCAAGGTCGCGCGCTCCGCCGAGGAGGCCGAGGAGCACGCGCGCGCCATCCTCGGCATGGACATCAAGGGCCACACCGTGCACCGGGTGATGGTGGCGCAGGGCGCCCGGATCGCCGAGGAGTACTACTTCTCCCTCCTCCTCGACCGCGCCAACCGCCGCTACCTCGCGATGTGCAGCAGGGAGGGCGGGGTCGACATCGAGACGCTCGCCGTCGAGCGGCCCGAGGCCCTCGCCCGGGTCGCCGTCGACCCGAACACCGGCATCGACGAGGCGAAGGCTCGCGAGATCGTCGAGGCCGCCGGGTTCGACGTCGAGACCGCCGCGAAGGTGGAACCGGTCATCCGCACGCTGTGGACCGTGTACCGCGACGAGGACGCCACGCTCGTCGAGGTCAACCCGCTGGTCAAGACCGAGGACGGCGACGTCCTCGCGCTCGACGGCAAGGTGTCGCTCGACGCCAACGCCGCCTTCCGCCACCCCGAGCACGAGGCGCTCGCGGACACCGACGCCACCGACCCGCTCGAGGCTGCCGCCCAGGAGAAGGGCCTGAACTACGTCAAGCTCGACGGCTCGGTCGGCGTCATCGGCAACGGTGCAGGGCTGGTCATGAGCACCCTCGACGTCGTCGCGTACGCCGGGGAGGAGTTCGGCGGCCAGAAGCCGGCGAACTTCCTCGACATCGGCGGCGGCGCCTCGGCCGAGGTCATGGCGAACGGGCTGCACGTCATCCTGTCCGACCCGCAGGTGCGGTCGGTGTTCGTCAACGTCTTCGGCGGCATCACCGCCTGCGACGCGGTGGCGAACGGCATCGTCGGCGCGCTCGACGCCCTCGGCGACGACGAGGACCGCCCGCTCGTCGTCCGGCTCGACGGCAACAACGTCGAGGAGGGCCGGCGCATCCTCGCCGCGAGGGCGCACCCGCGAGTCGTGATCGAGCCCACCATGGACGGCGCCGCCCGCCGCGCCGCCGAGCTGGCCGCCCGGGCCTGACGAACCCGTCCGAGCAGACCCGACCGACCCCCGCACACCGCAGACCGACCACCGCGCGCACGAGAAGAGAGATACCCGACCCATGGCCATCTTCCTCACCGCCGATTCCACGGTCGTCGTCCAGGGCATGACCGGCTCCGAGGGCATGAAGCACACCCAGCGGATGCTGCGCTCGGGCACCGCCGTCGTCGGCGGGGTCAACCCGCGCAAGGCCGGTACCACCGTCGACTTCGAGGGCGGGGTCAGCGTTCCGGTGTTCGGCACGGTTGCCGAGGCGATGGCCGCGACCGGTGCCGACGTCTCGGTCGTCTTCGTGCCGGCGGCCCACACCAAGGCCGCGGTCGTCGAGGCCGTCGATGCCGGCATCCCGCTTTGCGTGGTGATCACCGAGGGCGTGCCGGTGAAGGACACCGCGGAGTTCCACGCGTACGCCCGGTCGGCCGGCACGACCCGGCTGATCGGGCCGAACTGCCCGGGCCTGATCAGCCCGGGGGCGTCGAACGCCGGCATCATCCCGGCCGACATCTCCGGAGCGGGCCGCATCGGGCTGGTCTCCAAGTCGGGCACGCTGACCTACCAGATGATGTTCGAGCTGCGGGACTTCGGCTTCTCCTCCGCGGTCGGCATCGGGGGCGACCCGATCATCGGCACCACACACATCGACTGTCTCGAGGCGTTCGAGGCCGACCCCGACACCGACGCCATCGTGATGATCGGCGAGATCGGCGGGGATGCCGAGGAGCGCGCAGCCGCGTACATCGCCGAGCACGTGACCAAGCCGGTCGTCGGCTACGTCGCCGGTTTCACCGCGCCGGAGGGCAAGACGATGGGCCACGCCGGCGCGATCGTGTCGGGCTCCTCGGGCACCGCGCAGGCGAAGCAGGACGCCCTCGAGGCGGCCGGGGTCAAGGTCGGGAAGACGCCGTCCGAGACCGCCGCGCTGATGCGCGAGATCATGCAGTCCCTCACCGCGGCGGCTCGTCGCTGAGCGCCGCGGGGCACCTCCGCCCGAGCTCCGAAGCCCTGCCGTCGGCGTGTCAGTCGCGACCTGACGGACAAAGTGGGGCGTGGCCGGTGAGACTGGACGACGATGACGCTCACCGATCGCTCGAACCCGCCGCGGCCCAGCTCCGGCGGCCGGGACGGTGAGGCGTCAGAGACGCCGGAGACGTCGTCGTACCGCCCGATGCTGGTCGGGGCCGCCACCGCGCTCGTCTCGCTGCTCCTCGTGCTCGGCCCCGCTGTGCTCGCGGTGGCGATCGAGCCCCGCGCCACCGGCCCGGCCACCGAGGCGGCGCCGGTCGGTGCCGGGCTGTGGCTGCTGGCCGGCGGCGCGCACCGCGCCGCCGCCGGCGGCACGGTCTCGGTGGTGCCGCTCCTCGGGGTGGTCGTCCTGGTCCTCGTCGCCAGGGCCGGGGCCCGACGCGGTGTCGTGAAGGCCGACGTCGGCGGCGCCTACTCGCTCGGTCTGGTGCCGCGCGGCCTCGGTGTCGCGCTGCTCGGCTGGTGGGCCGGCTACGCCCTCGTCACCGCAGCGGTGGCGGTGCTCGCCGCTCGAGGCCCGCTGGTCCCGGCTGCGGAGAGCCTGCTCCTTCCCGCTGTGGCCGTGCCGATCGCCGGTGCCGCGCTGGTGGTGCGCCGACTGGTCCGCGACGACCCGGGGGTGGCGGGTCCGGCGCTGCGCCGCCAGGTGCTGCCCGACGTCGTTCGGCGAGCGTTGCGGCCCGGCCTGGCCGGAGCGGGCCTGCTGCTCGGGGCCGGCGGGGTGCTCGTCGTTGCCACCGTCGCGGGCGGGCACGACCGGGTGCTGGCGGTGCACACCGCGCTCGACGCCGGCCCGGCCGGCTCGCTCGGCCTGGTCTCGGCCCAGCTCGCCGCGCTGCCGAACCTCGGCCTCTGGGCCGTCTCGTTCCTTGCTGGTCCGGGCTTCCAGGTGGTCGACGGCGCCACGGTCTCCTGGGCCGGCGCCGAGAGCGGCCTGCTGCCGATGGTCCCGGTTCTCGCGGCCCTGCCCCAGCCCGGCCCGATGCCGTGGGTTGTGCCGCCGGTCTCGATCCTCGTGGTGCTCGGAGCCGGTGCCTGGGTCGGCCGCCGAGCACTCGGCACCCTGGCCCGGCTGTCCCGGATGCGCAGCAAGCTGTTCGCGACCGCGACGGCGTGCGCCACCACGGCGGGCGCCCTGGGCCTGCTCGACCTGCTCGCCGGCGGCGCGATCGGGCGGTTCCGCCTCGCCGAGATCGGTCCGGACGCCGGGGCGCTGACCGGCATCCTCTTCCTCGAGCTGCTCGCCGGCGCGATGCTCGTCGTCGTGCGGGACGTGTGGCGATTGCGACGCTAGAAGCGCACGGTCAGGAGCATCTCGTCGACACAGGGAGTTAGAGCCTCCTGAGTTTGCGCCAATCTCCTGACCGGGCGGGATGCACCTGACTCCGCAGACTTCTCGTGGATGACGGCCCGCTACCGTGGCCGGGTGACCTCGCCGCTCGCCGTGCCGCGGCTCCGGCTCGTCGTCCTGGTCTCCGGGACGGGGAGCAACCTTCAGGCCCTGCTCGACGCGACAGCCGCGCGCGCTCCGTTCGAGGTGGTCGCCGTCGGAGCAGACCGGGACGGCACCGGCGGCGTCGAGCGGGCGGTCGCGCGCGGCATCCCCACCTTTACCTGCCGCGCACCGGAGTACGTGACCCGCGACGACTGGGACCGCGACCTGGTCCGGCTGGTGGCGGCCCACCAGCCCGACCTCGTGGTGCTGGCCGGGTTCATGAAGGTGCTCGGCCCGACGATGCTCGCCGGCTACCCAGTGGTCAACACCCACCCCGCGCTGTTGCCGAGCTTCCCCGGTGCGCACGGAGTGCGCGACGCGCTCGCACACGGCGTCAAGGTCACCGGCTGTACCTGTCACTGGGTCGACGCCGGCGTCGCCACCGGCCCGATCATCGAGCAGCGCGCGGTGCGGGTCGAGCCCGGCGACACCGTCGAGACGCTGCACGAGCGGATCAAGGTTGAGGAGCGGGCGATGCTCGTCGGCGTGCTCACCGAGCTCGCCACCGACCGGGCGGCCATCCCACCTCCCCGCGAATGTGGGTGAAGATCGGCGCCATTGCACCTGTGGTTTGAAGGGAGGTTCTGGACAGTTGTGTGAAGGGAGGTTCTGAACAGTCGCGGGTGCTTGGTCAGCGGTCGATGGTTGGTCGCATGAGCGAGCGGAGTGTGTCGAT
>JBOFBK010000365.1:0-11081 GCA_051645525.1 Dermatophilaceae bacterium | reverse complement strand
GATGACCGCCCAGGCGATGCAGCCGACGCAGGCGAAGGCGGCGAGCACGAGGCTGGCGGCGAACCGGCGGAGGTTGTCGTTGGTCGGCCGGCGCTCGTCGAGCTCACCGTGCAGGAAGGCGGCGACGAGGCGGGTGCGCCGGGTACGCACGGTCTCGACGAGGGTGACGTCGCGGTCGATGGTCATCGCGGGTGCTCCTCTCGGGAGGGTGATACCTCAGCGCACGGTCCGGATGCCGGATCGGTTCACCACCCGCGGGAGTCGAGAGCGGCTCACCACCCCGCCGGCATCGAGAGCGGCCCACCCCCGCGAGATCCGGAGCATCCCGCCCGGACCGGGCGCTATAGCGCCCTCAGCCCGCTCCTCGTCATCCGATCGACCTCGTACTGAACCGATTCGGGCATCGGCGCGTGCATCCGGTCGAGGACACACCTCCTCCCCGGCGCGGCACCGACGTCGCACCGAGCACCGCACCCACGAAAGGGACCGCACCATGGCAGGCGACCGTTACACGATGGAGGCCACGGCGCTCAGCCGCCACGCCGACTCCATCGACGCCGCGCACACCGAGCTGATCTCACTCGTGCGCACCTTCGAGAGGTCCGCGGAGCCGCTGGCCGGCACGTTCAGCGGGCAGGGCAAGGCCGCGTTCGACCGCTTCAAGGCCGACACCGACCAGATCGCCACCGACCTCGGCGTCTCGCTGACGTCGGTCCAGGAGGGGACGCGCGGCCAGGACGTCGCGTTCACCACCGGCGACGACGAGATGCACACCACCTTCACCAGCCGGCGCTCCGTCGTGGACGCCGGCCCGACCGGCACCGCCTGACAGGGGACCACCAGATGGCAGTCAACGATCTCGGCCAGCTCGCGTACAGCATCTCGAGCAGCGGCCAGGCCCAGCAGGACATGCGCGCCGCCGGAACGGCGCTGCTCAACACCATCGACCAGCGCACCGGTGACACCGGCGTGCTCGCCGCCGCTTATCACGCCGACGGCGTGTCCGAGGACTTCCAGGGCGTGGAGCGGCTCTGGCAGCAGGTCGCCGAGCACGTGCGCACGGTGATGGCCGAGCTCGAGGGAACCCTCGGCGAGTCCGACGGCATCGCCACCACCGCCATGACGGGCGCCCGCACGGCCGTCGACGGCATCCGGATCCTGTAAGGACCGCACGCCGTGGCCTACACGATTCGCCCGCAGGAGGTGTTCGGTGTTCTCAAGGCCACCGACCACGAGTCGATCGTCCTCCGGGAGCAGCTGACCCGGGCGAGCGAGTCGGTGCTGGCGGCGGCCGAGGGCGCTCCGGGCGCCCCGGCCGTCGTCGCGGGGCTCGCCGCGCTCCGGGCCGAGCACGACCGCCTCGCCGAGCTCATGGCGACCCGGGTCCTCCGGGCCACCGAAGGATGCCGCGACGCGGTGTCCAGCTACGCCGCCGGCGACCAGCTGATGGCCGAGCAGCTCGCCCGAGACTCGGCCGTGCTGTACGGCGACCCGGCGCCCCCGCTCGGCCGCCCCTTCGCGCTACCCCCGGGCGAAGGCTCCCTTCCCGACGTCCTGACTGGAGGATGACGATGCCTGGCCCGTTCCCGGATGCCGCGACACCGGCGGTGTTCGACCGTGATATCGACGCGATCCGTCAGGCGGCCGCCGACCTCGGCGCGACCGCCATCCCGATCATCGACGGCGGCGAGGCGGTGGTGCGCACCTGGCGCGGCGTCGACCCCCATTACGTCGCGCCCGAGTCGCCCGTGCTCGTGGCGGCGCTCGACCCGGTGCTCACCGAGGCCAAGCAGCTCGGGGATGCCGCCGCGGATGCCGGGCGCATCCTCGGTGTGTGGGCGGATGACGCGGAGCCGCTGGTAACCGAGGGACGCGCGCTTGCCGGCGCGGCAGCCGGGATGACGCAGGGCCTACGGGAGGCGCAGGCCATGCGTCTCACCCAGATCCTCGTGGAGCTCTCGCTCCTCGACGACCAGTGCGCCCGCGACCTCGCGGCGCTCGTGCCCGATGCTCCGCTCACCGTGCTGCCGCCACGGGTCCGGGTGGGTCAGTCCGTGCTGACGAGCGGCGTGCAGGCCACCGTCGGGTTCGGTCAGCTCGGCTACGAGTTCCGGGTCGTCGAGAACCGGTTCAACGACGGCTACGTCGAGTTCACGGTGGTCAACCAAGGCGGTCTGACGGGCATCGTGGGCCTCGGGCCCGCCGTGGCTGCCGGCCAGGCGGAGCTGGAGGCGCGAGCGGAGCTGATCGGCGGGGTGACCCTCGCGAACGGGAACACCTGGCTCGTCGAGCCCGGCAAGGTCGAGGAGTTCCGTGCCCTGCTGAACGCCTACCTCGGCTACCGCCAGGCCCGGTTGGCGACCTCGGGGGGCCTGCCCATGGCGGCAGGGCAGATCCTGGGCGACGTGCTGGCGCCGCTCCCGTTCCTCCCGCCGCCGACCCGGGTCGACACCACCGTCGAGGTCCCGGTCGAGCTCAACGGGGGTCTGGACGCGACCAGCCCGTCGTCCCCAGGCGTCGGCACCGCCGGCACCGTCGGGGTCAACCCGCAGTGGACGGGACGTCGGCTGGCGGACGGCTCGACGGTCAGTGTGTTCGGTGGTGAGGCGGTCGCCTCGGGCGAGCTGAACCGGTTCGGCGAGAGCTCCGGCGTCGGCGGTTCCGTGCAGGACAACGTCGCCGTGACCCGTGACCCGGGCGGGCAGGTCACCCGCGTCGTCCTGACGTCCACCACCGAGCTGGAGCAGGGCCACGAGGTGGGCCGCCGCGACCGCAGCGACGCCCCTGCGGGCCGGGACCCCCACGAGGCCAGCGCAGGGTTCACCGACAACAGGACCACGGTCGACGTGACCACGACGACCCTCGACGTCGACGACACCAACCGTGCCGTCGTCGAGCAGTGGCTCGCCGACAGCTCCGGCGACCCGCTGGGCGGTGTCGGTGCGGGCGACCGGTTCTACCCGCAGACCGCCTCCGAGGGCGACCCGTTCCAGCACGTCCTGCACACCGACGCCACGGTGACCCGCGTGCAGCACGACAACGTCACCGACGGGTCGACGCTCGGCGGGGTGGTGAGCGTCGGCCCCGGGCTCGGGGCCGAGGTCGGAGACGAGACCACGACCGGCCAGGTGACCGGTGGCACCTACCTCGACGCGCCCGACATCCACGGCAACCGCGTCGAGCGCCCCCTCCCCGGGGTCCCGGGGATACCCGACTGAGTCCGACGTCGGATGCCGAGCCGCCGGTCGCCTGCCCGTCCCACGGCCGCGGCGCCTGATCGGCGGTCGGGGCACCGCTGGTGGAGTGGTCGCGGACATCCGCGAGCAGCCCGGGCCGCGCGACCTGGTCCGTCCACAGGAGCTCGGGAAGGCGGTCGTCGTCCACAGATCGAGTGCGCTGCGGCCGCGGGGCTGTCGAGGCCGGGTGGTCGCGGCCGAGGGTGGTCGTCAACGGGCGCGAGCGACGCGTCCGACGACCGAGGAGGTTCCCATGACCCGACGACTGTCCGGCCGGCTGCGACGTGTGGCGCGCCGAGTGCGCACGCTCGGTGAGGAGGGGATGACGACCGCCGAGTACGCCGTGGGCACCGTGGCCGCGGTGGCGTTCGCGGCGATTCTGCTCGCCATCGTGCGCTCGGGCCCGGTGAAGTCGGCGCTCAGCAAGGTCATCGTCGGCGCCATCGGCACCGGTTCGTGACGTCGGTGAGTCGCGAGCGTGGGATGGTCACCGCCGAGCTGGCGTTGGCCATCCCGTCAGTCCTCGTCGTGCTCGCGGTGTGTCTCGCCGCCGTCGACCTGGGCGTCCGTCAGGTGCGGTGTGTGGACGCGGCGGGAACGGCCGCTCGGCAGCTCGCTCGCGGCGACCCGGAGCCGGCCGCTCGTCAGCAGGCGCTGTCGCGAGTGCCGGACGGGTCCAGGGTCGCTGTCTCCCGGGGTGGTGGCGAGGTCACGGTCGTCGTCGAAGCCCCGGTTCCGAGGCTGCTGGCGCCACTCGCCGACGGTGTGCGGGCCCAAGCTCGCGCCACGGCCCGCCTCGAGACACCGTGAGCAGCAGCGAGCGTCACGGGCGATGCGGCCCGCGTCGGAGCCGCTGCTCCGGGCGCGTAGCTCGGGAGCGTGGCTCCGGCACGGTTCTCGCGTCGGGAGCGCTGGCCGTGGTGGTGCTGGCCTCGGTGGCTGCGCTGGTCCTGGTTGCGGTGGTGCGCGATGTGCGAGCGGCCCGGGTGGCAGCCGACCTCGCGGCGCTGGCAGCGGCCACTCCACTGGCGGCAGGTGGCGCAGCCGACTGCACTGCCGCAGCCGACCTGTCCATGGCGAACGGAGCTCGGGTCGAGTCGTGCGACCAGCTGGCCGACGGCAGCGTCGCCGTCACCGTCACCGTACGGCGCGGAGCAGCAGTCACGTGGTTGCCGCTGCTGCCCGAGTCCGTGGGTGCTCGAGCCCGGGCCGGGCTCGCGTCGCCCGCGGCCGACCCGGTGGCTCGGCGCACGGCCCGGCCGGCCGGCCGGGCCGACGTCGTGAGGTGGGTAGGTCAGGGCCGCGAGGAGGTGCTGGGCGGCGGGGGAGGCGGAGCCGAGAGCGGATCTGCGGTGTCGCGGTACCCCGAGGCGGCGTCATCCGAGCCATGAGGCGGTTCCGCGGCCGGCATGCCACCGGGCGGCGTCGAGCGCTGCTCTGCCTCCGACCGCAGCCGACGCTCCTCGGCGAGCTCGGCCTCGCGGGCGGCGATCTCCTCACGCAGCCGCTGCTCCTCGGCCACCCGTCGCGCCTCGGCGTCACGCGCGGCTTCGACGGCGTCGGCGCGGCGCCGCCGAACACGACGCAGTCCGCTGCGGAGCACGGCCCAGCCGAGCCAGAACACCGAGATCACGACCATGCCGGTGATCAGGAGCACCAGCGGCGGGAAGCTGATCGTCGTCCCGAGCACATCGATGTCGACGGTGTCGCCGATCTGGGCCGTGCCGGCGATAAGCACGCCCCCGGCCACCAGGGCGAGAAGAACGAGTACCACTCCGATGAGCACCATGGGCGGACCATACCCGCGCCCAGGTCGGTGACGCGATGCCCTCCGGCCGTCATTTCACCGCTCGGAGTGCGAGGTCGAGCACGGTCACGCTCGCGCCTTGTCGATCGGGGCGTTGTCGTTGCCGCACGTCGGCGACTGCACGCAGGCCGGTACCGCGAGCGCGTCAGTCCCGCTCGGCCCCCATCCGCGCCGCCTGTGGTGCGGGAGAGGTCACGGCGGCTACGGTTAAGCCGTGGTCCCAACCGACCGGCCAGGCGCCCTGACCAGCCAGGACCTCGGCCGGCCAGCCGTCACCGAACCTCAGGAGAGACGCCCGTGGAGCTGTCCGTCACCACGTCCCACCGCGACGATGACGTCAGTGTCGTCGTGGTCGGGGGAGAGGTCGACGTCTACACGGCCGCGCAGCTGCGCGCGGCGCTCGACGCCGAGGTCGACGCCGGGCACGTGCGGCTGGTGGTCGACCTCGAGGACGTCACCTTCATCGACTCGACCGGGCTCGGGGTGCTCGTGGGGCGGCTGAAGCTGGTGCGGAACCAGTCCGGCTGGCTGCGCATCGTGTGCTCCACTGACCGCATCCTGCGGGTGTTCCGCATCACCGGCCTCGACAAGGTGTTCGGCATCCATGCGTCGCTCGACGACGCGCTGGCCGCCTGATCGCCCCGCCCACCCGTGGCCGGCCGACCCGGGTGAGCGTCATCACGCCGGGCCGGTGAGCGTCATCACACCCGATCCCGGTAGGGTCTCCGGCGTCCGTCCCTGACGTCGGCGCCGTCGCGCCCCAGGGGCTCACCAGACCGTCAAGGAGGATGGCATGCCCCTTCACGCACTCGCGGCCGCTGACTCGGGTGCTCTCGAGCTCGCCGGCACGAACCTCACCCTGGTCCTCACCGTCGCGGCGATCGCGCTCGTCGCACTGGTGATGGGGGTGGTGTTCCGGCAGCAGGTGCTCGCCGCCGACCCCGGCACCGAGAAGATGCAGGAGATCGGCGCGGCCGTCGAGGAGGGTGCACAGGCGTTCCTCGCCCGCCAGTTCAAGACCCTCGGCATCTTCGTCGTGCTGGTCTTCGGGCTGTTGCTCCTGCTCCCCGCGGATGACGCGGCCGTGCGGTGGGGTCGTTCCGGGTTCTTCGTGCTCGGCGCGCTGTTCTCCGCCGCCATCGGCTACCTCGGCATGAGCCTGGCGGTCAAGGCGAACGTGCGCGTCGCGGCTGCCGCGCGCACGGAGAACGGCCGTGACGCCGGCATGCGCATCGCGTTCCGCACCGGTGGCGTCGTGGGCATGGCCACCGTTGGGCTGGGCCTGCTCGGCGCGTCGATCGTCGTGGTGCTCTACGAGGGCGACGCCCCCAAGGTGCTCGAGGGCTTCGGCTTCGGCGCCGCGCTGCTCGCGATGTTCATGCGGGTCGGCGGCGGCATCTTCACCAAGGCGGCCGATGTCGGCGCCGACCTGGTGGGCAAGGTCGAGGCCGGCATCCCCGAGGACGACCCGCGCAACGCGGCCACCATCGCCGACAACGTCGGCGACAACGTCGGCGACTGCGCGGGCATGGCCGCCGACCTCTTCGAGTCCTACGCGGTCACCCTGGTCGCGGCCCTGATCCTGGGGTCGGTGGCCTTCGGCGAGTACGGCCTGGTGTTCCCGCTGATCGTGCCCGCGATCGGCGCGGTCACCGCGCTGCTCGGCGTGTTCATCACCAAGGCGCGGGCCGGGGAGAGCGCCCTCACCGCGATCAACCGCGGCTTCTACATCGCGGCCGCGATCTCGGCAGTGCTCTCCGGGGCGGCGGCCTACCTGTACCTGCCGTCCAGCTACGCCGACCTCGGGTCGTCCAACGAGCAGATCCAGGCGCTCACCGGCGACCCGCGGTGGGCGGCCTTCCTGGCGGTGGCGATCGGCATCGTGCTCGCCGGCGTCATCCTCTGGCTGACCGGCTACTTCACCGGCACCGACAAGCGCCCCACCAAGGACGTCGCCCGCACCTCGCTCACCGGCCCGGCCACGGTCGTGCTCTCCGGCATCGGAGTGGGCCTGGAGTCGGCGGTGTACACCGCGGCGATCATCGGCGGCGCGGTCTACCTCGCCGCCCTGCTCGGGGGCGGAGCCACCGCGCTGTCGCTGTTCTTCGTGGCGCTCGCCGGCTGCGGGCTGCTCACCACGGTGGGGGTCATCGTGGCCATGGACACCTTCGGCCCGGTGTCCGACAACGCTCAGGGCATCGCCGAGATGAGCGGCGACGTCGACGGCGAGGGCGCCCAGATCCTCACCGAGCTCGACGCGGTGGGCAACACCACCAAGGCCATCACGAAGGGCATCGCCATCGCCACCGCGGTGCTCGCCGCCACGGCGCTGTTCGGCTCCTACACCGACGCCTGGCAGACCGCGGTCGGCGCCATTGACCCGAGTGCGCTCAACCCGGACCAGCTGCGCAGCGCCGAGGACTACGTGCAGGAAGCCCAAGGCTTCATCGCCACGCCGCCCACGCTCGTCGGCCTCATCCTCGGTGCGGCGGTCGTGTTCCTCTTCTCCGGTCTGGCCATCAACGCGGTCACCCGGGCGGCCGGCGCCATCGTGTTCGAGGTGCGTCGCCAGTTCCGCGAGATCCCCGGCATCATGGAGGGCACCGCCAAGCCCGAGTACGGCCGGGTCGTCGACATCTGTACCCGCGACTCGCTGCGCGAGCTCGCCACTCCCGGTTTGCTCGCCGCGCTGATGCCGGTGGCCGTGGGCTTCGGTCTCGGCATCGGCGCGCTCGCCGGCTTCCTCGCCGGCGCCATCGGGACAGGCGCCCTGATGGCGGTCTTCCTGGCCAACTCCGGTGGCGCGTGGGACAACGCGAAGAAGATCGTCGAGGACGGAAACCACGGCGGCAAGGGCACCGAGGCGCACGCCGCCACCGTCATCGGCGACACCGTCGGCGACCCGTTCAAGGACACCGCCGGGCCGTCGATCAACCCGCTGATCAAGGTGATGAACCTCGTCTCGGTGCTCATCGCGCCGGCCATCGTCACGCTGTCCATCGGCACGGACGCCTCGACACCCGTGCGCTACGGCATCGCCGCCGCCGCTCTGGTGATCGTCATCGCCGCGGTCGCGGTATCCAAGAGCAAGGACCTCGCCATCGGTGGCGACGCCGACCCCGATGCCGAGCCCGCCCAGGAGCCGCACCCCGCCCAGGTGTGACGGCACACCACGCCGGATGACGAGGGGCCGGGCTCCGCACGGATGACGCGGGGCCCGGCTCGTACGGATGACGCGGGGCCCGGCCCTCGTACGGATGACGCGGGGCCCGGCTCGTACGGCTCCCGGCATTTCGACGCCATGGCGGCCATCTGGGTCAGGGGCGTCGAGATGTGAACGCCGCTGACCACTTTCGGCGCCATGGCGCCCAAGCGCTGGGCGGATCCGTGCCCATAAGCCAGGCCCGACATCGCGAATGGCCCGCCCCACAGCCGAACTGCACCTGTGGACAACATCATCCGCGGCACCGCGATCCGCCACAGTAGAACCCATGCTGGGTGAACCGCCGCCGCCTTCGTTCGACCCGGCGCTGCTGGTGCGAGGAGCCCAGCTGCGTCGCCAGGACGTCGTCCCTCGGCCGCCGGACTGGGTCCGCGTGCGGCACGGCTATTGGATGTCGGCCGCGGACTGGGCCGGGCTGCTCCCGGTCCAGCGGCACGCAGCGCTGGTCCACGCGACCGCGCGGTGCTGTGACGACCCGACCGGTCCACTCTTCTCCCACGCCGCGGCTGCCGCCCTGCACGGCCTGCCACGAATCTCCGCATGGCCGGCGATGGCGGAGGCCCTGGTCGATGGGCCGCGAGTCCGCTCGTCACGTCGACTCCGCAAGCACGTCGGGGCGGTCAGCGACGCGGTCGAGGTCGACGGCCTACGGGTGACGCCGCCAGCACGGACAGTCATCGACATCGCTCGGACCTCGATGCTCGCCGATGGCGTCGCGGCCGCGGACTTTGCTGTGCGACAACGCCTCTGCACCGCGGCGGATATCGCCGACCAGGTCGACGAGATCGCGGTCTCGGCACCGGGTCGGGCGCGGGCAGCGCTCGTCCGCGACCTCGCCGACCCGGGCAGCCAGTCGCCCGGCGAGAGTCTCTCGCGCACCCAGATGTTCCTCCTGGACCTGCCACGCCCCGAGCTGCAGCACCGGGTGCACGACGACCTCGGGCACGTCGGGGACGCCGACTTCGGCTGGGGTCGAGTTCTCGGCGAGTTCGACGGCAGAACCAAGTACCGCGTCCCGCCCGGGGCGACCGCCGAGGAAGCGAGTCGCGTCATCCTCGCGGAGAAGCAACGGGAGGACCGCATGCGACGTCGCGGGCACCTGGTGGCGCGATGGATGTGGCGCGAGGCGAACGACGCGCGCGCCCTCCTACGCATCCTCGGCGCGGTCGGCATCCGACCGGTGCCGGGGAGGTTGTGGTTCGACCTAGGGCGCCCCGCCGCAGGTTGACCCGGCTGGCTTGCCCTGACGCATGTGGACGCCATGGCGGCTGAATGCGTCAGGGGCGTCGATATGTGGGCGCCGGCGACGCATGTGGCCGCCATGGCGTCGAAACGCCCGGCGACCAGTGCCTCTAGGCTCGGCGGCACCATGAGTCACGATCCGCCGCGCGCCGACCCCGACCTCGTCGCCCGGCTGCGGGCCGACCTCCTCGCTGCCGGCTTCACCGTCGCCGGGGTCACCGATCTCCTCGGACCGCTCGCCGCCGCCGCGCTCGACCGTGAGCAGGCGCTCCCCGCGAGACGGGCCGCTACGTCATCCGACCGGCCGGCCGCTGTGCTCGTGCGGTTGTTCACGCTCGGCGACCCGGTCGACAGCGGCGAGGTGGATGCCGTGCTGCCCTCGCTCGGTGCGCAGGGCGCGGTCGCCCTGGGCCTGGTCGTCCCGGAGGGTGACGCCGTGGTGGCCACCTGCGACCTGCGCCCGTACGCGGCCGACGGCCGTGACTGGTGGGTCGCGTCCGACCTCGGCGAGCTCGCCACCCGGCGTCCGCTCCGGCCCGACCACGTGCTCGGCATCGGCGGCGCATCGACGACGCTCGCGTCCTGGACCCCTCGCCCGCGGGTGGCCCGCGCGCTCGACGTCGGCACCGGCTGCGGGGTGCAGGCCCTGCACCTGCGTGCCCACGCCGACGCCGTCGTGGTCACCGACGTCTCGCGTCGGGCGCTCGGCTTCGCCCGGTTGACCTCGGCCCTCGACGGGGCCGTGTGGGACGTGCGGTCGGGCTCGATGCTCGACCCGGTCGCCGGCGAGACCTTCGACCTGGTCGTGAGCAATCCGCCGTTCGTCATCACCCCGCGCAGTGGGGTGGTGCCGAGGTTCGAGTACCGCGACGCCGGCGCGGCCGGGGATGCCGTGGTGCGCGACCTGGTGCGCGGCGTCGGCGCCCACCTGGTGCCGGGCGGCATCGCCCAGCTCCTCGGCAACTGGGAGATCCCGCGCGGTACCACCTGGACCGAGCGGGTGTCCGGCTGGCTCGACGGCACCGGACTCGACGCGTGGGTGGTGCAGCGCGAGACCCAGGACCCGGCCGAGTACGCGGAGACCTGGGCCCGTGACGGCGGTCATCACCCGGGCACGGCCGACTTCAACACCATGTACGCCGCCTGGCTCGACGACTTCGCCTCGCGCGACGTCGAGTCGATCGGCTTCGGCGTGCTCACCCTCCAGCGTCCGGCCACCGACCGTCCGGTGTTCACCGACCTGATGGACGTGCCGTGGCCGGTCGAGTCGCCGATGGGGCACCGCATCCTCGACGGCCTGCTGATGCGCACGTGGCTCGCCGAGCACGACGACTCGGCGGTGCTCGACGTCGCGTGGCGCTGCGCCGCCGACGTGCACGAGGAGCGCCACCTCCTCCCCGGTGCCGCCGACCCGTCGGCGATCGTCCTGCGGCAGGGCGGCGGGCTACGCCGTCACCTGTCGCTCACCACGGTCACCTCGGCGCTGGTGTCGGTCTGTGACGGGCGGATGACGGCCCACGCGGCCGCGGCGGCGATCGCCGGCATCCTCGGTCTCGACGACGATGCCGTGCGC
>JBOFBK010000364.1:0-2771 GCA_051645525.1 Dermatophilaceae bacterium | reverse complement strand
GACCGCAGCTCGTCGAGCTGGCGCGGCTTCCCGTACGACGCCAGCGCCATGACCTTGAACTCGTCGCTGGAGCGCAGGAAGCCCAGGTGCTCGGTCAGCGACTCGTACAGCAGCCCGAGCGAGTGCGGGAGCGACTGTGCCGCAAGCGTGTCGATCTGGCCGTCCTTGACGTGACCGGCCAGGTGCGACGCCTGCTCACCCCGGCCGTCGAGCACGAGCACGCTACAGGCGCGGCGTTCGGTGTCGAGGGGAGCGGCGAGCGCGGCCGACGCGGCGTGGGCCACGTGGTGTGGCACGAAGCGCACCTGCTCACGGTCCAGCCCGGGCAGGGCGGCGGTGAGGAACCCGGGAGCGGACTCGGCGTACATGCGGCGCAGGTGGTCCCACGGGTCGTCGAGGCCCATGTCCTCGGCGGGCTTCGCGAGCGCGGGGTCGAACGAGTAGGCCACCGCGTCGAGCTGGTCGGGGCGCAGGCCCGCCTCGTCGAGGCACCACCGCATCGCCAGCTCGGGCAGCTCCCACGCGGCGAACGGGACGGGCCGTTTGCCGTGCTTGCGGCGGGAGAACCGCTCCTCCTCGGCAGCGGCCACCACCCGCCCGTCGACGACGAGGGCGGCGGCGGGGTCGTGGAAGAGAGCATTGACACCGAGGACGCGCATGGTGTCGTCACTACCCGGGCGAACCGGCTCTCACGCGGGGTCGGTTTCCGGCCGCGGTTCGGCAGACGCCTCGGGGCCTTTCGTCGGGTGTCCCGGGATGACGCCGGCGGATGGCGGTACCGAGGTGGAGGTGTTGGCACGGCTCGGGCCGGGGGTCGTCACACCGGGGTGGGTCCTCGGTTGTCCACAGGCGCGGTCCTTCGGCTGGTGGGTGCCGGGGTGTGCACGGCAGGCTGGTGCGTGGTCGGCTGCCGCCAAGGGTGGTCGGGGGAAGGGAGAGATGATGACGCGTGCCGCCGAGATTGACGCCGGACGCATGTCGTCGCCGGTCGTGGCGGCTGCGGCCGCTGAGCCCCCGGGCGGTGCCGACCTGGTCGCGACGCCCGCGGGGTGGATCGCCGGATGAGCCGGGAGGACGGTCCCCGGACGAGCTTCCGGATGTCGACGCGGGCGGCGGTGGTCGCCTGGGTCGGTGTCGCGGTGGTGACGGCGGTGGTGGCCTGGGTGGCGCTGGCCAGCCCCTTCGATGGAGACAGGGGCAGGCAGGACGTCGACCGGGCGCCGGGCCAGACGCCGAGATCGACGCCGTCGTCGACAGGGTCGGACTCATCATCGCCGAGCGCGTCGCCGTCGGCCTCGGGTCCGAGGGAGGTGCCGGCCGAGGCGCGGGCGCAGACCCAGGCGGGCGCGGAGGCGTTCATCGAGTTCTATTTCGACGAGATGAATCGTGCACTCACCGAGCCGACGACCGGCATCATCAGCGGCCTGAGCGACCCGGGCTGCCAGTTTTGCGAGAAGGCGGAGACCGCCGCTTCCTACCTAGTTAGGAACAAGCAGCGGTACACCGGCGACCCGGGCGAGGTCGACTCCCTGGTCAAGGTGTCCGGCGAAGTGAACGTGCGGTTGGTGTTCGCGGCCAAGCAGACCCAGAACACTAGGGATGTCGTCGACGAGAACGGTCAGGTCGTCGACTCGGTGGAGGAAGAGACCGGAGACGTCCTGATCGGGGTGTCGTGGAGCGGTAGGGGGTGGCGGATGTACGACGTCGAGGACAACACGCCGTACGAGTCCAGGCGGCCGTCGGCGACGAGGAGCCCGAAATGACCAGCCACCAGAGACGACAGCCGCTCCGCGGCTTTCAGTCGATCCTCCGAGGAGCAGGTGTGCTGCTCCTTACCGCCGCTCTGGCCGTGGTGGTAGCGCCGGCGGTCGCATCCGCGGAAGACGACCCGCCGACCAACATCCGCAGCTGGAACACCTCGACTGGGTCGCGGTTGTCGGGGACGCAGACCCAGCCCGGCACCTCGACCGGTTCCCGGCCGGCCGGGCCGGGGCGTCCGGGGAAGCCGGGGCCGGGGTGGGAGTACAAGACCGTGGCGATCTGCACCGGGCGGGCCCCGTCGTCGGCGGACGCGCTGGGGAACTTCTGCTCGACCGCGTTGACCGCCTGCCAGGGGCTGCCGATGAACCGGCCCGGCACCGCCGTGAACACCTACCGGCGCCGGGTCGACGCCACCGGCCGCCCCGCGCCAGGCGCGCCCGGACAGTGGGGCTACGCCGGGCTGAACTGCACCCAGGACGCCCCACCCGGCGGGCGGCCGGTGCTGACCATGGCGATGATCCGTTCCGCGTTCCGCGACACCGCCTTCGCCACAGCGGGGGTGAACATCCAACCCGAGGGCGACCTCACCCTGGTCAACCTGCCCACCTGGTTCCAGACCGTCGTCCAGGGCCCCGGGTACGGCCCGAACGAGACCCGCACCGTGACCCTGCTCGGCACCCGCGTCCAGATCCGGCCGGTGCTCGCCACCGCCACCTACCACCTCGGCGCCAGCACCGTCATCGGCCCGACCAGTTCCCTCGGCGGCCCTCACCCCGACGGCGACATCGTCGCCAAGTACCCCTCCGCGGGCGCCTACCCCGCGCGCACCGACATCACCTACACCGGGCAGTTCCGCCTCCCCGGCGGGGCCTGGACCGACATCCCCGGCCAGGTCACCATCACCGGCGCCCCCACCACCCTCACCGTCAAGGAAGCCCGAGCCCGCCTCGTCGCCCCCGGCAACACCGCACCACCACCGCCGCGATACCCCGGACCCGCCACCCCGGCCG
>JBOFBK010000363.1:0-1705 GCA_051645525.1 Dermatophilaceae bacterium | reverse complement strand
GCAGCCTGCACGACGCCTTCGTCATCGTCGACGAGGCGCAGAGTCTCGAGCGCAACGTGCTGCTCACGGTCCTCTCCCGGATCGGCCAGAACTCGCGGGTGGTGCTCACGCACGACATCGCGCAGCGCGACAACCTGCGGGTCGGCCGGCACGACGGAGTGGTGGCCGTGGTCGAGGCGCTCAAGGGCCATCCGCTCTTCGCCCACGTCACCCTGACCCGGTCCGAGCGGAGCCCCATCGCCGCGCTGGTCACCGAGCTGCTGGAGGGGATCGAGGTGTGATCGTCCGTTCGACCGAGCCAGATGCACCTGAGTGGTTCGCAGGGTGAGGTTTCGCGACTGGCTGTCGATCCCCTAGAGTCTGGATCTCGATTCGGTAACAGGGACGGTCTCGCCTTAGGCCGCCTCTCCGGAAGGTTCTCTCGCCCCGATGTCTCGCCACTCTCCCCGTCATGCTCCTCGCCATGCGGCCAGCCGCCGCTCGCGTCCCCGACCCGCCGTAGGACGGCCGGTCGCGGTCACCGGCGCCGCTGCCGCGATCGCCGCCGGACTCGCCGCTGCGACCGGTGCGACCGGCAATCCCGCCGACTCCGAGCTGACCACGCTCGCGTTCGACCGCTCGGCATCCGACACCTCGGTCGCCGAGCTGCGACTGGCGCAGGCCGACGCCGAGCGGGTCACCGCCGATCGGTCGGCCACCAACAGCCGGCGGTCGGTGGTCGCGGCACAGCAGGCGACCGCCGAGCAGGCCCGGGCGGCCAAGATCGCCAAACAGCGCAAGGAGGCCGCGGAGGCCGCGGCTCGCGCGGCGGCCCGCAAGCGGGTCATCGCCAACGCCCAGAAGGACCCCAAGGCAGTGGCCCAGCTGCTGATGCCGGAGTACGGCTTCGGCGAGTCGCAGTGGCCGTGCCTGGAGACCCTCTGGATCGGCGAGAGCGACTGGCGATGGTGGGCCGAGAACCCCTCGTCGGGGGCGTACGGCATCCCGCAGTCGTTGCCGGCCCGCAAGATGGCCACCGTGGGCGCCGACTACCGCACCAACCCGGTCACCCAGATCAAGTGGGGCCTGCAGTACATCAAGGACGCCTACGGCACACCCTGCAACGCGCTCGACGCGTGGGAGAGCCGCTCACCGCACTGGTACTGACGCCACCGCACTGGTGACGCCACTGCGCCAGCCGATACCGGTGCCGTCGTCGTCGCACCTCCGCGTCATCCGAGGTACGTCGGACGACGGATCGGGCAGCGGGTCAGGTCTTGCGGAGCCGGATGCCGGTGACGGCGTGGTCGGCGCCCTTGGTGAGCACCAGGGTGGCCCGCTCTCGGGTCGGTAGGACGTTCTCGACCAGGTTGGGCTCGTTGGTGGCGGCCCAGATGCCGGATGCCGTCGCCCGCGCCTCGTCGTCGGTGAGCGCGGCATAGCGATGGAAGTACGACTGCGGGTCGGCGAACGCGGTCTCCCGCAGCCGGAGAAACCGCTCGACGTACCAGCGCCTGATGTCCGCGCCCGCGGCGTCGACGTAGATCGAGAAGTCGAACCAGTCGGAGATCGCACCGGGGCTCGACCCGTCCGGCCGGCGACCCGGCGGCTGCAGCACGTTCAGCCCCTCGACGATGAGCACGTCCGGCCGGCGCACCGGCACCGTGCCGGGCAGCACGTCGTAGGTGAGGTGCGAGTACTGCGGGGCCGGGACGACCGGCATCCC
>JBOFBK010000362.1:0-1593 GCA_051645525.1 Dermatophilaceae bacterium | reverse complement strand
CGATGCGCGACCGGAGTCGTTCCCGGGCCGCACAGGACCGGACGCTGCCGCCGGGACGAGCGCGACACGATGAGCTCGGTGCCGACGCCGCGCGCCGGGTCGTTCGCCTTGCGCCGGGTCGTCGGCGCCGAGCCGGTGACGCGCGAACTGTGGGGCCCGGGCGACCCGGCCACGCTGCATCCGGACGAGGCAGCCGTGGTCCGCGCCGCTGTCGACGCACGCCGGCGCGAGTTCGCCGCCGGTCGGGCCTGCGCCAGGTCGGCGCTCGAGGCGCTGGGCCACCGCGGCATCCCGCTCGTGCCCGGTGCCGCACGAGAGCCGCGGTGGCCGGCCGGCCTGGTCGGGAGCATCACCCACGGTGGCGGCTACTCCGCGGCGGCGGTGGCGTCATCCGACCGCCTGCTCGCCATCGGGATCGACGTGGAGCCCGACGCCCCGCTGCCTGCCGAGCTCGACGACATCGTCATGACGGATGTCGAGCGGGCTGCGATCGAGGACCTCGCGGCACGAGACCCGCAGACGCCATGGAGCCGAATCGTGTTCAGCGCCAAGGAGTCCGTGTACAAGACGTGGTTCCCCCTGTGTCGGCGGGCCCTGTGGTTCCACCAGGCCACCGTGCATCCGGCCACCGACGGGACGTTCCGGGCACGCATCCTCGAGGCGGATGCCGGCCCGTACCCTCGCGAGGTCGCCGGGAGCTGGAGCCGAGCGTCCGGGGTCCTCTTCACGGGGGTCGTGCTCGCCCACCGGGACGAAGGCGTCATCCCCGGGTGACGGGCGTCATCCCTGGGCGAAGGGCGTCCTCCCCGGGTGGCCGGCGCCGGTCGCACCGTGCCACTGACGACCCCTCGCGGATGCCGCTCACTCGCCGGGTCTGGGCGTTCCGGTGAGCTCGACGACCGCCTGCCGGCTCACCTTTCCCGTGGGGGTGCGTGGGATGCGGGCGACGACGATGCGCACCGGTCGCTCGTAGGGCAGCAGCTCGCGCCGGCAGTGCTCGTGCAGCTCCTCCTCGGACGGCGCACCACCGGCCACCGGCTCGACGACGCACACCGGGACGGCCCCGAGCCGGGCGTCGGGCCTGCTGACGACCACGGCCTCGTGCACCGCGGGGTGGCTCTCCAGCTCGTGCTCCACCCGGTCGGGCGAGACGTTGAAGCCGCCCCTGACGATGACCGCGTCGACCCGGCCGAGGACCCAGAGGAACCCGTCGTCGTCCAGCCGGGCCCGATCGGCGGTGCGGGTCCAGACCGCGCCCTCCGGCGCCTGTTCGGTGCGTACCTCGAGCACACCGACCGCACCAGGCGGGACGGGACGACCACTCGCGTCGACGACCCTGAGCTCGACGCCTGCGTGAGCGCGGCCGGCGCTACCGGCCTTCGCCGACCACCAGCTCTGGTACAGCTCCCTCGTCCAGCCGGCGACCGCACCGGCGAACTCGGTGGCCCCGTAGGTGGTGAGCACCGGCACCCCGTACCGCTCGGTGAACGCGGTCGCGACCGGCGTGGGACAGGCCGCGGCTCCGGTGGTGACCAGACTGAGACTCGCCACCTGGTCGACCGGCACCTCGGCGTCGAGGACCGCGGCGATGGC
>JBOFBK010000361.1:0-3741 GCA_051645525.1 Dermatophilaceae bacterium | reverse complement strand
AGGTAGCGGGCCCGTTCGAGCAGCGGCACGGAGTCGTCGGCCGCGAGCTGGAGCACCCGCTCGTTGAACTGCAGCCACGAGATCTCGCGGTCGAGGAACCGGTCGGACGGCAGCTCCTCGTCGTCGCTCGTGGCACCCGGCGCCCGGACGAAGCGGCCGTTGGCCGCACGGGGCGGGTGGTGGCGGGTCTCGGTGGCCGAGGCGCTCGCGATCGAGACCTCCCCGAGCACCGACCCGTCGCCGGCATCCGAGAGGTCGGATGACGCGCGGCTGGCCTGGCCCCCGGCGGCCCCCTCGCCGGTGACCGGAACCTCGGCCTTCTCGCCGGCGATGGGAACCTCGGCCTTCTCGCCGGCGATGGGAACCTCGGCCTTCTCGCCGGCGACGGCCCCGGCTCTCTCGGCGGCGGCCCGCTCGACACTGGCAGCCCCGTCGCCGGTGGGAACGGCGGCACCGGTCACTGTCTCCGTGTCGACTCCGGTGCGCGCGCTCATGCGGCCAATCCTGTCAGGAGCGGGCACGGGTGTACTGACCGTCCATCGACACCTCGGCGAACCCGAGGCGGGCGTACGTGCGCCGCGCGGCGGTGTTGTCTCCGTCAACGTAGAGGCGCACCTTGGTGCACCCCGCTCGCGCGAGGTGAGCCAGCCCGAGCCGGGTCACCGACCCGCCGAGGCCCCGGCCCTGCCACGCCGGGTCGACCCCGACGACGTACACCTCCCCGATCCGGTGGCTCGCTTCGTCGGGGCCGGGATCGTGGGCCCGCCCGCCGGCATCGTGCGGTGGGGTGCGCTCGATCTTGGTCCAGTGGAACGCCACCGGGGCGTCAGCGTCCTCGTGGTCGACGATCAACAGGCCCGCGGGGTCGAACCATGGCTGTGCCATCCGCTCGCGGAGGTCGGCGAGCGTCATCCGGCCCTGTTCCGGGTGATCGGCGAACGCCGCCGCGTTGAGCCGCACCCAGGCCGCGTCGTCGCGCCCCGGCTCGAACGGCCGCACCGTGAACCCCGGTGGCAGCTCCGGGTCGACGCCGTCGTCCGGGCCCAGCGGCCGGGCCATCAGGTGCAGACTGCGCGTCATCCGCCAGCCCGCGGATGCCGCGAGCGCGCGGGCTCCCGCGAGGTCGCCGTGCGCCCACACCGCCGCCGCGCCCTCGGCGGCCAGCGCGTCGAGCAGGGCCCGGCCGTGGCCGCGGTGCCGGTGGTCCGGTTGCACGACCAGCTCGGCGGATGCCGTCCGGTCGCCGTCTCGCCCGGCCACCTGCCCGTAGCCCACCACCACTCCGCCGTCGTCGCGAGCCACGAGGTGCACCACGACATCACGTCGCTGCTCGTCTGCCCTTCGGCCCGGTGTGCCTGCCGCGTCGCGTCCCTGCTCGCCGGCCGCGCCGCGTCCCTGCCCGCCGGCCGCGCCGCGTCCCTGCCCGCCGGCCGCGCCGCGTCTGGGCCCGATCGCGAGGACGAACGCCTCGGACAGCGGCTCCACGCCGTCGACCCGGCGTGCGGTGGCGCGGAGGTCGTCGACGCGGGTCACCAACGCGGCGTCGACCTCGGCGAGGTGGTCGATGCGAGCCATGCTCAGGCCTCGAGGTCGGTGAGGGTCTCGGCCACCTCGGGGACGAAGCGGTAGCCGACGTTGCGCACCGTGCCGATGAGCACCTCGTAGTCGGTGCCGAGCTTTGCGCGGAGCCGCCGGACGTGCACGTCGACGGTCCGGGTGCCGCCGAAGTAGTCGTAGCCCCAGACCTCCTGGAGCAGCTGCGAGCGGGTGAACACCCGGCCCGGGTGCTGCGCGAGGTACTTCAGCAGCTCGAACTCCTTGTAGGTGAGGTCGAGCAGCCGGCCGCGCAGCCGCACCGAGTAGGTGGCCTCGTCGATGATGAGCGCGCCCGCGGTGATCGGGCCACCGTCGTCCTCGTCGCTCTCCAGCCGCCGCCCCATCGCCAGCCGGAGCCGCGCCTCGACCTCACCGGGCCCGGCGGTGTCGAGCACGACGTCGTCGACCCCCCACTCGCTGGTGAGGCCGGCCAGACCCCCCTCGGTCACCACCACGACGAGCGGCGACGAGACGCCGGTGGTGCAGATGACACGGCACAGCGACTTCGCCATCGCCAGCTCGCGGCGCGCGTCGACGAGCACGACATCGGCCTGCGGGGCGTCGACCAGAGCCGAGGCCTCGGCAGGCAGGATGCGAACATGGTGGCTCAGCAGCCCGAGCGCGGGCAGCACCTCCGCGCTCGGCGCCAACGTGTTGGTCAGCAGCAGCAGGTGGGCCATGGCCCGTTCAGGATAGGTGGTCGCGAACGTGCCTCACGGTGACGTCGATGCTGATGAGACGCCCGTTGCCGACCCGGCAGGCGCCGGTAGGTCCGCGGCGGCGCGCGTCGAGTCGGCGCAGATCGGTTCGGGCCCGCGCGCGGAGGGGGTCGACGTGCGGTACTGGGCGGCCGCCCGCGCCGCCGCCGGAGTCGACGCCGAGCGGGTGCCGACACCGGCCACGGTCGCTGAGCTGCTCACGGTGCTGGTGGCGGCGCGGCCCGCCCTGGCTCCCGTGCTGCCGGTGTGCTCGGTGCTGGTCGACGGCCGCGCCGCCCGCGGCACGGACGCCCTGCCGGCCGGGAGCACGGTCGAGATCCTTCCCCCGTTCGCCGGTGGGTGATGCGAGGATGCCGGTCGTGGACGACGAGCCGGGCAAGGCTGGGAGCGGCATCGCGTCGTCCGGTGCCTCGTCATCCGGCACCTCGTCGTCCGACACCGGACGCACGGGTCGTCGCGCCGGCACGGAGCGTACGGACCGTCGCGCCGACGCCGAGCGCTCGCGCCGGCATGCCGACGGCCGCGCCGACGCGGGCACCGGCCCGGATGCCGCGCTCGCCGTCGACGCGCCGGGGAGCCGGCGCGCGCGACGCGAGGCGCGCGACGCCCTGCTGCGCAATCCGGTGCTGCCACCTCTGGCCATCGTGCCGCGCCCGGCGGTCGTGGTGACGACGGTGGTGGTGTGCGCGCTGCTCGTGCTCGCGGTGGCCGTCGATGCCGTGCTCCTCGCCGCCGGGCTGGCCTGGACCGGCCTGGTGCTGGCCTGGGGCTGGCCCGGCCTGCTCGGCTCGTCGAGCCGGTTCGGCTCGTCGCTGGCGATCGGCGTCAGCGCGGTGCTCGCTCCCGTGGCGGCAGCGTCGATCGACCAGCCGTATCTCCGGTGGGTACCCGGGGCGATGACGGTGGGGATGGCGCTGATGTTCGGGCACCAGCTGGTACGCCGTGACGGCCGGCCGCGGCTCACCGACTCCATCGCGGTGACCTCACTCGCACTGGCCGTGGTGGCCGTGGGTGCGGCGTGGGTCCCGTTGGCGCGCGACGAAGGGTCGGCCGGCCTCGCGGCGGTCGCCTTCGTCGCCGTGGCCGCGGGGTCGCTCGCCGACCTGGGAGCCGGCGTGCGCGCCGTCCGCCCCTGGCTGCTGCCGGCCGCGATGTCGCTCGGGGGCGTGGCCGCCGTCGTCGCGGCGGGTGTGCTGCCGGGCCCGGGTGCAGGGCCGGCCGCTCTGGTGGGGCTCCTCGTCGCGGCGGTGTCGCACGCGGTGCGCCGGGTGCTCTGCGTGCTTCCTCCGGTGGCCGGCCTGCGGGGGCAGCTGTCGGCCGCGGCGGCGGGCGTCCTGGCCCCTGGGGTGGTCGCCTACGTGCTCACCCGCGCCCTCGTCGGGTGACGGCACGGTCATCCAGTCTGGGACGCCGACTCGTTGTTCCT
>JBOFBK010000360.1:0-12465 GCA_051645525.1 Dermatophilaceae bacterium | reverse complement strand
TCGGGGAGCCGCGGGCCGCGGTCGGGGACCACGCCGTCGACCACGGTGCCTCGGGGAGAGGACTGTACGGTCAGCTCGCCGCCGGCGGCACGTACCCGGTCGCGCATGCCGGTGAGCCCATGCGTCGTCACTGCCGGGCTGACCGTGAACCCGACGCCGTCGTCGGCGACCCGGAACCGGATGGTGCGACGGGCCCCCTCCCAGACGGTGACACGGATCAGCGTGCCGTGTGAGTGCCGGTCGGCGTTCTGTATCGCCTCGAGGCAGCCGAAGTACACCGCGGCCTCGGCATCGGGGTCGTACCGAGCCACTCCGGAGGTGTCGACCGTGCAGGGCAGGGCGGTGCGCCTCGCCGCGGCAGGTAGGGCACCGGCCAGGCCGCGGTCGGCGAGGAGGTTCGGGTAGATGCCGTGGGCGAGGTCGCGCAGGTCCTGCATGGCGGCGTCGAGGTGGGTCTGCAGACCGGCGACGATCGTCTTCGCCCGGGCCGGGTCGGTCTCGAACATCCGGGTCGCTCGGCCGAGCTGGATGGCGAGGGTGGCGAGGCGCTGCTGGGCCCCGTCGTGCAGGTCCCGTTCGATGGACCGCCTGGCCTCGACCGCGGCCGCGACCAGCCGCGAACGAGACTCCTCGAGCTCGCGGGTGCGGTCCCACAGGCGCCGCGCGTAGTCGCGCAGGCCGAGCGCGATGACGCCGACGGTGAGTGGGACGAACACCCCGACGAGGAGCGCACGCAGAGCCCGCGCCGAGTCGGTGCTCACGTAGTCGGCGCGACCCAGCTCCCCGATCGCGATCAACACGCCGGACACCACGACGGTGGCCGTGACCATCGGGGTGCGCATGCGTGCGGGCAGGTTGTCGGCGACGATGACGAGCGGGATCAGCAGCACGAGCAGGCCCACGGGTGCGATGAACGGTGAGACCCAGGTCGTCACGAGCGCCACGCTCCAGTTCGCGATCACCACCAGCACCGCGGCCTGATCGGTGAGGTCCCGGGTCGACAGCCACAACCCGATGGCGACCAGCAGGGCCGCACCGAGCAGCACCCAGAGTGTGACGCGCATCTGTGGTGAGTCCAGCCCGCCGGCGCGTGCCAGGGACAACCCGACCACGGCGACGAAGATGGCCGCCAGGTTGATGCTGAGGTACGCGCGCAACCGCTGCTGGCCGGTGCGGGCGAGCTCGGGCCGCCGGATGTGTCGCAGGATGGAGTCGAGGCTCACCGCCAGTTGCCCTCCGCGGCGAGCACCTCCGCACTTGCCCCGCTGTCACCGAGGTAGAGCAGCACCGCCGCCACTCGCCGATGGGTGTGGTCGCCGGCGGGCAGGTCGAGCTTGGTGAAGATCGAGTTGATGTGCTTCTCGACCGCCCGAGACGTCACGTGAAGGGTCGCCGCGATGGCCGAGTTCGACGCTCCGGTGGCGATCAGGCCGAGCACCTCGCGCTCGCGGGCGGTCAGCCGGGCGACCGGGCTGGACTCGAACCGCATCCGGTGCTGCATCAGGGCGTCGACGACCTGCGGGTCAATGACGCTCTCGCCGCGTCGCACGGCGTCGAGGGCCGCGACCAGCTGGTCGGCGTCGGCGACCCGCTCCTTGAGCAGGTAGCCCCGTCCGGTGCTGCCGCCGGACACCAGCTCCAGCGCGCCTTCGGCGTCGGCGTGCTGGCTCAGCACGACCACGCCGAGGCGCGGGTGGGTGCGCCGGAAGCGCTCGGCGGCCCGGATGCCCTCGTTGGTGTGGCTCGGCGGCATCCGGATGTCGGCGAGGACCACATCGGGCCTGGCCTCGTCGACCGCGCGGAGCAGCCCGTCGTGGTCGGCGGCCTCGATCACCTCGGTGACGGCCGGATGGTCAGTGAGCAGCGCCACCAGGCCCTGCCGGAGCAGCGGACTGTCTTCGGCGAGGACGACTCGCATTCCCTGCATGGCGGTCATGGTATTGCCGTTCGACGATGTCGAGACGGGCCTCTCCTCACGGGTTCGGAGCCTGACCCAAGGATGCCGTACGTCCGGGCACGGTCAAACCCCCCACCGGGGTCGGGGACCGGGAATCATGCCCGTCGTGCTCGACCACCTCTTCCTGCGCCCTGCGGAGCGCGACAACCCGCACACCCGGATCGACGCCCGGCATCCCCCCGACACGGCGTGGACGACGGGGAACGCCGTCCGGGTGGTCGCCCACGGTGCGCCGTACTTCGCCGAGCTGCACCAACGGATCGGGGCGATGGGTGAGGGCGACCTGGTCCTGTTCGCCGACTGGCGGGGTGACCCGGACCAGCAGCTCACCGACCAGCCCGGATCCACGCTGTCCTCGGTGCTGGTGGCGGCGTGCGGCCGGGGCGTCGACGTGCGCGGCCTGCTCTGGCGCTCGCACTGGAAGCGCTTCGGCTTCCACGCCGAGAAGGCGCGGCAGCTCGGCGACGACATCACCGAGGCCGGCGGTCAGTGTCTTCGGGACATGCGGGTCCGGGCCGGGGGGTGCCACCACCAGAAGCTCGTCGTACTCCGGCACGCCGGGGACCCGGCTCGCGACGTCGCCTACCTGGGTGGCATCGACCTCTGTCACGGACGCCGCGACGGCCCCGGGCACCACGGCGACCCGCAGCCGGTCGAGATGCCGGCCGTGTTCGGCCCTCGCCCGCCGTGGCACGACGTGCAGGTCGCGGTGCGGGGCCCGGCGGTGTACGACGTCGAGACCGTGTTCCGGGAGCGCTGGGAGGACACCACGCCGTTGACGCTGAACCCGGGCCGGCGGCTGTCGAGCCTGTTCCTCCGCGAGCCGCTCGGGGCCCGGCCGCTGCCTCCGCAACAGCCGCCGCCGCCCACCGTCGACGGCGGCCACGAGGCGGTGCAGGTGCTGCGCACCTATCCCGAGATCGCGCCCGTCGGGTACGACTTCGCCCCGGCCGGCGAGCGGAGCATCGCCCATGCGAACACCAAGGCGGTGCGGCGGGCTCGCCGCCTGGTCTACCTCGAGGACCAGTACCTGTGGTCGGAGGAGGTCGGCCGGCACTTCGGCGAGATGCTGCGGGAGAACCGCGACCTGCGGCTGGTCGCCGTGGTGCCGGTGCACCCCGACGTCGACGGTGCGGTGTCGCTGCCGCCGCAGCTGTACGGCCGCAAGCTCGCCATGGACCTCCTCCTCGACGCCGGCGGCGACCGCGTCTCGATCTACGGCCTCACCAGCCCGGCGGGTTTCCCGGTCTACGTGCACTCCAAGGTCTGCATCGTCGACGACGTGTGGGCCAGCGTCGGCTCGGACAACTTCAACCGGCGGTCGTGGAGCTACGACTCCGAGGTCGCCTGCGCCGTCCAGGACGTCCGGACGGCGGATGACGCGGGGCGGGCTCCGCGTGACGCCTTTCCGCTGCGTCTGCGTCGCGAGCTGGTCGGCGAGCATCTCGGCATCCGCGCCGACGACGTGCCCGACGACCCGGACGAGCTCTGGGACGCCATGGCGGCCGCTGCGGACGCGCTCGACGCCTGGTACGCCGGAGGGGCCGCCCGCGGGGGGCGAGGTGCGCGGGCGCGTCTGCCTCGGGTCGCGGCGCCCCGCAAGGGCACCGCGGTCCGGTGGCGGCATCGCCGGCCGGCCGCGGCAGGTGCACCCGGTGTGGAGCGTCCGCCCGGCCGGCTACGGCGGCTCGAGCCGCCCGAGCTGTCCGGAACCCAGCTGCGCTGGGCTCCGCGGCTCTACGACCTGGTCGACCCCGACGGCACCGTGGGCAAGGACGACCGGCTCTGACCACGCCGTTCCGACGAGCCGCCCCCGGACGCCGCGCGGATGACGCCCGCCCCCAAACGCCGCGCGGATGACGCCCGCCCCCTTCCTGCGGGATCCGGAGCATCCCGCCGACTCAGGGAGCTATAGCGGCCGGAGTCGACGGGATGCACCTGACTCCGCGGGTCGGCGGGTGTGGGATTCTGGCCCAGTGACCGACGCCCCCGCGCCCGCCACGGATTTCCGGCCCGTCATCCTCGGCGGCGACATCACCGCCTACAGCCTGGTGCGCACCTTCCATGCCGCGTACGGCGTGCGGCCACTGGTGGTCAACATGATCGACGGCGGGCCGATCGCGATGAGCCGGGTCTGCGACCACCGGTACGTCCCCGGCCTGGAGGACGCCGCGACCTTCGTCGCCGCGCTCGAGCGCGTCGGCCGCGAGCACGCGGGGGAGGGCCGCCCGACGCTGCTGCTCGTCGCCGCCGGGGACTGGTACGTGCGGATGATCATCGAGAACAAGCACCGTCTGGGGCAGTGGTTCACCATTCCGTACATCGACCGGCCGCTGCTCGACGAGGTCGTGCGCAAGGACCGCTTCTACGAGCTGCTCGACGAGGTGGACGTACCGCACCCGGCCACGGTCGTCGCCGACATGTCCCGCGACGGCGGTGAGGAGCACGACCTGCCGTTCGGCTTCCCCGTGGTGGCCAAGCCGGCCGACAGCGCGCGCTACCACTACGCCACGTTCACGGGGAAGAAGAAGGTCTACGTCTGCGACACCAGGGCGGAGCTGGATGACGCCCTCGCCGCGGTTCGCGGGTCGAGCTACGACGGTGCCTTCCTGCTCCAGGACTTCGTCCCCGGCGACGACACCAACATGCGGGTGCTCACCTGCTACTCCGACCGGCGGGGGATCGTGCGGTTCGGCGCAGTGGGCCACGTGCTGCTCGAGGAGCACCACCCGCTCGCCATCGGCAACCCGTGCGTCATCATCACCACCGAGATCGACGAGGTGATCGAGCAGGCCCGACGGTTCCTCGAGCGAGTCGGCTACGTCGGGTTCTCCAACTTCGACCTGAAGTACGACCGGCGCACCGGGGAGTACGTGTTCTTCGAGGTCAACGTGCGTCTCGGCCGGTCGAACTTCTA
The DNA here is from genome assembly GCA_051645525.1 of Dermatophilaceae bacterium. Lineage (GTDB taxonomy): Bacteria > Actinomycetota > Actinomycetes > Actinomycetales > Dermatophilaceae > JBOFLG01. Next base: position 7,591 of record JBOFBK010000360.1, on the reverse strand, counting down.
CGTCACGGCCGGCGGCGACAACGTGTCGGAGTGGTATGTGCGCGACTGGGTGCGGCACGAGCAGATGGAGGGCCTCACCATCGCTCGCGGCGAGCACCTCTTCGCGTTCGTGCCGAAGTACGTGGTCAAGCACTACGTGCTCGACCCCGCGCTGCGCGACAAGGCGCTCGGGCTGATGCGCGCCGGGAGGGCGAGCGACCCCAACTGGTACGGCCCCGACCTCACCCTGAAGCGCCGGGTCTACAACGTGGCGTACCACGTCAACCAGGTGCGCAAGTTCCGCGAGCACTTCGTGGCCCGATGACCGAGGCGGATGACGTGACGCCGGCTCCCATGCCCGGCGCCCCGTCCACCGTCGCACCCGGGGGCGTGGTGCTCGGCCAGCCGGTCGGCGTGCTGGGCGGCATCGGGCCGGCCGCCACGGTGCACTTCCTGCGCCGCCTGGTGGAGCTCACCGACGCGACCATCGACCAGGAGCACGTGCGCGCGCTCGTCTGGCAGGACACCTCTGTGCCCGACCGCACCGCCGCCGTTCTCGGCACGGGTCCGAGCCCCGAGCCGGTGCTCGTTGCCGACGTCGTGGCCCTGGAACGGGCCGGCGCCCGCTTCGTCGCCATCCCCTGCAACACCGCGGTCGTCTGGATCTCCGCGATGCGCGCGGCTGTCCGCATCGAGGTGCTCGACACCGTCGACGAGACCGTGGCTGCCGCGTCCGCGGCGGTTCCCGGGCTGCGGCGCCTGGGCGTGCTCGCCACCGACGGCACGCTACGGGCCGGTACCTATGCCCGTGCCGCGAGTGCGGCAGGCATCGAGCTGGTACCGCCGTCGGACGACGTGCAGCGCGAGGTCATGGCGGTCATCTACGACGGTGTCAAGGCCGGCAATCCCGTTCCGCGAGAACGGTTCGACGCGCTGGTCGGACATCTGGTCTCCCGGGGAGCGGACGCAGTCGCGCTGGGGTGCACCGAGCTGTCGGTGCTGCACGGCGACCTCGGAGTCGACGACCCGCACGTCGTCGACTCCATCGACTCGCTGGCGCGTACCGTCATCCGGATGTCGGGTGCCCGCCTGCGCGCGGTGCCCGGTCGGGTCACGTAGCGCGTCGTCGCGCCCGTCGCGCACCGTGCCGCTGGTCGTCACGAGCTTCTGCACCGACTGCCGACCCCGGGTCGTGCCCGAACCCGAGCGAGTCGGTCACGCGTTGGCGCGACACCCGTCGGCGGTGGTGGTGGAGCTGGTCAAGATCCGCACGCTCGCCGACGCCTGGGTGCCGCTCTCCCGGGTGCGCGAGCTGCTGGTCGCGGATGACGCCGAGCTGGCCAGGACGGTCGCGGAGATCGACCACCGGCTGCAGGCGGAGATCCGGGAGCGCCAGGAGCATCGGCGGCGGATCGCCCGGCTCGCTGCCGGCGACAGCCTGGCCCTCCCGCCCGAGGCGGTCGCCTACCTCGACAGGCTGCGCGCGTTGCGATGCCGCGAGCGGATCGTCGAGATCGAGCGGCACAGCTGGATCCTTGTCGCGGCCCAGATGCCGAAGGTGGCCGAGGAGATCACGGCGTTCGCGCGAGCACCCGATCAGCGACGAGCTGGTCGTCTGCTCGACGCGATGTTCCTCGAGTTTTCTTCCCAGCGCCCAGCGCCCAGCGCCCAGCGCCCAGCGCCCAGCGCCTGCTCGAGCTGCTCGAGGAGCGCGGCCCGTCGGCTGGACGAGCATCCGACCCGTCGGCCGAACCCCCTGACCCGCCACGAGCAGCGGCCGGATCAGACAGCGCGGGGCCTTGCCGTCGGGCACGCGTGGTGACCAGACGCCGCACCACGACGAGATGACGTGACACGCCGGACCGCCGCGACCGACATCGGCGTGTCACATCACCTCGACACGCCCGACCGGCCGAGGGACTCAGACGGCGGCGGATGCCTCCGCCCGCAGCCGGGCGGCGAGGTCGTCGTCGACCGCCTCGAAGAAGGTGCCGACGACGTCATCCAGGTGGTCCAGGTTCTCGGCCCGGAACAGCACCGGCTGGTACGCGGTGATGTCGTAGTTCAGCGTGCCCATCTGGCGCAGGTCGAGCGGGCGGATGTCCATGTGGCCGAACTCGTCCATCTCGCCGTAGCTGGAGAGGATGCCGGCGCCGTACGCCTTGGTCTCGCCGCCCTCGGCGATGACGCCGAACTCCATCGAGAACCAGAAGACGTCGGCGACGAACTTCATCGCGTCGTCGGTCTCGAGCCGCGTACTCGCCTGTCCCGCAGCCTCGGTGATCGCCGCGAACCGTGCGCTGGCGAGCTGGTTCCCGTGCCCGACGACCTCGTGGATGATGTCCGGCTCGGGCGTGTACAGCGGCTGGCTGGCGTGCCGCAGGTACTGCGTGGAGTTGAAGGTCCGCGCGCCCAGGTCGGCGTAGAACGCGCGGAGCGCCACCAGCCCGGGGGCGGCGGTGTACGACCAGCCGGTGAGCGGATGCAGCCGCTCGGTCACCTCGTGCAGCTGCGGCACGTGGTCGGTGGGCAGATCGAGGGCTCGCTTGGCGTCGAGGAACTCCGAGTGGGCGTAGCGCTCGTGCTTCGGGGCGAGTTCGGCCGACACGAGCCGCCAGATCGCGTGCTCGTCGTCGGTGTAGTCGATGGTGGGCACCGGCTCGCCCGGGCGGCGGGCCAGTGCGGCTCCGGCGATCTCGCTGCGCCGGGCCCGGTAGGCGGCGTCGTGCAGGCCGGGGTGGTTGTCGGCGAGATGGACGTGCACCGCGCCGTCGGGGTCGGTGGTGACCGCCGAGTAGAGCTGGCCCTCCTCGAACATGCCTGCCTCCTGGTCTGGGTTGCTCCGGCTGGTCTGGGTCGCTCCGGACGGCTCACGGGAGCCCTCACGGAACCACGTCCGGGTAGGCGAGGGAACCGCGGCACCGACACCTGTGCAACGAGCGCACGATCCGGTCAGCCAGGGCCAGAACACCCTGGTCAACCTGACCACCTGTGCCAATGCGGACGGAATCGTGGCGCGGGTGGGTGACCGGGCCTGCCGGGCAGGCTGGTCCGGACCGGGCGCCCGTGGTTCGCCGCCGTGGTCGCAATGCCCGGGGTGGCGACAGTCCACGAGAGCGCCCCAGGGGGAGCGGACCTTTCCGGGTCCGAACGCCACATCACCAGCGCATGCGGACCTCGCGAGAACGTCACTAGCGTCGGTCCGATCACCGCCCCCCGCCGAGAGGACCACCCATGTCCGACGTCGCTCCCGTTCGGCCGCCCGGCCGAACCGCTGTCGCGCAGAACGTCGCCGGGGTACTCCGCATCGCCGTCGGCCTGCTCTTCATCCTGACCGGCGGCATGAAGCTCGCCATCCACGCCGAGGAGGTCGAGCTGTTCGAGCGGTGGGGGGTGCCCGTTCCGGAGCTCGCTGTGACAGGCACTGCCGTCGTCGAGATCGTCGCGGGGCTCGCCCTCGCCGCCGGCGTGGCGATGCCGCTCCCCGCGGCCCTCCTCGCCGGCACGATGGTCGGTGCGCTGGTCACAGCCGGGCGGGTCGACGGTGGCCAGCACGTCGTCGCGCCGACGGTCCTCCTCATCCTGCTCTCGGTCGTGACCGTCGCGCGCGGCGGCCGGTGGCAGCTCGTCCACCCGCTGTTCCAGCGGGGCCACCAGGGGTCGACCTCGCCGACCACCCGCTGATCGCGTCGCGCGGGCCGTCCGCGGCCGACCGCTCGGCGCTCGGTCGTGCTCATCCACCGCGCGAGTACCGGACGGCCTTGCCGCCGCGGTCGGATGCCGGTTTGCTGGGTCCACCCGCTCGACGAGGAGGAACGCCCCGTGACCGACGACAGCCTGTCCAGCCACGCGCACGAGATGGACTTCGCCCCCGACCCCGCCTTCGCCGCCCAGGCGAACGGAACGGCGGACCTCTACGACGCTGCATCGGCCGACCACGAGGGCTTCTGGGCGCAGCAGGCACGCGAGCGCATCGCCTGGGCCAGCGACTTCCACACCGTGCTCGACTGGAGCGACGCGCCGTTCGCGACGTGGTTCGTCGGCGGTACCCTCAACGTCGCCCACAACTGCGTCGACCGGCACGTCGACGCCGGGCACGGTGAGCGGGTCGCCATCCACTTCGAGGGCGAAGCCGGAGATACCCGCACGATCACCTACGCCGACCTCCAGCGCGAGGTGTGCAAGGCGGCGAACGCCCTCACCGAGCTGGGGGTGCGGACCGGTGACCGGGTCGCCATCTACCTGCCGATGATCCCCGAGACGGTGTTCACGATGCTCGCCTGCGCGCGACTGGGTGCCCCGCACTCGGTGGTGTTCGGCGGCTTCTCGGCCGAGGCGCTGCGCACCCGGATCGCCGACGCGGAGGCCACGGTCGTCGTCACCGCCGACGGCCAGTTCCGGCGCGGCGGTGCCGTACCGCTCAAGCCGGCCGTCGACGAGGCCCTCTCCGGGGAGACCACGGTCGAGAAGGTGCTCGTCGTACGCCGCACCGAGACCGCGGTCGACTGGGCCGACGGCCGCGACGTCTGGTGGCACGATCTCGTCGAGGGCCAGCCCGACACCCACGAGGCGCAGCCCCACGACGCCGAACACCCCCTCTTCATCCTCTACACCAGTGGCACGACCGGGAAGCCGAAGGGCATCTTCCACACCAGCGGCGGCTACCTCACCCAGGCGGCCTACACCAACGCGGTCGTCCACGACGTGCACCCCGAGACCGACGTCTACTGGTGCACCGCCGACGTCGGCTGGGTCACGGGACACAGCTACATCGTCTACGGGCCGCTCGCGAACGGCGCGACCCAGGTGGTCTACGAGGGCACCCCCGACACCCCTCACCAGGGGCGTTGGTGGGAGATCGTGCAGAAGTACGGCGTCACGATCCTCTACACCGCGCCCACCGCCATCCGCACCTTCATGAAGTGGGGCGCGGACATCCCGGCGCGGTTCGACCTGTCCAGCATCCGGGTGCTCGGCAGTGTCGGCGAGCCGATCAACCCCGAGGCGTGGCTCTGGTACCGCAAGCACATCGGCGGCGACCGCGCCCCCATCGTCGACACCTGGTGGCAGACCGAGACCGGCGCGATCATGATCAGCCCGCTGCCGGGCGTCACGACGCTCGAGCCCGGCTCGGCGCAGCGGCCCATCCCCGGCATCTCCGCCGAGATCCTCGACGACGACGGAAACCCGTTCACCGAGGCCGAGAAGGTCGGGTACCTCGTGCTCACCAAGCCCTGGCCGTCGATGCTCCGCGGCATCTGGGGCGACCCCGAGCGCTACCGGGAGACCTACTGGAGCCGGTTCGGGCCGAAGTACTACTTCGCCGGCGACGGCGCCAAGTACGACGACAAGGGCAACATCTGGCTGCTCGGCCGGGTCGACGACGTCATGAACGTCTCGGGCCACCGGCTCTCGACGGCCGAGATCGAGTCGGCCCTGGTCTCGCACCCGAAGGTCGCCGAGGCCGCGGTGGTCGGGGCCACCGACGACATGACCGGGCAGGCCGTGTGCGCGTTCGTCATCCTGCGTGCCGAGGCGGCCGGTAGCGACCAGGGCAACGCGCTCGTGCAGGAGCTCCGGGGCCACGTCGCCACCGAGATCGGCCCGATCGCCAAGCCGCGCCAGATCATGATCGTGCCCGAGCTGCCCAAGACCCGCTCGGGCAAGATCATGCGCCGGCTGCTGCGCGACGTCGCCGAGCACCGCACCGTCGGCGACGTCACCACGCTCGCCGACTCCTCGGTGATGACGCTCATCAAGGAGGGCATGGACGCCGGCTCGTCCGCCGACTGAACGGGCCCACGGTCGTCGTGGCCCGGATGACGACCGCGTGTGGATGACGCCGCCGCTGGGTACGCTGGACACGGCGAGCCGGGAAGTCTGGTCGGCACGGCTCCACACGGTGGCGCCGTCATCCGCCTGACCGACCCGAGAGGCCGAGATGACCACGCCCTCCGACCGGCCGCTGCTACGCATCCTGTCGCGGCCCACCTGGCCCGAGGCGCAGTTCGTCGCCAATGCGCTCCGCACCGAGACGCTCGGCGGCGTGCTGCTGCTGATCGCTGCGGTCGCGGCGCTCGTCGTGGCGAACAGCCCGCTGAGCGACGAGTACACCGCCCTGCGCGACACCTACCTCGGGGTCGAATGGGGTGAGCTCAGGCTCACCGTCGGGAAATGGGCCGCCGACGGGCTGCTCGCGATCTTCTTCTTCGTCGCCGGGCTCGAGCTCAAGCGCGAGTTCCTCGTCGGCGAGCTGCGCACCCCTGCGAAGGCGGCCGTGCCCGTGGTCGCGGCCCTCGGCGGCGTCGTCGCTCCTGCGCTGGTCTTCACCGCGACCGTGCTCGCGATGGGCGGCGACGGGGACGCGCTGCGCGGCTGGGCGGTGCCGGCCGCCACCGACATCGCCTTCGCCCTCGCCGTGCTCGCGGTCATCGGCTCCTTCCTCCCGGCCGGGCTCCGTTCGTTCCTGCTCACCCTTGCCGTCGTCGACGACCTCGTCGCCATCACGATCATCGCCGTGTTCTACACCTCAGGTCTCGAGGTCGGCCCGCTGCTGCTGGCGGCGCTCCCGCTCGCTGCGTTCGGAACGCTCACGCAGCGCCGGATCGCCCACTGGTGGCTGCTCGTGCCGCTCGCTGCGGCCACCTGGGCGCTGGTGCACGCGTCGGGGGTGCACGCCACCGTCGCCGGGGTCCTCCTCGCGTTCTGCGTCCCGGTGCGCCCACGGGCCACCGTGCCGTCGGTGAGCACGCTGGCCCCGGACGTCGATGTCGCGCACCGGTTCGAGCACCGCGTACGGCCGCTCTCCGCCGGGTTCGCCGTGCCGGTGTTCGCGTTCTTCGCCGCCGGAGTGTCGGTGGTCGGTGGCGGGCTCGGCGCGGTGCTCGCCGACCCGGCCGGGCTCGGCGTCGTCCTCGGGCTGGTCGTCGGCAAGCTCGTCGGCGTCCTCACGGCCACCTGGCTGATGGCCCGCTTCACCCGGGCCCGCCTCGCCGACGACCTCGCGTGGTCCGACCTGGTCGGCCTGTCCATGCTCACCGGCGTCGGGTTCACCGTGTCCCTGCTCGTCGGCTCCCTCGCCTACGCCGACGACCCGCAGCGCGCCGACACCGTGACCCTCGCCGTGCTCCTCGGGTCCCTCCTCTCCGCGGTCGGCGCGGCGGTCGTGCTCCGGGTCCGCAACGCGGTGTACCGACGCATTTGCGAGGAGGAGAGCCGCGACGACGACGCCGATGGCGTGCCTGACGTCTACCAGCGGGAGGAGCGCGGCCATGGATCCGCGCCGACTGGGTAGGGTCGAGATGTCATGCCCTTCAGGTCGGGGCACCGTACGCGAGTGAGGGTCAGACCACGCGATGTCAGGTACACCGGGTAGCGAACGCACCATCGGCCAGCTCGTGGCCGACGTCACCCATGACGTCGAGGGCATCGTCCGCGGCGAGATCGCCCTGGCCAAGGCCGAGATCCTGGGCGGCGCCAAGGGCATCGGCAAGGGCGCCGGTCTGTTCGCGGTGGCCGGCTTCGTCGGGCTGCTCGGGCTGATCTTCCTGTTCCACACCCTCGCCCGGGTCGTCGGCATCTGGCTGCCCCTGTGGGCGGGCTACGCCATCGT
>JBOFBK010000359.1:0-9251 GCA_051645525.1 Dermatophilaceae bacterium | reverse complement strand
CGCGGCCGGAGACGACGCTCACCACGACCCCCCCAGGGTCGCGGTGGCGTCGTCTCCTGCCGCACGCCGCGGTAGCGCTGCCCACCGCCGCCGCGACGGTCTACGTGTGGGCACGCACGCCCTACGAGCCGGGCGGCTACCCGGTCTGCCTCTCGTACTCGCTGGCCGGTGTCTACTGTCCCGGCTGCGGTCTGCTCCGGGCGGCGCACGACCTGACCCACCTCGACGTCGTCGGCGCGGTCGAGCGCAACCCGATCGCCATCCCGCTCTTCGCCGCCATGGTGCTGCTCTTCGCGTTCTGGGTCCGGGCGTCCTGGCAGGGGCGACCGTTGCGCTGGCGGGTGCCCAGCTGGCTGCCGGTGGCCATCGGGGTCGCTCTGGTCCTGTTCACCGTGGCGCGCAACGTGCCCGGCTGGACCTTGATGTCCCCGGCCTGAGCCCACCGACCCTGCCCGTCGGCCGATCACGCCCGTCGCGACCGCCCCGAGCCGCGACCGACTCCGATCTGCTCGGTGCCCCTCATTCGTGACCGGCGCGCTTTGCTCGACATCCCTCACGACGAGCATCCTCGACGAAGGCCGGCATCCTCGAAGGGTGCCGGCCGTCATCCGTGATGACGGCCTTCGCCGGCGCCGTGGGGGGCGCGGTGGTGCGCTCACCATGAGGACGACATGTCGTCAGAAGCGGTCGATGACGCAGCTCAGGGCGACGTTCGCGACGTTGTGCGCCGCGATGGCTGGCCACAGCGCCCCGGACCGCTCGACGAGCCAGGCGAATGCCACCGACGCGATGACGTTGACGGTGATCGACATCAGGATCTCCACGGGGCTGCCCCCGCCGGTGAGGTGCAACAGGGCGAAGGGGACGGCCGGCAGCAGGTGGGCTGCAGTGAGTGTGACTCCACCGAGCGAGACGCCCCGGGTGAACACCGGCCGAAGCAGCCCGAGCATGACTCCGCGAAAGGCGAGCTCCTCGGCCACACCCGGAGCGGTCGCCTCGTAGAGCAGCTCCTCGCTCGGCGCCGACAGTGGCTGGAACGGCGCTATGACGAGTCCGTATCCCACGCTCAGACAGCCGGCGATGAGCGCGGTCCACAGGAGCGCGCGGCCGGTGCCCGGACGGCTGGACCACGTCAGCCGTGCCTCGTCGCGGGTCGGTCGACGGCTCGCGATGAACAGCACGCCGACGGCGACGACTGCGATCTGCTGTCCCCAGCCGTGCAGGTCGCCGAGACCGACGGCCTGTTGTACCGAGCTTCCCACGATCAGTGCCCCGATCATGGCGACCGCGAACAGCGTGGCCGTGACGCACCTCTGCCGACGCGTCAGGCGATCGAGCGCCTGACGACGAACGACATCGGCATGGTGAGGTGAGCTGATATCCATGACCCTGCTCCTTCATCGAGATGAGGAGGTCATGGTCGAAGGACGTCAACCGTAGAATCCACACTCGATGTCACGTAGAGCGCCGAGAGTGGTCGATGACCCGTCTTTGGCCAGGCGACTGGTCGAACGCCGTACCGCACGGTGGCTGCTTCCGTTCGTCGGACGAGCGCTGACCGTCACCGAGGCTGCCGACAAGCTCGATGTCGGCGTCGAAGCGCTGCTCCCGCGGGTTCGTCGGCTGGCGCAGCACGGCCTCCTCGAGGTGGTCGGAGAACGGCGCCGGGCTGGTCGCCCGATGAAGGTCTACACGGCGACTGCAGAGGAGTTCTTCATCCCTCTTCGGGCGCTGTCCGAGGACCCACGCCGCTTGTTCGCCAACGAGGTGTTCTGGCACGAGTCATTTGTCGCCGCGTTCACTCAGGAGCTACTTCGCAACCTGCCGAGTGACGCGGACATCGGCATCAGGCTGTATCGCGACGAGGTTTTCGGGCCGGTGATCCGGATCGCCGAGCGGCCTGGGGTGACCTGGGAGCCACAGCCGTCGCCGAGTCCGATGGTGTTCGCCTGGAAGCACATCCGATTGAATGAGGCTCAGGCCAGGCTGCTTCAGCGACGGCTGATCGAGGCCTTCGTCGAAGCCGTGCAGGGGAGTGGCGACGGCGACCCGCAGTACATCGTCGGTGTGCACATGGTTCGCGATCCGGACTGACCTCCCTCGACATGCGCGCCGGAGCGAGGGGAGGACGAAGCGGCCCGGCGCCCACGAGGGGGGGGGCCGGGCCGTCATCCGGGCGAGGTTGGTCAGGAGGTCTTCTTGGGCACGACGATGACCGTCGAGCTGACCGCCTTGTCGCCGACGGTCTGCCGGTCGGCATCCCAGAGCATCCAGAGGAACGACAGGTAGATGACCTGGTTCACCAGGCTGTGCACGATGTCGCGGAGGAACGCCTTGCCGACGCCGACCGGCCGGCCGGTCGTGGTGTCGACGAGCATCAGCCCGATGACGCTCTTGCCGACGCTCTGCCCGGTGCGGCCGGCCCGGACCCAGCGGTTCCAGATGGCGATGCCGAGGCTGAGGAGCGCGCCGAGCAGGCCGACGAGACCGCCGGTTGCGAGGAGCCCCTCGTTGGCGTCGCCGTAGACGGGGGACCCGAACTGGTCGTAGCCCTCGAGGTCACCAGCGGCGACCACGGCGAGGACCGTGCCGACGATCAGCGGGATGACGCCGATGAGCAGCAATGCGAGGTCGATGAGGTACGCGAGGGCCCGCTTGCCGAAGTCGGCGACCGGGCCGAAGTTCTGCTCGACGTAGGCGAGGTTGCCGGGGACCGCGGGAGCCGGACCGCCGGCATACACCGGCGCGGCGGTGGGCCCTCCGTACGGGTTCGCCTGTGGTGCAGCCCCGTACGGAGCTGCGGGCTGGGCGGGTGGCGGCGACGAGGGCACGGCTCCCGCGGGCTCCGGCGGCGCGGAGGCCGGCGGTGCGGCTCCGGGCGGTGGGGGAGGCGGCGGAGGGCTTGCCGGCTGGCCCGGCTGCTCCGGCTGGCCCGGTGGAGTGGGCGAGGTGTCGGACATTGTCGGTTCCCCTGTCGGTGTGAGAGCTGAGCGCCTGCGATCCTAGGCCCGGTCGGCGGTGTCCGCGACCACCGGAAGCTCCTTGGTGTCGATGCCCAGCACGGCCTGCTCGTCGGGCTTCCCCGGCAGCACCGAGCGCACGTAGTCCTCGATCGTCTCCTCGATGGGGATGTCGTGTTGCGCCCGTTCGGCGAGGTACCACCGGTGCTCCAGCACCTCGTGGAACACCTCGGCCGGTTCGAGCTTGGCCACGAGCTCGCGAGGCACCCGCCGGGTCACGGGCTCGTAGATGCGGGTGAGCCAGTCGTGCGCGACGATTTCCTCGTCATCCCCCTGCCGGCCGGTGGCGGCGGCGAACGCGTCGAGGTCGTTGAGCAGCCGCCGCGCCTGGTTCTCGCGCACGTCGAGCCCGGTGAGCCGCAGCAGCCGCCGCGAATGGTGCCCGGAGTCGACGACCTTGGGCTGGATGCGGATCGACGTGCCGTCGATGTCGGTGGTGATCTCGAGCTCGTCGACGTCGAAGCCCAGCGCGTTCAGCCGGCGGATGCGGTCGTCGACCCGCCAGCGCTCGCCGTCGTGGATGGTCTCCGAGCCCATCAGCTCCCGCCACAGCTCGCGGTACCGGATGACGATGCGCTCGCTCACCTCGATCGGGTCGCGCTCCTCCTGGAGCAGCCCGCCCGCCTCGAGGTCCATCAGCTCGCCGGCGATGTTGACCCGCGCGATCTCGAGGTCGTGCTCGCGCTGCCCGTCGCTGAGCTGCCGGTGCAGGTCGCCGGTCTCGGCGTCGACCAGGTAGGCGGCGAACGCGCCGGCGTCGCGCCGGAACAGGGTGTTCGACAGCGAGACGTCGCCCCACCAGAACCCGGCCAGGTGCAGCCGCACCAGCAGCACCGCGAGGGCATCGATGAGCCGGGTCGCGGTGCCCTTGCGCAGCGACTGGCTGTACAGCGCGCGGTAGGGGAGCGAGAACTGGAGATGCCGGGTGACCAGGCAGGCGTCGAGAGGCTCGCCGTCGTGCGTCATCCGGCCGCTCACGACGGCGAACGGCTCGACGGTGGGCAGCCGCAGACGCCCGAGGTTGCGCAGCAGCTCATACTCGCGCCGGGCGATGTCAGCCCTGATCTCCTTGACCGCGAGCACTCGGCCCGAGAGCCGCACGAACCGCACCACGTGCCGCGAGATGCCGCGGGGCAGCGCCGCCAGGATGTCGTCGGGCCACTCCTCGAGTGGGAGCCGCCAGGGCAGGTCGAGCAGGGCCGGGTCGGGCCGCGCGGTGGTGAGCTCCAGCGCCATCCGTGCCGTTCCTCTCCTCGGGCCCGGGCGGGACGGATGCCGTCCCACCCCCTTTCGCGGGGTCAGGTGCATCCCGCTCACTCAGGACGCCATAACACCCTGACTGCACTACATCCTCCTGATCCCGCAGCGTCCGCGCCACTGGGGACGCCGGGGTACGTCGACGCCCGATGACACGACGCCCGGACGATGCGGTACCGGGACGACATGCGTGCGGATGACGCGACGCCCCGGACAGGGTGCCGTCCGGGGCGTCGTCGGTCGGGTCCGGCCCGATGCAGTGCCGTGGTGTCAGAGGCGCTTGCCGGACGCCTTGTCGAAGACGTGCATGTGGTCGGGGTTGGGGTAGACGAAGATCTTCGACCCCTTCTCGGGCACCCGACGGCCGTCGACCCGGGCGATGAACGGCTTGGCGAGGTTGTCGTCGCCGCCGCCCTCGAGCGTGATGTTCGGGTCGCTCGGGGTGGCGTATACATAGGCGTCGGCGCCGAGCTCCTCGACGACGTCGACCGTGAGCTCGAGGCCGTCGTCGTTGGTCGTGACCTCGACGTCCTCGGGGCGCACACCGACGACGACGTGCGAGCCGCCCTCGGCGAGGTGCTCGCGGCTGATCGGCACCCGGCGGGTGCCGAATTTCACGCCGTCCTCGGTGACCGGCACGGCGACGAGGTTCATCGCCGGTGAGCCGATGAAGCCTGCGACGAAGAGGTTGTTCGGCCGGTCGTACATCTCGCGCGGCGTGGCGCACTGCTGGAGGATGCCGTCCTTGAGCAGCGCGATCCGGTCGCCCATCGTCATCGCCTCGACCTGGTCGTGGGTGACGTAGACCGTGGTGACACCGAGCCGGCGCTGCAACGACGCGATCTGGGTGCGGGTCTGCACGCGCAGCTTGGCGTCGAGGTTGGACAGCGGCTCGTCCATGAGGAACACCTGGGGGCTGCGCACGATCGCGCGGCCCATGGCCACGCGCTGGCGCTGGCCACCCGAGAGCGCCTTCGGCTTGCGCTCCAAGTACTCGGTGAGGTCGAGGATGCCGGCGGCCTCCTCGACGCGCTTGCGGATCTCGCTCTTGTCGACGCCGGCGATCTTGAGCGCGAAGCCCATGTTGTCGGCGACGCTCATGTGCGGGTAGAGCGCGTAGTTCTGGAAGACCATCGCGACGTCGCGGTCCTTCGGCGAGAGGTCGGTGACGTCGCGGTCGCCGATCCAGATCTTGCCGTCGTTGACCTCCTCGAGGCCGGCGAGCATCCGCAGCGACGTGGACTTGCCGCAGCCGGAGGGGCCGACGAGGACGAGGAACTCGCCGTCGGCGATGTCGATGTCGAGCTTGTCGACCGAGGGGGTGTCGTTGCCCGGGTACTGCCGGGTGGCCGAGTCGAACTTCACTGTTGCCATGGCGCCATTGCCTTCCTTCACCGGCAGGAACGTGCCGGACGGTCCGTCGTAAAGGGCGTACTGAACCGCCGACGGGTGTGGCGGTGCGCACAGTATGCCGTGGCGACGGCGGCTGCGGTAGAGCGCGCCACCGACTCAGGCGGCGGCGCTGAGGATCGCGTCGGCGGCCCGATCGACGGCGCCGTCGAGTGGAGGCCACGGGAAGCTCGGCAACCCGACCCGGAGGAGCACCATGCCGTGCAGCGCGGCGAGGAGGTCGGTGGTGGTGACGAACGCGTCGGCGCCTCTGCTCGCTGCCCGTCCGGTGGCCGATGCGGCCAGGGCCGACTGGACGTCATCCTGCAGCAGGCCGAACACCCGCGCCCCGGGGAACTCCTCGACCGGGACGCCGGCGGGCGCCGGGCCGTCCCGATCGAGGAGCAGCCGGTACCGGCGAGGGTGATCGAGGCCGTAGCGGCAGAGCGCGAGGGCGCGGGTCCGTACGCGTGAGGGTGCGGGAGCGTCATCCGGCACGGCGTGACGAAGGACGTCCTCGAGCTCGGCGAACCACACTCGCAGGACGGCCCAGAGCAGGTCCTCGCGGTCGGCGAAGTGGGCGTACATGCTCTGCGGCGCGGCGCCGACGGCGCGGGTGACCGCCCGCATGGTCAGCCCCGGCTCGCCGTGGTCCTCGAGCAGGCGGGACGCCGCGGCCACGAGGTCGTCGCGCAGGCGGGAGCCGGCCCCGCGGGGGTTGCGCTCGCGCCGGGTGGCCACTTGACGAGATTAGCAGACAAGTGTCTACTGATATGACCAGACAGCCGTCTACTCAAAGGAGTCCGTGATGCCGACGACCATGACCCGGATCGCCCATGCCAGCGTGCTGCTCGACTTCGACGGGACGCGGGTGCTCACAGACCCGTGGTTCTCCGAGAAGCCGGGCTATCACCCCGGGGAGGGCCGGCCCTGGCCGAGCCCGGCCGACCTGCCGCGTCTCGACGGGATCGTCGTGAGCTACGGGCACTACGACCACTTCGACCTCGACGCCCTTGCGACCTACCCCGACAAGTCGATCCGGATGGTGGTCAAGCGCGGCCTGGGGCGCCGGGCCGCCGCCGCCGGCTGGCGCGACGTCGTCGAGGTCGACCCCTGGGAGAGCGTGCCGATCGGCCCGGTCACGGTCACCGCCGCGCCGGCCAGGCACAAGGTGCCCGAGGTCACCTACCTGCTGCGCGGCGACGGCCGCACGGTGTTCTTCGGTGCCGACACGCTGCGCATCCCCGAGCTCGACGAGGTGCGCACCCGCGCCGGCGACATCGACCTCGCCCTGTTGCCGATCAACGGGCTCACCATCCGCCCGATGCTGAACAGGCAGGTCGTGATGACGGCCGTCGAGGCCGCCGAGCTGACCGCCACGCTCCGGCCCCGCCTGGCCGTCCCCATTCACTACGCGTTCACGGCCGGCCCACTGCGTGAGCGACTGCTGCTCAAGCTCGACGGCCGGCCGTCGGTCTACACCGACGCTGTCGCCGACTCCGCGCCCGACACCGAGACGCACGTGCTCGACCCCGGCACCCCGCTCCTCGTCTGACCGCGGCGCGGCAGGATCGGGGCGTGCCCGTCGATAGGGTGCGACGGGTGATCGAGCCGCGCGCCGCGCGCCTCGCCGACATCGCGGCACGGGCCAAGGTGAGCGAGGCCACGGTGAGCCGCGTGCTCAACGACCGGCCGGGCGTCGCGGAGACCACCAAGCAGGCGGTGCTGACCGCCATCGACGTGCTCGGCTACGACCGCCCGAACCGGCTCCGGCCGAAGTCGGCGCTGCTGGTGGGCCTGATCATGCCCGAGCTGGTCAACCCGATCTTCCCGGCCTTCGCGCAGGTCATCGAGACCGCACTCGCGGCCGAGGGGTTCACCCCGGTGCTGTGCACCCAGACGGCGGGCGGTGTGCACGAGGACGAGTACGTGCAGATGCTGCTCGACCGCGGCGTCTCGGGGATCATCTACGTCTCCGGCCAGCATGCCGACGCCACCGGCGACCCGGTGCGCTACCAGGCGCTGCGGGCTCGCGGTCTGCCGATCGTGCTCGTCAACGGCTGGCTCGACGGCGTCGACGCGCCGTTCGTCTCCAACGACGACGTCGCGTCGATGGGCCTCGCGGTCACCCATCTCACCCAGCTGGGGCACGTCGAGATCGGGCTCGCTCTCGGGCCGGAGCGGTACACGCCCGTCATCCGCAAGGTGCACGGGTTCCGCGCCGCGATGCGCGAGGTGCTGGGCACCGAGCCGGCCCACCTCGACCAGCTCGTCACGCACACCGTGTTCAGCCTCGAGGGCGGGGCGGCCGCGGCGGGCCGGCTCATCACCCGGGGTGCGACGGCGGTGATCTGCGGCTCCGACCTCATGGCGCTCGGCGCCATCCGGCAGGCTCGGTCGATGGGTCTGGCTGTGCCGCAGGGTTTCTCGGTGGTCGGCTACGACGACTCCACGATGATGGCGTTCACCGACCCGCCGCTCACGACGATTCGCCAGTCGGTCGAGGCGATGGGCGACGCCGCGGTGCGCGCCCTGCTCGACGAGATCGGTGGTGAGCCACCGCCGCGCGCCGAGTACGTGTTCCGCCCCGAGCTGGTCGTGCGCGGCTCCACCGGCGCCGCTCCCCAGCGCGGATGACGCTCGCCAGCGCGGATGACGCTCACCGGGTGACGGCGGGGACCCGATGCCGGCCGGCATCCAGCCGCCGGCCGGCGAACAGCACCGGCACGGGCGAGTCGATCTCGACGGTGTCGGCATCGGCTCGCATCCGCAGCTCGCCGTGCGGCGTGGGCACGACCCCCTCGGCCCAGGTGAGCCCGCCGAGGGCTGGGGTGACCCGGGCCACCGCGTACCCCGGCTCGGCGGGGGTGACACCGAGCACCGTGGTCACGAGGTCGCGGGTGGGGGTCGAGGACCAGCCGTGCGCGAGACTGCCGCCGTAGAACGTCTCGGCGAACGAGGTGGGGTGCCGGGCGAGCAGCGGCTCCCAGGCGCGCAGCATCCCGACGACCAGGTCGTCCCGGCCGGCGGCGCTGAGCGCGTCGTGCACGACGTAGCGGAAGAACGGCTGGGCCGTCACGACGAGGCGGCCGGCGTCCCACCACGGCTCGGGGATGCCGGGCAGCATCAGCTGGGTGCCCGGCATCGCGGTCGTCCCGCTGAGCCCCGGGTCACCACCGGGGAACGACAAGGTGGCGTGCACGTGGAGGGCCGGGTCTGTGAGCAGCTCGACGAGCCGCGGATGCCGTTCCGGTGGAGCGAAGCCCCCGACGAGGGCCGCCGCCTGACCGTGCTGCGAGGCCGTCCGGCCGCGCTCTCCCCGGACGAGCTCGTCGGCGTACCGGCCGCGGTCGTCATCCCAGAACAGCTCGACGCCCTCGGCGAGGTGCGCGTGACGGCGGCGCGCCCGAGCGGCACGGCCCGCGTCGCCGACGAAGTCGGACATGTCCGCGAGCTCGAGCAGGGCACGACCCAGCAGCCCGGCGAGCGCGCACGACGCGCCACGCACCGGCACCCACGCCCAGTCGATCAGCACCCAACCGGGCACGTCGGTCGGCAGGCCGGTATCTGGATGGCGGTGCTGCT